>CADDZH010000019.1 GCA_902812455.1 Chloroflexota bacterium | reverse complement strand
GATAGATCAGGCCTGTACTGTGGTAGGCGGCGTAGCGTTGCCTGCTGCCACTTTAGGAGCCAGCGATGGCCGCCCAGGAAACTCGGTCAGAATACTGACTTTGCGCTGCTTCCGTGACTCATGACCGAACTTGACATAGCCGTCGATCAGGGCGAATAAGGTATGATCGCGCCCCAGGCCGACATTCTGGCCAGGCCTGATCTTCGTACCACGCTGGCGCACAATAATGGTGCCTGCCCTGACCAACTGCCCATCGTAGCGTTTCACGCCTAACATTTTGGGATTACTGTCCCGGCCGTTGCGGGAACTACCTACACCTTTTTTATGTGCCATAGCTTATTCTTCCTCTGCCTTGCTTTCAGTATCTTCTTCAGTATCTTCAGCGCGCGCCGTGCGTCGCCGCCGCCTTGTCCGCTTTTGTGTGCGGGTCTCGCTTTCGGCTGCAGCCTCAGCTTCAGGCTCTGTACCTGCCGGAGTTTCCGCCTGAGCCTCGCTCTCAATTGTGGCCGGAGGGACAACTTCCTCCTCAGCAGGCGCCTCTTCAACTCCGAGAGCTTTGCCCGTAATAAGACTTTTTCCATCCGCGATGATATCGTCAATCGATAGGACGGTCAGTTCCTGGCGATGGCCCCGGCGATGGCGGTAGCGCTTCTTGGACTTGTACTTGAACACGATGATCTTTTTCCCGCGCTTCTGCTTGACGGCAGTCGCCAGCACTTGAGCATTCTCTACATAGGGAGCGCCGATCATCGTAGTATTTTCATCTGAGATCAGCAAGACCTCGTCGAAGGTTATCTGGGTTCCGTCTTCGACGTGCAACCGATCGACTTCTAGTGTCTCGCCAACAGAAACCTTATATTGTTTTCCACCACTTTTTATGACTGCAAACATCTTTGATTTATCTCCTTTTCATCTCCGCACACAGGCCACAGCAGGTGGATACGTAGGAGGCGTTGGTGGAGGCCTTCCTTGACAGCTCCGCTTTCTCCTGCTCGGTGTTAGAAAAGCGATGACATCATAGCAATATTTCTTGTACCTGTCAAGTTTTGCCTGCGTCGTTGCGTCGTTTCTGGGCATTCAGGCGTGATAACTGTAGTGGCCGGGAAAGCAAAGGAGATTGATCATGTCAGAGGAACAAAAACACGAAAAGCAAGCGCAAGTCGGAGTGTCCGTCATTGTCAAAAAAGGCGACCGTATCTTGCTGGAAAAGCGCCAGCATACGCATGGTGCCGGCACATGGGGACCACCCAGCGGGCACATCAATTACGGTGAAGTTCCAGAAGAGACGGCTGCCCGCGAGACGCTGGAGGAAACGGGTGTGACCATCAGCGATATCAAGTTCAGGGTTGTCACCAACGATGTCTTTGAGGCAGAACAGAAGCACTATATCACCCTCTGGTTCGAGGCCAAGCACGTCTCAGGCGAACCAAAGGTCAAAGCTCCTGGCGAAGAGTCAAATGTAGGATGGTTCACGTGGGATTCTTTGCCCCAGCCATTGTTCCTGCCTTTGCAGCACTTGCTGGAAGGTAAGACCTATCCCTCGCAGACGACCGAGGATAAGATTGGCGCTGCTATTGAAGAATCTCCCGACGTGCCGCCGGGGACAGAAGTGTATGGAGCTCCTACGACCAACACCCCAACGACACGACCAACATAGGTGTGGTAGTATAAGGCGAGGTTCAACCATGAAGGAAAGAAGGATAGAAGGATATGCAGCAAAACACGGGAAACTCGATGAGCCAGATAGAGATACAGCAGTGTATTCAGGATTGCACCAGTTGTCACGACGTCTGTTTGCAGACGGCTAGCGCCGATGAGAAGTCTAGCGGTGAACATGCCAGCCTGGATCACATCAACATTTTGCGAGATTGCGCCGAACTCTGCAGGGTGACGACTCATTTCCTGCAGCACAACTCCGCCCTCATAGGCTATGTTTGCCAGGCCTGTGCGCAGGTAACGACACATTGCGCCAACGAATGCGATCGCATGGGCGATACTGATGCCGCCAATGCCTGCCGCAACGCGGCCTGGGCATGCGAGCAGGTGACAAAGTTGATGGCGTGAGAGATGAGCGTGGGGAGGCCCGCTCAGACCTCCCCATACACTATCTTCCCGCCTAAAATGGTTGCCTGCACGGCATTTTCGGGTAGCCGCTCCTGTGGCATGTCGAAGATATTTTCGCGCAGCACGATAGCGTCACCCAATTTCCCAACGGTGAGGGAGCCTTTCAGGTTTTCCTCGGAACCGGCATAGGCAGCACCCATGGTATAGTCCCATAATGCGTCTCTGAGCGAGAGGGCCTGGTCAGGCAGCCATGGGGGACGTTGAGAGGTTCTATTGTCACGGCGCCGGATCGCAGCATAGAGAATACGCAGCGGGTCAAAGGTTTCTACAGGTGCATCCGAGCCGAGCGAGAGCGGGATGCCCAGTTGCTGCATTGTGCGGTAGGCATAGGCGCGGCGATGGCGCTGGCCCCAGTAGCGCTCGGCAATATCGCGGTCGGCAACGGCGTGGAACGGCTGCACGGAAGCGATGACACCGAGCCGGCGCATGCGTTCCAGGTCTTCAGGTGCGATCAACTGCACATGCTCCAAGCGGTAGCGCAGGCTGGGGAAATTACGCGCTACATCATTGCGCTCAGCGAGGTGTTGTTGTGCCCGCTCGATAGAGTTGAGGGCAACGCGAGCGGCCCGATCCCCGATGGCATGAATGGCGATATTGAAGCCAAGCTCAGCAGCGGCCTGCACCGTCTCGTTCATCTCCTGCTCTGGCAACGTGAGAATGCCGTAGTTGCTGGGATTGCCCTCAAAGGCCTCCAGCATAGCAGCAGTTTGGGAGCCAAGCGTCCCATCGGCAAAGATTTTGATCCCGCCCACGCAGATCATGTCGTCATTTGCCTCGAGGATGTCGCGCCAGCTCTCGCGCAATGCTGGAAGCAACTGGCGAGGCAGGATCATGTGGACGCGCACTCCCAGCTCTCCTTCAGAGCGCAATTGCCGGAAGAGGTTGAGGGCATCCATCCCTTCGATATCGTGGATGGTGGTGATACCGCTCTTCTGCAACTCTTTTAAGATGCGCTGCACAAGCAGGCGAGTGAGCATAGGATCAGGCTCTCCAATGACGCGGTAGACAAGATCGGTTGCCTCCTGCTCCTCTAAAATACCGGTCGGCTCGCCCAGGCTGTCGCGCAGAATGGCTCCGTTAGAAGGGTCTGGCGTCTCGGAGGTAATACCGGCCCGCTGGAGGGCGAGCGAGTTGACCCAGAGCAGGTGGCCATCTTTGCTCCATAGGGCTACCGGGTGAGCGGGCGCGGCAGCATCCAGCGAGGCTTTCGTTGGGAAATGGCCTCCGGGCCAGAGATTCTTATCCCATTGCCCGCCAAGCACCCATTGCCCCTCCGGTGTCTGCGCCGCACGCTCGCGTACCAGGGCCGCTACCTCATCTTCGCTTGCGCATCCCCTTGCATCGATATAGTGGGAGCGATAGGCCGCGCTAAGGAGATGGATATGCGAATCGATAAAGCCGGGTAGAACTGTTCTCCCATGCAAGTCGAAGATATCTGCATGCTGGCCACGCATGCGGCGCACTTCGTCGTTGCTGCCCACCGCCAGGATATAGCCGCTGTCGCTATCGATAGCCATTGCCTGGGCTTGCGGCTGTGCGGCATCCATTGTATAGATATTTCCGTTCAGATAAAGTATCGTAGTCATGATCACTCCTACTACTGTATCAAGGTCCATGTGATCGATAGCTGCCTGGCCCCCACAAGGGAGGCCACTACATCTCATCAGCCCTATGAAGCTTGACAGAGCACTACGGGCGAGGTTGGAGCGCTCGCAAAACCTTATAGCGCCCGTTGCCCCCAACTTCTTGCACTTGCCTGAAACAGGCTTGCAACGTTGGCTCGTACTTCAGAAAGCGATTGGCTACCAGGTAAAAACGGCCAGAGGGGCGCAAAACCTGGGCGGCCTCCCGAATAAAGCGCTCGGCAATCTCAGTTGTTTGCATACCACCCTGGTGAAAAGGAGGATTGGTCACGACAAGATCAAAGCGCTCCCCGAAAACAGCTTGCGCGCCATCGCTTGCCAGCACGCGCACGTTCGGCAGGCCGCTTTCGGCCACGTTGCGCTCTGCAACTGTCACAGCTACAAGGCTGGCATCGACCATCGTCACGCTGCCCTTGCTTGCCAGCCGGGCAATATGCAGGCCAATGATACCTGCCCCGCATCCGATATCCAGGGCATCGTCTGTGGCACGCACTTCCAGTGCGTCCAGCAATAAGCGCGTCCCCTCGTCGAGTTGTCCCTGGGCAAACACCATAATGGGCAGGCTATTGGGCGCAACAAATTGTGCCTCCGCAGGCTTCGATGAGCAGATCACGCGATGCCCTTTGCTGATTGCCAGGGTCTCAGCATTGCCGAAGCGTTCCTGCATATGCTTTGCCACTGTCAAGATGCCCCGATCTTTGGCCCCTACAACATAGAACTTTCCGCCGGGTTTGAGGGCATAGAAGGCCAGTTGCAGGCCATACTCTATCCAGGCTTTGCCAGGCTGGTACAGCAGACCCATGATGGCAACATCCATGGTTGCCACTTGTTCGTGTAACATATACTCGTGAAAAGCGATGTGCCGCAAGGGATGAGAGCCTGGCGCTGCTTGCTCGACCTCGCTCATAGCCATATGTACCGCGGCGATGTTATCCTCGGCAAGCGTTATAGCGCAGCCTGAGCAGCGTTGTAACACGACCGGTACAAACGGATCGGCCGCCGAATTCACAAACAACACCTGAGTACCAGGAGCAAGCTGTACAGTATCAGATAAAAGACGAGATTGGAGATTCATGATGGCCCTCTACATTGATAGCCCTTTATTTGATGATATCACGAATGTGGCGCAAACGGTACCTCGCAAGTATTGCTTGACATGGTGAGCGATCCGCAAACTGAAGAGGCAATTGAGAAATTTGCGCAAGATTGGCACGAAATTGGCAAAAGATGAATAAACTGTAATGCTATTTTGCTCCGATGGTAACGTTGCATGAAAAAAAAGTCATGCAGAGCTTATCCTTTTTCATAGGTTCGTCAGGATGACATGGTATAGTATGTCTCGTGACAAAGGGAAACATTATTTTCTGGGTGGAAATGTAGTGGGGGAAGGGGGTTAAAACCCAGCAGGTAGCTGCTGCCGGCACCATAGGGTTGATACGTAGCAAGGGTGACATGGATGGTGCCCGGTAGACATGTTACCACTTTATCTGGCGGCCAGGTGGAAGGGGGTGGAAGCCTCAGGGATTACGTCCCTGGGGCTTTTTCTGCTATAATACCAGATACAATGAGGAGGAATATGCCCGATCAGCTTACAGCCGATGTTGTTGAAGATGCCGTCATAGCACCCGCTCTGCCTGCGCAGCGGTATGGGCGCGTTGCCCGCTATGTTTCTATCATCCTTGCCCCTGCGCCTGTCTCAGTGTGTCTTATCATACTCGTAGCCCTTTACCATGCAGGCAGCCTGCTAGCGGCCCTGGTTTATGCCTGCATTACCCTCTGCTTCCTTAGCTGTGGGCCCCTCATCTATATCCTGCTTGGAGTTCGCCTGGGGAAGCTTTCAGATGCTGAGGTAAGTCGAAGGAGGGAACGGAAAGGGCCATTTCTTTTCAGCATTGCCTCAATTACAGCAGGATTGCTTGTCCTGATGTCCATGCATGGGCCAAAGCCCCTGGAAACAGTGCTGGTAGGCACGATCGCAGGCGCTGTGATCATGATGCTGATCACGCTGTGGTGGAAAATCAGTATCCATGCCTCAACATTGGCCGGCACGCTCACAATGCTGGCGGCTATCTATGGCGCAATTGTGCTACCTGCTTTTATGTTGCTGGTGCTGGTAAGCTGGTCGCGTGTCGCATTGCGTCGCCATACGCTGGCGCAGGTGATAGTAGGTTCGCTTCTAGGGATTATCCTGTCAGCAATAGTGATCAAGTTAGTGGGCGTGTAGTCATTCCTCTTTATCGACCGGCCTAAACATGGTACAATACTTCCAATTACAGAAAGAGGAAAAGCAGGCGTGGAGGCAATTTACGCTATCTACTGCTGCGCCTGCGATGGATATACACGTCTCACATGCTAGATATTATCGTCACGCTGGCGGAAATTTTTCGCGCGCATCATAAACAACTCTATATGGTAGGCGGGACGGTTCGCGACGTGCTGCTGCACCGCGAACAATCCAACGATGCAGACCTGGCAACCGATGCCCGGCCGGAGGAGATCAAGCGGCTGGTTGCTCCAACCCATCCCACCACTGTCGTCCTGGTGGGAGAGCGCTTTGGCACTGTGCGCCTCTATTACGGCAACAACATCATCGAGATTACCACCTTTCGCTCCGAGCGCTACAATCCAGAGTCACGCAAACCCGAAGTCTGCTTTGGCACCTCGCTGGCCGATGACCTGCTGCGCCGCGACTTCACCATCAACGCCATGGCCCAGGATCCGCTCACCAGGCAGATCATTGACCTCTTTGGCGGGCGACAAGACCTGGAGGCCCATATTATCCGCGCCGTCGGCAACGAGCCTGATAAGCGTTTTGACGAAGACCCGCTGCGCCTGCTGCGCGCCGTGCGTTTTGCCGCTCAACTCGATTTCACCATTGAGCCGCACACGCGCCGCTCGATCATCCACCGGGCTCCAAAGCTGCAAAAGATCAGCCGCGAGCGTATTCGCGACGAGATGAACAAATTGCTGGTCTCGCCTCACCCGGCTAAGGGACTTGACCTGCTCGTCGAGCTGGGTTTGATGGAGTGGATCATACCAGAAATACTTGAGCTGCGAGGCGTTAGCCAGCAGCCAACACCTGCGCGCAATGTGTCCTCGAAAGATGTCTATGCCCACGTCCTGCGCGTGGTCGAGCGTACATCGCCCAGCTTGCTGGCACGCTGGAGCGCCTTGCTGCACGATATCGCCAAGCCACGCACGCGCAGTGTTGAGGATAACAAAATCCACTTCTATGGGCATGAAGAAGTGGGCGCGCACATGGCGCGTGATATACTCAAACGCCTGCATTTTGATAACGAGTTCATTGAGCATGTTTCACGCATCGTGCGATTGCACATGCGGGCCAACGCCTATACCTCCGACTGGACGGATGGAGCGGTGCGGCGGCTCATGCTGGAGAGCGGGGATGTCTTACCCGACCTGCTCGACCTTTCGCGAGCTGATATTACCAGCTACCGCGCCGATAAGGTTTCACGCGCGGCGGCCCGTGTCAACGAGCTTGCCGAACGTTGCCAGCGCCTGAAAGAGGAGGCAGAGCGAGTGCCGCTGAAAAGCCCACTGGATGGCAACGAACTGATGGCGATGTTTGGCCGCCCACCCGGGCCCTGGCTGCGTCCCATCAAAGATCATCTCCTGGGATTGGTGATCGACGGCGTACTCTCACCGGATGATAAGGAAAAGGCAGCCGAAATTGCCAGGCAACTTGTAGCGCAAGAGGATCATGAAAAAGAGGGATAGACCTATGGCAAAAGAGAACAGGCCTGAGTCTCAGAAGCCGGCCTCAGATACCTCAAAGACGGCTAAGACAGAAAAAACAGGCGCAGGCGCGGCCAGGACAGGCAAAGGAAGCAAGCCAGGTAGTAAGAGCACGGAGTCGCGCGTTGGCGGTACAGCTTTACCTGGGGCCAGGTCAACGCAGCCCAGGGAGATCAAGGCGAGCAACCCACAGCAACAGCAGGCTGAGAGCTACAATCGTGCTATGCGACGGCGCATGCAGCAGTTGGGGACGACTCCGGGGCAGGCCCCGGCTATAGTTCAGCAGCGACGCAAGCGGATTGAGAGGCGCAAAAAGCGCATCGAGGAGCGCAAGCAGGAGGTCAAGAAGGTTGCCGCCAGCGGCCCAAGCAGGATTGCACTGGGCCGTAAGAACATCTACTTCCTGATCGGCGTTGCCCTGCTGATTATCGCCATCATCGTGATTGCGTTCCTGGTCAATCATCATATTTTGTGACAATGAATTTGTTCGTAGGAGGGGAGGATGTATGCGCATTCGCAAAGCTGTATTGCCGGTGGCCGGTCTCGGTACGCGGGTACTGCCGGCCAGCAAGGTCATACCTAAAGAGATGTTGCCACTCGTCGATAAACCGGCGTTACAATATATCGTGGAGGAGGCGGTCGCTGCCGGTGTTGAAGAGATCATCTTCGTTACGAGCCGGAGCAAGCGCAGCATCGAGGATCATTTCGACGCCTTTCCTGAGCTAGAAGCGGTATTGGAGCGCAAGGGGAAGCTGGAAGCCCTGGAAGAGCTGCGGCGCACGCAGGCGATGGCAACATATGCCTCTGTAAGGCAGCCGGAACCGCTTGGCCTTGGCCATGCCGTTTTGTGCGCAAAAGAGCTGGTTGGCAACGAACCGTTCATTGTCATGCTGGGAGACGACCTGGTAGCGCCAGAAACACCCTGCCTTCCACGTATGATCGAGATTCATGAACAGTATGGCGGCTCTGTTCTCTCGCTCTTCCAGGCGCCGCCGGAGCAAATTCCTTCCTTCGGCATTGTGGCTGTCGAGGAGCTTGAGCCGGATGTTGTCAAAGTCACGCACCTCGTTGAGAAGCCTGCCCTGCAAGAGGCGCCCTCCGACCTGGCCATAGCCGGGCGCTACGTACTGACACCGGATATCTTCGCATTGCTGGAAAAGACGCCGCCAGGAAAAGGCGGAGAAATCCAGGTCACGGACGCTATCGAGATGCAGGCGCGGGAAGGTCGCTGCTATGGCCTTCGCTTCACGGGCATACGCTATGACACGGGCACGCCGCTGGGTTTGCTGACCACCTCTATCGCCTATGCCTTGAAGCGCCCCGATATTGCCCCCGGTTTGCGCCAGTACATGCAACAGGCATTACACGAGGAAAATCAGGTATAATAATGTCTCAATCGGGATACAGCGCCCTGAGTTTCTCAGGTGGCAAAGATTCCATGCTCGCACTTGACCGCGCTGTACGGGCCGGGCGTCGTATCGACTACCTTGTCACACTGTATGATGCGGCAACCAGCCGGGTGCGCTTCCACGGCGTTCCGATTACGCATATCCAGGCCCAGGCTGATGCCCTGCGTATTCCCTTGCTCAGCTATGCTACAACGCCGGAGCAGTTTGAGCAGGTCTTCCTGCAGGCGCTCTCTGATCTGCGCCAGCGAGACGTTACCGCCATACTCTTCGGCGATATTCACCTCGCCGATGTGCGTGCATGGTACGAGGAACGCACTACCGCGGCAGGACTTGCGCATATCGAGCCGTTATGGGGCGACAATCCCGCTTTGCTGGTACGCGAGTGCATTGCGCGTGGCTATGTGGCGACGCTGACCTGCATCGAACTGGCGCGTGCAAAACCCGCATGGCTGGGCGCTCGCCTGTCGGAAGCGCTGGTACAAGATTTCGAGGCGGCGGGCATTGATCCTTGCGGCGAACGCGGCGAATATCATACCTTTGTGAGCGATGGGCCGCTATTCAGCCACCCGCTCGATATCAAATTGGGAGAAGTGGTGATCATGGGAGGATTTCAACTGGTTGATATCGTGCTAGACTGAAGGTGAATCCATTGTCTCCTTTACTACTTCAGCGAGCGCCTTGATAAACAGGGGCGATGTGTTGAGCGACTGGGTGCGGGCAAACTGGATGCCGTACCTCTCGGCTTGCTCGCGAGCGCCGATCTCGATATCGTACAGGATCTCGAGGTGATCGGCCAGGAACTGCACAGGCGCGATCAGGACGTGTGTGTGCCCGGCTGCACGCAGTTCCGGCATCACATCGGCGAAATCCGGCTTGAGCCATTCTTCCGGCGTATGGCCCGCGCTCTGGTAGCAGAACATCCAGCGTTCAGGTGGCAGTCCCACTAACCGGGCGATGGCTGCTGCCGTCTCTTTGAGAGCGTTGATATATCCAGGCTCGTTCTCGACCACCCGCTTTGGCATGCTATGAGCGGTCAGCAGTACGGGGACGCGCTCGCGCACTCCTGGCGGGAAAGTCTCAAGTGCTTCTTGCACGCGCTGGGCCACAGCCTGCAAGAAGTAGGGCTGGAGATGCCAATCACCAGCAATGTTGAGCTTGAGATCATCGCGTTGCAAGCGGGCTACAGCATCCTGTAGGGCTTTGACATAGCCGCCCATGATAATCGGAGAATACTGGGGCGACATGATGATGCCAACAATCTGTGTTGCGCCACTGGCTAGCTCAGGCAAAACATCGGCAATGAAAGGTGGCGCGAAGCGCATTCCGGCAGCAGCGCGAAATGTTGATCCGCCGGGATGCTGGGCATTTAGCTCTTGTTCTAGCGCCGCTGCCTGCTCGCGTGTGATACGCAGCAGGGGAGAGCCACCAATCAGGCCATAACGGCGCCGGAACTCGGCAATGACCTCGGGACTGGCTTCGCGGCCACCATAGACATGCTTGAGGTAGGTAGGAATATCATCGAGCGTGGCCGGTGAGCCATAGGTCATCAGCATCACGCCAATGTGTTGTTTTTCCGTCATGGTTATACCTTTCGGGTATGATCATTATGGGCGGGCTGTTGCTGTGTGGATGGCATCAACCAGCCGCGCTAACACATCGGGATCGGTTGGAGCAAGCACACCGTGACCGAGGTTGAAGATATGCCCGGGGCGATTATTGGCCCGGCGCAGGATATCTTGCATACCGGCTTCGATTGCCTCCCACGGCGCCAGCAAGAGCGTGGGATCAAGATTGCCCTGAATGCCGCGATCATAACCGATACGGGCCCAGGCGTCGTCGAGGTCAACGCGCCAGTCAACGCTGATCACATCGCCACCGGCTTCAGTCATCAATTCCAGCAGGCTTGCCGTGCCCGTGCCGAAGTGGATCGAGGGAGTTCCAGCTTGCTTAACCGCCTCAAAGATGCGACGCGAGTAGGGCTGCACGAACTGCCTGTAGACGCTTGGGCCAAGCACGCCCACCCAGCTATCGAACAACTGCACGACATGCACTCCGGCCTGGATCTGCGCGAGCAGGTAGCCTGAAACGACCCGTGTTAGCTTCTCCATAAGCGCATGCCATATGTGAGGCTGGCCATACATCAACGATTTGGCAAAAGCGTAGTCGCGCGAGGGACGGCCCTCGATTATATAACAGGCGAGCGTAAATGGAGCGCCCGAAAAACCGATCACGGCCTGTTTCCCTTCCAACTCGCGGCGAACCAGCCGGATAGCCTCCAGTACATATGGCGTGGACTCTTCGGCATCGACCACGCGCAAGGCATCCACATCCTGCATAGTGCGCACCGGATTGTGGATGATGGGGCCGATCTCCGGCTCGATCTCGAAGGAGATGCCCATTTTCTCTAAAGGGAGCATGATATCGGCATAGAGCACGGCTGCATCGACGCCAAAGCGCTCGACGGGCATAAGCGTGACCTGGGCGCACAGTTCTGGCGTCTTGGCCATCGTCAGAATATCATACCGCTTGCGTAATTCGCGATATTCTGCCAGGCAGCGACCCGCCTGCCGCATGAACCAGATAGGCGTTGCATCGGGCTGCCGGCGGTAACAAGCATCAAGAAACCGTGCCAATCCTGTGCCTCTCTGCGGCGATACAGGAGAGAACGAGATATATTGCTGCATGATTGTTCCTTCACACAAAGTACTTGCTGTAACACAGCGCTTTTTATATCATAGCGCGACTACAGTTTCCTGGCAACTACTAAATGTGAGGAAACCTGCAACACGTGGGGAAAGTAATTGAGATTTTACAAGATTTCACAAGGGTATCAAGCTTAGTGGCGAATCGTCATGGCTATGCCCATGCTTATGCCCATGCCCATGACCATGGCTATGTCCTCCATCACCTCCCGGCTTGTGGCTCGAGTTGGGCGTGACCTGCGGGGGACCAGATGAAGTTGTTGGAGATGTGGGATGCCTGGTTATGCTCTTAGTGACAGGAGTTGGAACTTCGGCGGCTCGTCCCACGTTCATGAACTGGGCGCTAGCCCCCACTGCCGGTGGCGCCTGCCCCGGCAAGCTGCTCGTATAGAACACAAATCCCAGCAGCATGGGTAGCACAAACAGCACCAACACAGTCGCCAGCGCTACCAGCGCCTGCCTCATCCCATAGCGCTGAACTGCCGCAGGGCGGAGAGGGACGATGCGCTGTGAGGGAGGAGGCAAGAGGCCATGCGAGGACGAAAACTCTGCCTGCTCTTGCTCCGAGGCCAACAGTGCCTGCGAATAGGCCTCAGCCAGCGCTTTGGCCGAAGGGAAGCGTTGGGTAGGGTCTTTGGCCAGCGCCCGTAGCACCACCCGCTCAATCGCAGGCGGGATTGCCGGATTGAGCAGCGATGGGGGAGGCGGTGGCTCCTGGATATGCTTCCAGTAGATGGCCAGGGGCGAGGTTCCCCGGAAGGGGACGCGACCGGTGAGCATCTGGTAGAGCACGACGCCCAGGGCATAGAGATCGCTGCTGGTGGTCGCTGGCTGCTCGGCTAATTCAGGTGCCATGTACTCCGGCGTGCCTATCAACACCCCACTCTGGGTGATATTGCTTGGCAGGTTCATGTCTTTGGCCAGGCCAAAATCGGCCAGATAGACCTGATCGTCTTGCAGGAGGATATTGGAGGGTTTGATATCCCTGTGCAGAAGGCCGCTATTATGGGCGCATTGCAGGGCTTCGGCGATCTGCTGGAGGATGCGGCCAGCTTCCTCTAAGGAGAGCGGGCCTTGCGTTAAGCGCCGGTGCAGGCTGCCCTGCTCCAGATAGGGCATGACACAGTAGTGCCAGCCTCCATCTTCTCCCTGCTCCAGGATGGGCAAGATATGTTCATGCTCCAGCTTACCCAGGGCCGTCACTTCGCGTTGAAAGCGGTCGAAGTGATCCTCATCGTCGTGGCAGACCACTTTAAGGGCCACGCTCTGGTCAGTGTGCTTGTCTTGCGCCAGGTAAACCTCGGACATGCCTCCGCGCGCCAGGTAGCGCTGGATATGGTAATGGCCAATCACCTTTCCTTCAAGTTCCATGATCAGTCTTTCTTAGCAAAAGAGAGTATATGCTCACAATAGTGATAATGCTCCATGACTTTGAATCATCGCAGATACTATTAAGACGCTTGCCACACCAGGATTGGAGACATGCCTTTTTCCACTTTTTCATACCCATATCAGAATACGCGAATAAATGGAAGGTACCCGCAAAGGGTGCCTAGAGTGCCATTATCGTAAATGGAAAGGGTAAGCAATCATCATGAACATCAACGAGCAGCTTGAGAGCTTTCTGGCAGGCTTAGGAGTAGAGATGGAACACAATGCACAGGAACATGACGACCACTATGACGATACCTCCGCGCCAGAGGTATCTATTTTTCAGGCCTCGCGCGACCATTACGGCGTCTTCTATCGGCTGGATATTATCGACGCCACGCCACAGCTTCGCATCATGCTTCCTGTCGATCACGGGCCAGTAAAAATGGAGATGTACCTTGTGCGCATGGGTTCGTGTATCCCTCTGAATGCCTGGTTCTCCGCCCTGACAAGCTATCATGGCAGCCCGGCTTTCGAGCAAGGGCGCGAAGCAGCCCTGCAACATCTGCTGTATGCGGTTGCTGAACTGATGAAGCAACTATTCTGGTCTGGCGATCTCAACACCATGAGCTTTCCCCCAGAAATCGAGGTGTGCCGCCTGTTGTAACCCCTTTAGTCACTTTTCTTGACACCTGTTCGTCACACTCTATAATAGACATGTAACAGGTGCTTCACAATGTCCGGGTTGTAGCAGAGGCGCGTGTGCAAGCCCCATTGGAACAAAGAGGCTACTCTCATTGTTTTTATGTTATGTAGAGTAGCTGGAACCGTAGAGGTACCCAGATGATGGCAATCAATCCAGAAGAGTCTCTGGCACACATGCAGGGATCGCGCCCGCAGAGCGGATGTACAGGCTGTACATTACAAGATCTGCTGGCAGAGACAAGCAAATATCTAGCTCCACAAGACATGGAGAGGATTGAACATGCCTTCGAACTGGCCAATCAGGCACACATGGGAGCTCTACGCCGCTCAGGTGAGGCCTATATCCAGCATCCGCTGGAGGTCGCGCTGTTACTGGCCGATATGCGTATCGACGCCGATGGCATCATAGCCGCCTTGCTGCACGACGTTGTGGAAGATACAGACCATTCGCTCGAGGAAATACGCAGGCAGTTTGGTGACGCGGTAGCCAATATCGTGGATGGGGTAACAAAGTTTGAGGCCCTGGTTCCAACGGCATCCCTGGCTTCAACCTCGGCAAGGACAACGCCGGGCGACCCGCAGGATGACGAGCAGCGCCAGCAACAGGCACGCGAGCTGAAGCGGCGCCAGCGCTCTGAAACAGTGCGCAAAATGCTGCTGGCCATGGCGGAGGACCCGCGCGTGGTTGTTTTGAAGCTGGCCGACCGCCTGCATAACATGCGCACACTGGGTGTGATGGACCCGCTACAGCAGCAGAACAAAGCTCGTGAGACGGTTGAGATCTATGTCCCCCTGGCCCGGCGCCTCGGTATGGCGCGCGTGCAGGCCGAACTGGAAGACCTGGCCCTCTCCTACCTGGAACCTGAGCGCTATGCCTGGCTTGCTCGCGCGGTGGAAGAAGAGCGGCGCAAGCAGCAGCCTTATGTCGATGAAGTGTTGCGCATCTTGCGTGAAGAGATGGAGCGCGCAGGCATTCATGCCGAGGTTCTCGCGTGGCAGAAGCACCTGGCCAGCATCAACCGGAAACTCCAGCAGAGCGGCACGGAACTGAGCCAGTTGCACGATCTCGTTTCCTTCCGCATCCTGGTGGATAATGACCAGGATTGTTACCTCGCGCTGGGGCATATCCACGCCTTGTGGCGGCCTAAAGATGGCCGTATCAAAGACTTTATCGCCACTCCCAAGCTCAACGGCTACCAGTCGCTGCACACCACGGTTTTCTGCCTCGATAACCGGCTGGCAGAGATTCAGATTCGCACCCATGACATGCAGCGCACAGCAGATTACGGTATTGCCAGCTACTGGTACCTGAAGGAGCGTAACGGCTCGCGTCTCTCTTACCAGGAAATGATCGCCTGGATCGAGCAACTGCGCGAGTGGCAGCGAGAATTACCGCAGAATGCGGACGAGTTTGTGGAAGCGGTCAAAGGCGATATCTTCCAGGAGCAGATCTTTGTCTTCACGCCCAAGGGCGAGGTGAAGGATTTGCCGCGCGGATCCACAGTGCTGGATATGGCTTATCGCATTCACACTGATATTGGTGATCATTGCGCAGGCGCCCGCATTATCACAAGCACAGCAGATCGCCTGGTCACCAGGCTTGTGCCTCTGGATTACCAGTTGCAAGGCGGGGAGATTGTGGATATCATCGTGAATCGGGCTACGCATCCTACCCGCGACTGGCTGGCCTTTGTGCGCACGACAACGGCGCGCACAAAGATTCGCCGCTACCTGAGGACATATGAGCGCGAGATCAACCTGCAACCGGGAAGAGAACGCCCGGATCAGGTCCATCATGCTGCAATCGTGAAGCTAGCCCATTGTTGCTATCCTATCCCCGGTGATTCTATTGTGGGCTTGCTGCAGCCTGGCAGGGGCGTATATGTCCACCAGAGCAACTGCAGCACCTTGCGCCGCTATCGCGAGCAGGCAGGGGAGCGCATCGTTGAGATAAACTGGCTGCAGATTAAGCCCCAGAAGTACCAGGCGCCTATCACCATCGTTGCACACGATCGCGCGGGCCTCTTGCGTGATGTAGCGGCAGTAGTATCCGACGCCGGCATCAATATGACAGCAGTAACATCCAGCACGAATGCTTCGTTGCAAAAAGCCGTCATTACTGCTACATTAGAGATAGACTCGGTCGAACTCCTCGATCAGATTTTGAAACGTTTGCGGCAGGTGAAGAACGTGGTAAGCGTGAGCAGGGCACCTGCAAAAGGTACATCCTCAAACCGCCGCATTGAGTAATGTAATAAAGAATGGCGAAACAATTGTGGAAAATGGGGGACAGGGTGCAGAAGCCCTGGTGGAGGAAGCGGGGGTATCCTTCACGAACTCACTCCCATTTCCCGCTAAAGCTTCACCATTGAATACATAGAGGCGTGTAATTGATCACGTCCTGGATATATGGGTGAAATGACTATGATAGACGTAGCTGTAGATCATCAACCAGTAGCGCAGGATAACTATAGCAAGGCCGCCAGGCGCCTGCTGGATACTGTCAAGCAGTATATGGGGGATGCCGAGGTTGAGCAGGTAGCGCAGGCGATTCAACTCGCGCAGGAAAGCTGCCGGGGCGTACAAGAGCACGGCGAGGCGACATTGCAATGTCTTCGCGAGCTACCGCCGCTGCAACACGCACTGGCGGTAGCCACGATCCTGGCCGAGATGCGTATCGATGCTGTGGGGGTAGCTGCTGGCCTCGTCTTTGAAGCGGTTGACGCTGGCCAACTCTCGCTGGAGCGAGTTGAAAGTGTGCTTGGTACCACGGTGAGCCGCATTGTAGAAAGTATGCAGCGATTGAATATCCTGGAGCGCAAGAAGCAGGCCGGAGTCCAATTCATTGCGCCGGGCAACATAGGGAATATGCGCGAGCACCAGAAGAAACCGCGTATTCGCCAGGCCATGCAGCACCAGCAAGCGGAAACGGTGCGCAAAATGTTTATCGGTATGGCAGAGGATCCGCGGGTTGTGCTGCTGAAACTGGCCTACCGCCTGCATGCTATGCGCGTTGCTGTACAACATAAGCGTCAATCTTCCTCGTCCCCAGAAGATCAGCAGGAGATGCTGGCCATGGCCCAGGAAACGCGCGAGATCTATGCGCCGCTGGCCGGGCGCCTCGGCATGTCACGTGTTGAGTCAGAACTGGAAGACCTGGCCTTTGAAATCCTCGAGCCGGATAAATTTGCCTGGGTACAATCGCGGGTTGAACGAGAGAGCAAGCATTGGCGCTCCTACGTTGAGCGTGTGTGCGAGGTCTTACGTAAAGAGATGGCCGCTATTGGCTTAAAAGCGGAAGTCTCGGGGCGAGTCAAGCACCTGTACAGCTTTTATAAGAAGCTACAGCGCACCACCGGCACCGGCGAGGTAGACAAGCTGGAAGACTTACAATCGGCCCTCGATGTCGCCCAGATCCACGACCTGATCGCCTTCCGCATCCTGGTACCAACCACGCAGGATTGTTATCTTGCGCTCGGCCACGTTCATAGCCTGTGGAAACCCAAAGAGGGGCGCATCAAGGACTATATTGCCAATCCCAAGCCCAACGGCTACAGGGCGCTCCACACGACCGTCTTCTGCCTGGACAACCAGTTGGTAGAGATTCAGATTCGCACGTTTGAAATGCACGAGATGGCAGAATACGGCGTGGCCATGCACTGGCATTATAAAGATGTTGGAGACCGCGCTTCGGCTTCCGCCAAAGAATTGCTGACCTGGCTGCGCCAGTTAGCTGAATGGCAACGGGAACTGCGTTCATCTACTGCCAGTGATAGAGAATTCGTCGAGGCGGTCAAAGATGACCTTATCCACGAGCAGATTTTCGTCTTCACGCCCAAAGGTGAGGTCAAGGATTTGCCGGCTGGCTCGACCCCGGTCGACTTTGCCTACCGCATCCACTCAAAGCTCGGTGATAAGTGCGCCGGAGCGCGCGTCATCACAGAAAGCGGCTCGGATGGGACTGCGGATGGTGAGCGGCTGGTGACACGCATGGTGCCACTTGATTATGAACTGAAAAGCGGCGAAATCGTCGAGATCGTGACGAGCCGCACGGCTCACCCAACACGTGACTGGCTCAATTTCGCGCGCACAGCAGCAGCTCGCAGTAAAATTCGCCGCTACCTCAAAATCCATGAGCGTGATATCAACATCCAGATCGGGCGCGAGCGCTTCGACAGAGAGTTGAAATCGCTCGGCGTCGCCCATGGTATCGATGCGCTAACCGAAGAAATCCAGAAGTGGCTGGAAGAAGAGTATAAAGGCAAAACATTTGAGGATCTGCTTGCTGCCATTGGGGCCGATGAGATACGCCAGCACGCCGTCGCCGTGAAAGTGCTCGAGCGCTGGCAGCACCTGCGCGAGGTGCGCGAGGCAAAAGAGGTGGAGGAAGAGCCGGCCACGCTTCCCACCTCTACCAAACAAGCTTCCCAGGCGCGGGTACAGGTTGGGGGCGTCAGCGGGCTGTTGACCAGCCTGGCAAACTGTTGCTGCCCATTGCCCGGAGATGAGATCGTTGGCTTCATCAGTCGTGGCAAGGGAGCTATCATTCACCGGGCCGATTGCCAGAATATCGAACGCTACCGCGAACGCGAGCGCGAGCGGCTTGTCCCGGTCAGTTGGCCCGCCATGGGCCAGCAGCGCTTGCTGGCGCCCATTGTGATCACCGCCCACGATCGCCCCGGCCTGATTCGCGATATCGCTGCCGTTGTGTCTGATGCAGGCGTCAATATGACCGCCGTCAGCACGAATGTCAGCCGCGACGGGGCTGCCACCATCAACACGACGCTTGAGATCGATAGCATGGAGCAATTGGAGCGCGTCTTCGCCAAACTGGAACGGGTCAAAGACGTGAAACACGTCGAAAGAGACCTGGGGAAGAAGCGGCGGAAAAAGGGATAGATGGGATCAAGCGCAAAGAGGCCAGGCAGCCTGTGTGGCTGCCTGGCCTCTTTATTGTCATTCCTTCACATCGCGCTTCCATGTGAGCACAATAGAGACTACCAGGAAGATCATCGCGTAGACCAGCGTGACGAGCAGGGTATGCGTGCCACTCACATTGACCAGGGGTGTGATACCTATCTGAGTGGTGATAGCGGGGTCGCGGGCCACAGCTACCGGCATCTGGTTGAGGTTCGGCCCGAGCAGGTAGGCCGAGACGTTCTGCCAGAAATTGTTGTTGGTTAAGCGGTAGCCGATAATCAGGAAGAAGGTGCCGAGGTTATCCACCGGAAACCAGGCCAGTGCTGCACTCAGACCGAATGAGAGCGAGCGTCCCACAACGGATACCGCCATTGCCAGCAAGATCGTAACGCCCATGCTGATCATCACAGTCAACAGGTATATCCCGGTATCAGACCAGAAGGTGGATGTCAGGCTATTGAAAGCGTGCAAGTTGCCTGCCAGGGCAAGCACGAAGATGCAGGTCAGGATAGTATTGAGCAGGAGGCCTGCAACCAGCACCAGGAGCGCAACAATCACGACAGCCAGCAACTTCGCGCCCAGCAACTGCAGGCGACCCAGGCCGCGAGCCAGCAGGATGCGAATCGTGCCAAGCTGGTATTCCTGCCCAAAGACTCGTGCAGTCAGGATAAGCAGGAATATGCCGATAAAGACCCGTAGCACCGCGAGGTCAGCCTGCACAACGGTATAAAACAGGTGCAGCGGCGTATGCAGGAGTCCGGTCTTTATCCTGGGTACAGTCGATTCGACAATATAGGGAAGGGCAATAATCCCTGCCAGCAGGACAAGCATGATCCATGTCGTCCACTGCTTCCTGATCTTGAACAGTTCACCACGCAGCGTACCGAAAAAGCTCGGCTTTAGTCTTCGCCTGCTGGCGTATCCCGTTTCGGAAGGCGAGGAGGTAGATGTGATTGCTGTACTCATTGGATATCTCCTGTACCGGTATTTGTGAGACGCAAGAAGACTTGCTCCAGGTCCTCGGTTGATTGCACGATCGTTTCTGGAATAAAGCCGGCGTTGACAAGGAAAAGGTTAAGGTCGCGACCTCGTCCCTGCGGCGCTTTGGTATGGAGCGCGCCAGAAGCATCGAGCCGCGCGCTACTGCCCCATGGCTGCGCCTGCACAATCGTAAGGGCTTCTTGCGGGCGCTCAACTCTGACCGTAAATTCGCCCTGGCCGCTCGTCAGGTCCTCAATAGAGGATTCCGTAACCAGCTTCCCCAGATTGATAATAGCCGCTCGCGTACAAATTTGCTGCACTTCTGAGAGCAGGTGGCTAGAAATGAAAACGGTTTTCCCCTCCGCAGAGAGGCGGTGCATCAGGTCGCGCATCTCGACGATGCCTGCCGGGTCCAGGCCATTGGCAGGCTCATCGAGCACCAGTAGATCCGGGTCCTGGAGCAGGGCCATAGCGACGCCTAATCGCTGCTTCATACCGAATGAATAGGTGCGAACGCGATCTCTCTGCCGCACGCGCAACCCCACTAGTTCCAGGACAGCATCGATACGTTTTTCTGGGACACCGCCCAGGACAGAGCCGACAGCTCGCAAGTTATTGCGTCCCGACATATAGAGGTAGAGCGCGGGCGTCTCGATGAGCGCACCAACGCGAGGCAGAACCTGTGCCCTATGTGCCGCGAGGTCCTGCCCAAAAATCTCGACGCTTCCTGTGGTTGGCGCGATAAGGCCGAGGATCATGCGAATAGTGGTTGTTTTGCCGGCGCCATTCGGCCCAAGAAAGCCGAAAATATCGCCGCGCTGCACTTCCAGATTGAGATCGTCCACAGCAAGTCGCTTGCCATAGCGTTTAGAGAGATTGCGCGTGCGCAGGATAACTTCGCCTGAACGCGATGAAGCTGTTTGTGTTCCAGGTATTGTCATTACATTCGTGTTTTCAGCCATGCAATGCTATTCCATTCCTTTCATCTCATCATAGAAAGCCTGGCCCCCACAAGGGAGGCCACTACATGTTACATGTAGCTTGACGGGCTAATAGATGTCGAAAACACTATAATACTGGATAGTATAGCCCAGGATGCAATACTCAGCCATGCTCTGTGACTGTGTGTGCTCGCACACGGGGAGCTTTCGACCGGCACGCGGGATACAGAGTGGTAGACACCTCGCCGTAACATGCTTGACGTATGTGGTCAGTGCAATATGAGCAAAAAAGTAGGTGTCATCCCTGAATGCTCATCGGGGTGTCCCTCATCTTTTCTGGGAATGGGTTGTAGACGGTGCGCAGCAGGAAAGCAAGCTAGGTGAAGTTTTAAGGAGCAGAGATGTGATGGCGACATATGTGCTTGGTTTTCAGGATATTGACAAAACAAAACTCATAGTTGTTGGGGGTAAAGGCGCGAACCTGGGGGAACTTTCCAAGATTGAAGGAATACGTGTGCCGGAAGGCTTTTGTATTTCAACTGAAGCCTTTAAAAGAATCCTTGGGGAAACGTCGTCGATAAACGAATTACTTGATCAGTTATCGCTTCTAAAGGCGGAAGATCGGGATAAAATCAGTGAACTTAGCGGTGAGATTCGCAGGGTCATCGAAGGGGTAGACATCCCTGAAGACATTCATGAAGAGATCACCCGCCTTCTCTCCAGGCTTGGAGAAAAAAATGCCTATGCAGTACGATCCAGCGCAACTGCAGAGGATTTACCGATGGCTTCCTTTGCAGGCCAGCAGGATACGTATTTGAACATTATCGGAAAGGAGGCAATCCTCAAGCATATCAGCAAGTGCTGGGCATCGCTCTTTACCGAAAGGGCGGTAATCTATCGCCTGCAAAACGGCTTCGACCACCGTAAAGTCCACCTGGCTGTGGTTGTGCAGAAGATGGTCTTCCCGCGGGCGGCAGGAATTGTGTTTACTGCCGATCCCGTCACTTCCAATAGGAAGGTGGTATCCATTGATGCCAGCTTCGGACTTGGCGAGGCCCTGGTCTCCGGCCTGGTGAATGCTGATAACTATAAAGTGCGTAACGGCATGATTATCGAGAAGAAGATATCTGCCAAGAAGCTGGCTCTGTATGCCTTAAAAGATGGCGGTACGAAAGAACAGGAGATCGAGCCTGAGAGGCAGAATAGGCAAGCGCTGACGGATGAACAGATTTTGCAGCTTGAGCGCATAGGAAGAAAGATCGAAGCACATTTCGGCCACCCCCAGGACATCGAATGGTGTCTGGCTGATGATACATTTTCCATTGTCCAGAGCCGGCCAATCACGACGGTATATCCCATCCCTGAAGTAGATGATCAGGAAAATCACGTCTACGTATCTGTCGGTCATCAACAAATGATGACCGATCCCATGAAACCATTGGGATTGTCTTTCTTCCAGTTAACGGCTGCTCGACCCATGTTTAAAGCTGGTGGAAGGTTGTTTGTTGATGTCACACAACAACTGGCTTCACCTGCCAGCAGAGAAATGTTATTAGATGTCATGGGACAACACGATCCACTCTTAAAAGACGCGCTTATGACCATCATAGAGCGAGGATATTTTATACCATCGCTCCCAGATGAGAAGAAAGAACAGGGTGCCGGGAAAAGCAATCAAGGTATGTCACCTGCGGGTTTTCATACACAGATCGAAGACGATCCAACAATCGCTTCTGATTTGATGAAGAGGAGCCAGACATCGATAGAAGAGTTAAAACAAACTATCCAGACGAAATCAGGATCAGATGTATGTGATTTTATTCTGGAAGATATCCAGCAATTAAAGAAGATTTTGTTCGATCCACAAAGTTCGGCTGTGTTCAGGGCTGCTATGGATGCTTCATCATGGATCAATGAAAACATGCAGAAGTGGTTAGGTGAAAAAAACGTAGCTGACACACTTTCTCAATCTGTACCCAACAATATCACTGCGGAAATGGGCCTGGAGTTATTGGATGTCGCAGATGTGATTCGTCCTTATCCAGAAGTAATTGAGTATTTACGACATGTAAAAGATGAAAACTTTTTGGATGAACTGGTGAAGTTTGATGGTGGACAGGAAAGCCGGGACGCTATCTCTGCTTATCTTAACAAATACGGAATGCGATGTGCCGGGGAAATCGATATTACGAGACCTCGTTGGAGCGAGCAGCCAACAACGCTTGTTCCCTTGATACTTAGTAACCTCAAAAACTTTGAACCAGGTGAAAGCAAGCGAAGATTTGAGCAAGGGCGACAGGAGGCGTTGAAAAAAGAACAGGAGTTATTAGATCGATTGAAGCAATTACCGGATGGTGAACAAAAAGCCAGAGAGGCAGAACGAATGATCAGCCTGATCCGGAATTTCATCGGTTATCGTGAATATCCAAAATACGGCATAGTTAATCGCTACTTCGTGTATAAGCAGGCTTTACTGAAAGAAGCCAAACAACTCGTACAGACCAACGTTCTTCATGAAAAAGAAGATATCTACTATCTCACTTTTGAAGAACTTCGCGAAGTCGTACGCACACATACACTGGATTACCGGATCATCAGCAAACGAAAAGACGAGTACAAATTCTATGAAAAACTCACTCCTCCACGTGTTATCACATCTGATGGTGAAATTATTGCAGGTGAGTATAAACGAGAAAATATCCCGGCCGAAGCTCTTGTAGGTCTACCTGTTTCTTCCGGAGTTATAGAGGGACGAGCACATGTCATCTTAACCATGGAAGACGCTGATCTGGAAGATGGAGATATATTAGTCACCTCCTTTACTGACCCGAGCTGGACACCATTGTTTGTCTCCATAAAAGGCCTGGTCACCGAAGTTGGTGGACTGATGACCCATGGAGCAGTTATCGCACGTGAATATGGCTTACCAGCGGTTGTCGGAGTAGAAAATGCTACCAAACTGATAAAAGATGGGCAACGAATTCGTGTGCATGGAACAGAAGGGTATGTAGAAATCCTCTAATGGGGAAGATTTGCAAGCCTAAAAACATTCAGGCACCCTTATTGGGTGCCTGAATATATTCTTCAAAACAACGAGTTTGCGTTATCCGCGCAGCCGTTCAAGGACGGGAGGCTGGCGCAGCTTTGCTAGCGCTCCGGCTTCGATCTGGCGCACGCGCTCGCGCGTGATGCCCAGTTCGCGCCCAACCTGCTCGAGAGGATGAGCCTGGCCATTGCCAAGGCCGAAACGCAACTGCAAGACGAGCCGCTCGCGTGGTGTCAGCACCGACTCGAGCACGCGCTGGACTTCATCCTTCAAGGTCTGGGTCGTGGCCAGATCCTCAGGGGAAGCAGATTCGGTATCGGCAAGCACGTCACCCAGTTCCTGCTCCTCGTCTTCGCCTACCGGCAATTCGAGGGAGATAGGAGCGCCGGGAGCCGATTGTAGCTCGATC
This sequence comes from Chloroflexota bacterium, assembly GCA_902812455.1. The sequence continues at coordinate 35,325 of CADDZH010000019.1, read as the reverse complement.
ATGCGCACAGGATCAAGGCCTGTCGCTTCCGCCAATTCCTCTTCGGTTGGCTCGCGCCCAAGCTCCTGTATCAGGCGCTGGCGCTCGCGGCGAATACGGTTCAAAGCAGTATTCACATAGACAGGCAGCCGGATGGTGCGTCCCTTATCGGCAACAGCCCGGCTAATAGCCTGGCGAATCCACCATGTTGCATGGGTAGAGAAGCGGTGACCGCGCCGCCAGTCGTAGCGTTGCACCGCCCGGATTAATCCGATGTTCCCTTCCTGGATCAAATCGAGGAGTGTAAGACCACGTCCCACATAGCGCTTGGCAATGCTCACCACCAGGCGTAGATTTGCCAGGATAAATTGCTTCATGGCGTCACGATCGCCCATCTCGATGCGCTTGGCCAGCTCGATTTCGCGCTCATGCGTAATCATGGGCACGCGGCCAATCTCGCGCAGATAGGTCATGACAGCATCGGACTCACCTGCATCAGTAGTGCTAACTGTGTTCTCATCCTGATCTTCAGAACGGCGGCGGCGCATCGTTGAGCGACGAGAAGACGCTCCTTTTTCAGGGGCCATTGATGGAAGAGCCAGTATGGAGACAGCAGCTTCTAATTCGGGTGAGCCTTGTAATTGAGTCAGGTCTTCGTGCATAGCAGGCATTTCTTCCAACTCAAGGGAGGATGGCTCCAGACTGTGCAGGTCCTCGTCCATCTCCGGCTCATCTTTACAAGGTTCCTCCTCCACATCTTCCTCTACTGTATAATCAAGATCTTTCGAAAGCAACTGATCGACGATGTCGAAGGGCTTCTCCAGATCGGTGGTTGTCTGTTTATCGTCCAGCGTTAGCGTCGTTCCCGTCATGGCACGCTGTTGTGTGTCTATCATTCTGCGCCCTCCATGAAAAGTACCTGTGTCATCTTAAGCAGCAAGATAAGTCTTTTCATTCGGTCCTACACTCAAGGAAAGCGATCCTTAGATCGAACACCAGTACCGTGTGGGAGAAAATTAAAGACTTGTACATTGTTTCTACATTCCTATTATGTGGAAACAGCGCCAGGGCCAAAAATATTCCTTCGTTGAGACAATTATAACGTAAATTTGTCTTTCATTCTAGTCCCCCGATCTTTTTTCGGGACTGGCAACAAATCTTTAAATCGACACCTATCTTATATACGTTGGAAACCCTCCCAGGGTGGCAATTGCTATAAATGCTTGACGCAGCGCAACCCCTCGTCTAAAATAGCAGCGATGGATACACAGCTTTTAGAAGTCGCAATCAAGCGTATCGATACCGACCTGCCATTGCCCAGGTATGCCACTGAAGGCTCAGTTGGCTTCGATATCCTTTGCCGGGAAGATACCGAGATCGCCCCGCGCACAACAGGGCTTATTCCGGGAAACGTCATTGTGCAAACACCTCCAGGCTACATGCTGCTGCTGGCGCTCCGCAGCAGCACGCCGCGTCGCAAGGGATTACTCACTCCCAACGGCGTCGGCATCATCGACCAGGATTATTGCGGCGAGGGCGATGAATTGATGGTGCTGGTCTACAATTTTCGCGACGAAGCCGTTACTGTAAAGCGCGGCGAGCGTATTGCCCAGGGAATATTCGTTCCTATCGCGCAGGTGAGGTGGCGTGAAGTTAACGAGGTAGGCAAGGGGCGCGGCGGCTTTGGCAGCACAGGAGTGTGAAGCCATGCCCATGCCAGACTACTATGCCATCCTCGAAGTGAGCCGTACAGCAAGCCCTGCCGAAATCAGACACGCCTATCGACAGCTCGTGCGCCGCTATCATCCCGATGCCAGGCGACAGGCCTCTGGAAGCGCCGTTGAAGCATCCGAGGCCATGAAACTCATCAACGAAGCTTACGCTGTTTTGAGCAATCCCCAGAAGCGGGCCAGGTATGATGCGCAGCGCCGCATGGCAGAAGAGCGTCGCACAAGCGGCCAGCCTTCACCCAGGCAGGAACATAAGATGACCTGGAAAGAAGGCATCATTGGCTTTGTGCGCGAACTCAAGAAGGCGCTGAAAGAGGAGTAGAAAGCTCAAGAGATTACAGAGCGGGCTGCCAGATTTTCACCGTCCCATCCTGGCTGGAAGACGCCAGCTCTTTGCCGTCAGGCGACCACGCAGTATCCCAGACAACGTCTGTAAAGCCCTGGCAGATCAGCACGGTTTGCCCTGTGCCCGCATTCCATATCCTGACAACCTGGTCACCTCCACCAGAGGCGATATATTTCCCATCAGGCGACCAGGCCAGCGCGTACACATCGTTTGTGTCGCCGTGTCCATTGTAGGTCAGTAGCGTCTTTCCCGTTGCCGCGTTCCACACCTTCACCGTGTTGCCGGAGTAAACACGTCCATTTAGCCCTGCTGAGCCTGTTCCTGAAACAATGAGTTTCCCATCGGGCGACCACGCCACCGACCATACAGGCACACCCATGTTATAGGTCAGCAGGTGCTGCCCCGTCGCTGCGTTCCATACCTGCACGGTACCATCATGGCTGGCCGAGGCAATCTCTTTGCCGTCGGGCGACCACGCCACGCGGAACACAGAGTCAGTATGTCCCGTATAGCGTAATACCTGCTTGCCGGCTGTCAAATCCCAGACCTGCACGCTGTTATCAAGGCCGGTGCCGAAAACGATGCGCTTGCTATCGGGCGACCAGGCTATGCCCTCGATCTGAAGCGATCCGCTCTCATACAGGACTATGAGATGTCCAGTTGCCGCATCTAGTACTGCCACCTCGCCGGTTTGCCCGCCAGCAGCAATACGCTTGCCGTCGGGTGACCACGCTACGGCAAACACATAGTTCCTGCTGCCTCCTGGAAACGTATATGTCCAGATGTGATGGCCGGTTGTCGCATCCCAGACCTGTACGGTACCGTCATCGCTACAAGAGACCATACGCTTGCCATCAGGTGACCAGGCCACGTCAATCACGGCTGCTGAATGGCCTTTATACGTTATGAGCGTTTGCGAGAGCACCGGCACAACCGGAGCAGGCCTCGTGGTTTTCGTAGGAGTAGCGGCTGCCGTATTTCCCTGGCCGGAAGGCGTAGAGCCGCAAGCCGCCAGCGCCACCAGCAAGCAAATACCAAACAATGCTGAAAATAATCTGTGGGTTGAGAACATCGCTACACCTCTCTTTTTCTATAGACAGGCACATTTCCCAAAGCAGGTTTTGTCTAGCATAGCAATAAGAGGAAGCGATGTCATGCGCCAAAAGACGTATTTTTATTGTAGCAATCCTAAAGCCCTGGCCTTAAAAATAAGCTGGGTGCGGCTATGCACATCGAGCTTGTTGTAAATGTGCTCGAGATGCTTTTTGACGGTGCCGGTAGTAATGACCAGTGTACCGGCAATATCCCGGTTGGAGAGGCCTGCCGCAACGAGCCGCAGTACCTCCTGCTCGCGCTCGCTGATCAGTCGTTCCTGAGATGGGGCCTTTAAGCGCTTTACTGGCGGCAACTGTGCTCTGATTGCTGGCGGGGCATGATGGGAGAGCTTGAGGATAAGGTCGTCCTGTAAGGAGGCCGGCAACTGCTGGATAACGAATAGACACCACCTGAAAAAGTGCGGGGCTTTGATATCTTTACTGAGCGAGACCAGGTATGAAGCCAGTGGGTAGGAGTCGTTGAGAATACCCTGACGATGGGCAAACATGAATTCATCCCATAGCAGCACCGCAGTGATATACGGATCGCATAGTGCTTCCGAAAGGGCGAGGGCTACCAGGGTGAAGTCATGGGCGCGCGCAAAGTCACCCTGCACGCGCGCAAGTTCCGCTTGTATCTCAATTTCAAAGAAATGCTTGTAGACTGACGGGTGTGTGTAGCTTGCGAGGAGATGGAGGCAAGCAGTATAGTCTTCACACGCGCGCGAGATATTACCTGCTGTATGTTGACCGAACCCTCGTATAAAGAGCGCAGCAGCGATCGTATCGAGATCGTTACCTGGATGATGCTCGAGCAGCGCCCGCGCAAAATGCTGCACTTTCTCATATTCACGAGGGATATCGACAACATAGGCGAAAGAGCAAAGCGGCTCCCAGAGATGCGCGAATTGGCCGAGTTTGTGGGCAGCGGAGAGGCTCTCCTCCCAAAGTGCGATGGCGCGATTATACTCACCTTGAGCATGGAGCAACGCACTCAGTCGATACAAGAAGTGTGCCAGGTGTTGTTGATCTCCCGTTTCACGGCATGCATGGATACCTTGAAGCAGGATGCGCTGGCCCTGCTCGAAATTGCCCAGGCGACCGGCAAGGTAAGCCAGCCCGGACACAAGCTGCACAACCTGGCCATATAGCTCGCGCCGCCAGGCTTCTTCCTGGGCAGCCAGTAACAATTCCCGCTCGCGCTCAAGCAAAGGGACGTATCCCCGGCAGCGTTCAACATAGGCTAGCGCATAGGCAAGCACATCTTCTCGAAGAGCAGTAGTATTGCGCGCTGCGGTTTTGACGAGATTGGACGGCACGAGCATCGTATTACTCTGTCAAACTTCAATGACGAGTGAAACCCTGGCCCCCACAAGGGAGGCCACTACATATGACCGCTCACATGAAGGTTGATGCAGTAGTATACCCTATAATGCGATCAAATGCTAGAGCATATACGATGCCAGAGCAGCGAACTTCACGTCATGCCAGCACCTGCTCTAGCGCTCGCTCATACGCCTGGTAGGCCGCGTTGCCGTAGAGCACCATCGTTACCTGCTTCAAGCTCGTTGGCTGCGTGTTCTTGATGTGCTCAATAATCGTGCGCAGCGCGATGGGAGCAGCCTCTTCCAGGGGATAGCCGTAGGCTCCGGTGCTGAGCGAGGGAAAGGCAATGCTTTCAAGCTGTCGCTCCTCGGCCAGTTCCAGGCAGCGACGATACGCGCTTGCCAGCAGGCGGGCATCCTCGTCGCTGCCACTATAGATTGGGCCAACGGCATGAAAAACATGCTTTGCTGGTAGCCTTCCCGCCCCTGTGGCGACCGCGCTGCCGGTAGGACAGCCGCCGATCTTGCGGCATTCTTCCATAATGCTCGGTCCGCCAGCGCGGTGGATGGCGCCATCAACGCCGCCTCCGCCTGCCAGCATGCTGTTGGCAGCGTTAACGATAGCATCGGCCTGCACCCTGGTAATATCTCCCTGCATCAGGCTTAACGTTACACCATTGATGGTACGCGTTGACATGGTTTTCTCTCCTTCGGAAGCTCAGCCGATAATGAATGTTTAACGATCAGATTCGGTCATTGCGGGAAGAGATCGTAGCCTGATGAATTTGACACCCGAATAGGGTAATAGCATGGAGGGGAGGAGCGCGAGGGCAAGCACAAGGCCCCCACACCACACCGCTCCACTCCTTGCCCCTACAGGGACGATCCCGTTCCTCATTCCCTCATGTGATCGGAAAAGTTCATCAGGGACGATCGTGCTTCTCCCTGACACTACCCACTTCTGTACAATTGCCGATCTTGATCGTTAAAGTTCATCATCAGCGGTGGGCGCTATAATGCACAGTAACACATTATTCCGACAATGGTATACCTGGGACGGAGGCCGATAAATCGGCAATGGGCACGATAAATCGGCCCCTACAAGATGACCCGATTGATTTTTTCATCCCCATAATTGCCACTCTACACTTTATTGATCGCGTCCTCCGTGCTTACTCCCCCAGTTTCTGCAAGAAGCTTGCCACGGTGCGTATTCCCTTGAAGAACTGGGTCAGCGAGTATTTTTCATTGGGCGAGTGCAGGTTATCGTCGGGCAGGCCAAAGCCCATCATGACAATGGGTACATCCAGTACCTCGTGAAAGAGGGCTGCGATAGGGATCGAGCCGCCTTCGCAGATCAAGGCGGGTTCTCTCCCAAACGTTTCTTTCAGGGCTTGCGCGGCAGCTCGCATGGGGGGCGAATCCGGGGAAACGAGCACGCCCTCGCCGCCATGAATATTATGCACGGTGACCTCAACGCCTTGCGGAGCCAGCTCACGCACGCGCCGCTCGAAGAGCGCAAAGGCCTCGTCTGACTTCAAATATGGCGGTAAGCGCAGGCTGATCTTGGCTTTGCCTATTGCTGGAATGACGGTTTTAGCTCCTTCTCCGGTGAACCCTCCGCTGATGCCATGCACCTCAAGCGTTGGGCGTGCCCACAGGCGCTCTAGCGGCGGATATTCTGCCTCGCCAACAGGTTGAGTGCCCATTTCTTCGATGAGCGCTCCGGCAATATGCAGCGGATCCTCTTGCCAGAACCTCTGCTCCTCCGGTGTTGGTTTGCGCACCTTCTCATACAGGCCAGGAATATGGATATGGCTCTCGGCATCTTTCAGGCCAGCAATGATGAGGGCCAGGGCGTGTAGCGGATTGGGTGCAATGCCGCCAAATTCGCCTGAGTGCAGGTCGCGCCTGGCACCATGTACTTCAACCTCGGTGTAGGTGATGCCGCGCAGGCCATAAACGAGCGCCGGAATGTCTTTAGAGGGCATTCCTGTATCGCAAATAAAGACCGCATCACAGCGCAAGCGATCGGGATAATTCCGGACATAGCTGGCAATCGATTCGCCGCCAGCTTCCTCCTCGCCCTCGATGAGCACTTTCACATTGACGGGTAAAGAGCCGTTGACCATCATAAGCGATTCCATCGCTTTAAATACCAGCATGGTCTGCCCCTTATCGTCGCAAGCCCCACGACAATACAGGTTATCGCCGCGAATCACCGGCTCGAACGGAGGGGATTGCCAGAGGGCTACCGGGTCAACGGGCTGCACATCATAGTGCCCGTAAATCAACAGGGTTGGCTTGCCGGGAACGTGAAGCCACTCAGCATAGACGAGCGGGTGGCCCTGCGTCTGGATCAGGCCAACATGCTCAAAGCCAATCTGCCTGAGCTGGCCGGCAGCATACTCTGCCGCCCGCCGGATATCGCCAGCATGTTCAGGCAGCGTGCTAATGCTGGGGATACGTAGCCAGCCTTTCAGGTCTTCGAGAAAATCGTTCTCATGCTCTTTAATATACGTCTCAACTTGTTGCGTCATTGCGATTATATCCTTTCTCCCACAAGTTCCGCTTCGGAGAGCGGCCCCAGGGCGGTCAGCACCTGCTTTTCACGAACGGGGAAGCGTTTCAATGCGCGTATAACGTCATCCGGGGTCACTCTCTCAATGCGCTCGATCTCCTCCTCAACGCTGACCAGCCGGCCTTCAGTCACCCAATCGGAGGCCAGGGAGAACATGCGCGCAAATGTCGATTCGCTGCTCAGCACAACGCTGCTGATCCATTTATTTTTGGCCCGCCGTACTTCATCTTCGTAGACGCCATCCTCCAGCAGGCTATCCAGTTCAGCCCGCAGTAACTCGAGTACATGCGGGGCCTTTTCAGGCGTCGAGTTTGCCTGCATCATCAAGATGCCGGTGCCTTCCATCGCCCAGATGTTTGCGCTGGCCGATTCAGCCAGGCCCTTCTGGTAGATGTTCCAGTAGAGGCGCGAACCATCGCTATCACCCAGGATGCTGCCGCCAATGTTAGCGGCATAATAATCTGGATCATCCAGGGCAACTGAGGGCATGGCCAGGATCATGATCTGCTGTTTGAGCTTCTTATCAACCATAACATTGTTGATGGGATGAGGCGGCTCGTAATGCTCAATATTGCGCCCCGCGTCTCCAACGCGCCAGTTGCTAGCATACTGCTCGGCCAGGGAAACAATGTGCTCCCAGTCAAAATTGCCGGCAATAGCTAAGATCATGTTATTGGCCGCGTAGCGGCGCTGCCAGTAATCGCGCATCTGCTCGATGCGCATGTTGCGAATGCTTTCCGGCGTTCCCAGCACATCATGGCCGAGTGGATGATCGCCAAAGTAGGTCTGCATCATGCGCCGGTACGTCCTGTTATAGGGCTGGTCTTCCGAGCGCGCAATCTCATTGACAATGACCTCTTTTTCCGTCTCGAAATCGCTCTCCGCCAGGCGTGGATACATCATATCGCTCAAAAGCCCAACTGCCCGCTCCAGGTACTCACCTAGCACGCGCGCATAGTAGACGGTTGCTTCCTGTGAGGTAAAAGCGTTCAGTTCGGCGCCGATTTTATTGAACTCAAGGGTGATCTGCTGCCAGTCAAGTGTCTGCGTCCCCTTAAATACCATATGTTCTAAAAAATGAGAGACGCCTGCAATGGTGGGATTGGTTTCATCGCGCGAACCGGTTCGCACGTAGTAAGAGACCGCTACCGATTCAAAATCCGGCATGGGTTGCCCCACGATCTGCAAGCCGTTCTGTAAACGATGAGTATAAAACATGCTCCCATTATTGCTGGCCCTGGAATCCGTCATAGTATTGTTCTCCTAAAGTGTTTTATTGCCCCCGCAAACCCATTGTACATATTGTCTTTTCTTGATAGCATGATAGCCTTGAGACAGGAGGGATGTCAAATGTACATGCATAAATTTCATCCTCATGGCGGTTGAATATAGCAGAAACGTATGATATCCTGTAGGGGCCAGATTTATCGCGCCTAATTTATTGCACCCATACATTGTAGAAGTTACCAACCTTGATCCGCGAGAAGGAATGCATGTCTACCGCCATCTGGGGAGAATCGCCATCACAGGCAGAGGAAATATACTCACCATCATTACTCAAGCATCTCTTACAGCAGATGATGATGCAGTGCTCAGCAACAGGGGCCTGCCTCGCGCTCTATAACGAGCACTTCCGGCAGATGGAAATCCGGCAGCATGTCCGGCTGCGCAATAGCCACCCCGAGCCTGAGCCAGATATCTTACATAAAGACGGAACGTACCCGGCCGCTCGTTCCAACAATGGCTTGCCTCATGATACATCCCCGTCAGGAAGGCTACGCCGCCCTGCTCCCTTGCTGGCCCTGGATGAGCTTGAAGAGGTCTCACCCCAGCAGAGCCAGCTTTTTCCGGTTGGGGCTTTGTACCCTCCTGGAGAAGATCTCATTGGACAGGTATGGCGCGAGAATGAGGCATACGTCATGTCCCATGAGCTATATCTTTCGCTGTTCCATGCCAACCACAGAGAACAAGTGGAAGCCGATATCACACCTACCTGCTATCTCGCCATCCCCTTGCGTGAACCCTCTCTTGCAAGCGAACTGCAAGGCAGGAATAAACAATCGCAGCTATCCGGGATGCTGGGAGTGGTTATCCTCTACCAGACAGCCCCAGGAGCAAAATTCATCCACTGGCAGCGCCTTGAAGCCCTTTCCTTTGCCGAGCGCTTTGCGCTCTATCTCCAGAATGAGCAGTTGCGTTACCACCAGCGCCGCTCAAGCGAATATCTGCGGCAGTTGCAGGATATCAGCGCGGTGTTCCCCTCGACGGTTCAGTTGTCAACGCTAGTGGAGAAAGCCTATCAATTTGCCCAGAGCGTGGTCGATGTTTCTTCCATGCTGATCACGCTCTATGACCGTGATAGGAAAAAGATTTACGATGTTTTCGCTGTGAACGGTGGCCAGCGCCTCGAGCAGGTAGAGCAGCGCCCTCCCATCTTCTTACCAGAAGAACGCCCGCTATGGTGGCGCGTCACCCACGACGAGAAGCGCACCTTGCTGCTGGAACCAATCTCCCAGGAGCGCGGCGACTACGATGAACTTTTAACAGGCTCCTGGGGCGATCAGCGCAAAGCAGGAACTTTTCTGCTCTTGCCCATGAAGATGTTTAACCGGGTAACCGGCTCGCTCTGCCTCACCAGTACGCTTACTAACGCCTATCGGCCCGAAGAAATCCAGGTTCTGGAAACAATGGTACAGATTATTACGGTCAGCATCGAGAACGCCAAGCTCTATCATCGTGATAGTCGCCTGCTACGCGAGGCCAGGCAGCGCGAGGAACTGCTGGCGACAGTCAATAGCGCTCTGCTATCTATTAGTTTTGTTTTGAATGTATCTGAACTCCTGCATAAATTTGTTGAAGCGGTGACCCGTTTAGTGCAGGCTGAGATGAGCATTATCTTCCTGCTCTCTGAGGACAAAGCACAACTGGTCGCGCAAGCAGCATACGCTCCTCCTGGTGACCAGAAGAATGATAGTGAGGATCCTCTCGTGCAGTGGTACAAGGATAAAACGCACGACGAGCTGATTGAAAAAATACACATTCCATTTAAGGGCACCCTGCTGGAGCGGCTGGCAGGGGATGCCTTTTTCTACCTCGATCAGTCAACAGCCGAAGAACTTGCCCAGGAGAGCGACGAAGGCGGCGCTATTTTCCTGCGAGAAACAGATATTCAGAAGATGCTGATGATCCCTGTACTTTACCAGACAGAACTTGTAGGGATACTTGGAGTACATACACCCCGGCAGAACCACATCTTCCAGCCAACCGAGATCGGCATGCTCCAGGCCCTGTGTGCCCAGGCGGCCAGCGCCATCCGCAACGCCCAACTGTTCGAGGAATTGCAAGAGAAAAACGCCGAACTGCAGCGCATGAACACCCTCAAAGACGAATTTCTCGTGACCGCCTCCCACGAACTGCGCACCCCACTTACAGCCATCACCGGCTACTCCACGCTGCTCAAACGGCAAAGCAACCGCATTACGCCGCCGCAGATTCTGCGCCTGGCTACGAAGATTTCCGGCGCTGCCCAGCAACTGGCCGACCTGTTGTCTAGTATTAGCGAGGCAGCAAAAGTGGGCACGGTAGATAAGAAGCTCGATTTACAGATAGGAAGCGTTAAGCTGCTCTCGGCAGTGGAAATGGCGGTGGGCTTGCTGAGCGTCAACATTGAGCAGCAGATCGTAACGGATGTAACTCCAGACCTGTGGGTGCGCGGCGATCCTTTGCGCGTGCGACAGGTAATCAGCAACTTGCTCGATAATGCCGCCAAATATTCTCCGCCGGATGGACAGATAGAGCTTGTGGCCCATCAGACCATTCTCTCGGACTTACCCTTGCCTGATGACCTGAAAGACGTGGAAAGCGATCCCAACCTGCCGGTGGTCTACGTCAGTGTACGCGATCAGGGTGAGGGCATCGCCCCTGAGGATCGGGAGCGCATCTTCGAGAAGTTTGTACGCGCGTCGCGCTCGCTCACCACGCCTGTACGCGGAACCGGCCTGGGCCTTTTCATCTGCCGCCGCTATATTGAGGCCATGGGCGGTAAGCTCTGGCTGCAGCAGAGTAATCCTGGCGAAGGCTCTACCTTCAGTTTTTACCTGCCGCGCGGCGAGGCGCTGATCGAAACGCAAGAGGACGAGCAGGACAATCAGGAGCAAAAACAGCAAGAGCAGGATCAACGTGAGCCAGTACAACAATAACAGGCATAGCAAGCCGCGCAAAGTCTTGATCGTAGATGACGATCCCATCATTCGCGACATGATGATCGATATCCTTGATTTTGAAGGATATCCCATTCGTGCAGCGCGCCACGGGCTGGAGGCCCTGGAAATCTTGCGTGGCGAAGATAATTACCTGGTCTTCCTCGACTTTTTGATGCCCGGCCTTAATGGCAAAGAGATTTGTGACATCCTGGCAGCAGAGCCTCGCCTGCAAAACCGCCACGTCATCATCCTGATGTCAGCCCTCGATACACTGGCCGAGGCCTCGGCCATCTGCAACATCGATGCCACCCTGCCCAAGCCATTTTCGGTCGATGACGTGGTGAATATCATCCAACCATTTATGGGGTAAGTCAAAAATCAATACAAATCAAATATTATCAAGTAATATCAAAAAACATTGACTTTCATCCAATTTCATGCTACAACTTGCAATAAGGGATGATCCCGATCAAGCAAATAAAGCTAAGAACAGAAGCACAAAGGCTACTGATCCGCTGGGCTGAATGCGCAGCATTAGACGCGATAGCGTCGTTGCCCAGCGGAATAAGGATTAAGGAGCGATAATACTATGTCAACGAGGACACCGGAAGCCGGCACGAATGCTCAAAGCCCCATGCCTCAAAAAGGCGGCCTGGAAGGCGTTGTGGCCGCAACAACTTCCCTGAGCAAGATAGAAGGAACCCAGGGGCGCCTGATTTATCGCGGCTACAATATCCATGACCTGGCCCGCACTACCTCTTTCGAGGAAATCATGTACTTGCTCTGGTCTGGTCATCTTCCGAATAGGGCAGAGCTTGCCGATCTCAAGGCTCGCCTCTCTGCGGAACGCACCTTACCAGGCTCAGTCGTGCAGGTGCTGCGAGCCTTGCCCGTTACTACAGAGCCGATGGACGTGCTGCGTACAGCCGCCTCAGCCTGGGGCGCTGCTGCCATTAAAGGCAAACCAACCATTGACCAGGCTATTGCGCTCACTGCCCGTTTTCCCCTGTTCCTTGCCGCCTTCCAGCGCATTCGGAATGGCATGGAGCCGCTGGAGTCGCAGCCAGGACTGGGTCATGCAGCCAACTACCTTTACCTGCTGCATGGAAAGATGCCGGAGGAGCAGCATGTGCAGGCCTTGAATGCCTACCTGGTCCTGGTTGCCGATCACGGCATGAACGCTTCGACGTTCACAGCCCGCGTCGTAGCCAGCACGGAATCCGATATTGTCTCGGCAGTTGTCGCCGCTATTGGCGCCTTGAAGGGACCGCTACATGGCGGCGCTCCCTCGAAGGTGATGGATATGCTGGAGGCCATTGGAACCGCCGAAAATGCCGAGCCCTGGCTGCGCAATACTCTGGCGCGTGGTGAGCGCTTGATGGGCTTTGGTCACCGGGTTTATAAGGCGGAGGATCCGCGCGCCGAAGAATTGCGCGAACTGGCTCGCCTTGCCGATCCCCAGGCCTTTGTTCTCGCACGCCGCGTCGAAGAGCTGGCGCTGGCCTTATTGGAAGAGCAGAAACCGGGGCACAACCTCTACACCAATGTCGAATTCTACTCTGCTGCGCTGCTCAATGCGGTTGGGCTACCCAAAGATTTCTTTACACCCACCTTCGCAGTGAGCCGCGTTGCTGGCTGGACTGCTCACATTCTGGAGCAGATCGGCAATAACCGCTTGATTCGCCCTCTATCCGAGTATACCGGGCCAACCAACCTGCGCTTTGTGCCGCTCGACGAGCGATAAACGGAATATGTGTAGGGGCCGATCAATCGGCGGTGGTCGCGATAAATCGGCCCCTACAGAAGTGCCGATCAATTTCCTGAGCTTCATAATTATGCCCATTCAGCGATACAAAAAATATCCGGCAAGCCCTGCCAGGCCCAGAATAAGCAGAAGGTGTACCTTGCGGCTCAAGGCCAGCCCGAAGGCGCCTGCGGCTATCAATAGCCCTTTCCAGTCCACTCCAGGCTGGCGCAAGATAGTCCAGACGACGGTGAGTAAAAGGCCGACCACGGCAAGCGAAACACCTTGCATAGCGCCTCGCACCCATGCTTGATGCTCAATGTGGCTGTAGCCGGAAGAGATGGCCAGTACCAGCAGCGGAGGGATGGTGATAGCAACCAGGGCCAGGAATGCGCCGAGATAGCCATAAGTGAAGTAGCCCAGGCTGATCACCCATAAGCCATTCGGGCCAGGACTTACCTGTCCAATGACAATCGACTGCCCGAAGTCAGCTTCGTTGGCCCAGCCATTGGCTATCAAATCCTGGTGCAGGCTGGGCAAATTGCTAAACCCCCCGGTTGAGAAGAGCGAAGCCTTCAGAAAAAGCAAAAAGTAGATTAAGGGGTTGATCATTCCTGTCCTCTCTGCTCTTCCTCAACCAGAGGAGCATCTGGTTTTGTTGACCTGGGTGTAAACAAGAGCGCACCGAGCAAAACAGCGCCGAGCACCACAATCACCACCGAGAGCTTCAAGAGAATGACGGCAAGCAGGCAGGTGACTATAAGAATGCCGCTTCCCAGCAAGTAGAACACCCCCTCTTTATAGCCCTTACGCAGAGCGGGCAGCGCGAAATTGAATGCGACGACGAGCATAATTCCGCCAGTCGCCGGTACTACGCCCCGTAGAACCGCCTGCACTGCTGCTATATGCTCTATTTGCTTGAAGATGGCCGCGAGCAGGCACGTGATCGTTGCGCTGGGCAAGAGCAGGCCGGCGAGTGAAGCAACTATACCCCGTATTCCTCCTAGCTTCTTTCCTATCAGGACTGTAAGCGCTATGAGGTTGATGCCAGGCGTAAGAAGACACAGGCTCCATAGATGCATAAACTCTTCTATTGTTAGCCATTCGTGTTTCTCTATAAATGCGCGCTGTATCAAAAACGTTGTTGATGCCCCACCACCAAAGGATTGTAATCCCACGCCTGCCCAGATGCGAAAAAGTTGCCATGTGCCTGGTCGAGGCTCTTGTAAGCTCATAGAACTTGCTCCTGAAGCTGATGATGAATAGTATTTCTTCGCTGTATGTTACATGGTAGCATAATAATGATTATTGACAAACAAGACCAGTAACACTTGTCATCCTGAGCGAAGCGAAGGATCTCGCTCGATCGGCATCGGATTCTTCGCTTCGCTCAGAATGACATGGTGGCACGCACCCTGAAGTTAACGCCTATGGGGGAAGGATCTCCGTCGATGGGCATCGGATTCTTCGCTTCGCTCAGAATGACATTGCTTCGGCTCATGCGCTCAGAATGACATGGTCTCGCGAAAACAATCTGTCCTTTTGGCCCTTGCAGCGGGTCTCTTACTTTCGCTAGAATGATAGTGGACATAGCCATTAAAGCCTGATGGAACCACAGCAATGTCCATGTTAAGAGGGGGAAATCCTCCCTATTTAGCTGTTAACGAAAGGAGATTTTTATGGCTTACGAACTTCCGCCTTTGCCGTATGACTACAATGCATTGGAGCCATACATCGATACCCTGACGATGCAGATCCATCACGATAAGCACCATGCCGCCTACGTCAATGCTTTGAACGCGGCCCTGCAAAACCATAGCGATCTTGCGTCGCTTGATGTTGACGATTTGATGAGGCGCATTAACGACGTGCCCCAGGACATCCGCACAGCAGTGCGCAATAATGGAGGCGGCCATGCCAACCATTCGATGTTCTGGCGCATCATGAAGCCAAATGGCGGCGGCCAGCCAACCGGAGAGCTTGCCAGCGCCATCCAGCAGGCATTTGGCTCGTTCGATGCCTTCAAAGCGGCTATGAATGATGCAGGGGCCAAGCGTTTTGGTTCTGGCTGGGCCTGGCTTGTGCTTGACCAGAATGGCAAGCTCCAGGTGATCTCCACTGCCAACCAGGACAGCCCGTTGATGGATGGCCTGTATCCTGTTATGGGCATCGATGTCTGGGAGCATGCCTACTATCTCAAGTACCAGAATCGCCGTCCTGAGTACCTCAATGCCTGGTGGAACGTCGTGAACTGGGATGAGGTAGCCCGCCGCTACGCGCAGGGACGCAAGTAGCCTTTTTTGAGAGGAATTCGTAGGGGCGGGGTGGCTTTACAGGGGTAGGTTTTTTGGGGCAAGAGAGGAGCGTACGAGGCGCGAGGGCACGGGGACAAGCACAAGGCCCCTTCCACCCATCCACATCCACCCCTTGTCCCTACAGGCTACGATCCGCTGAAGAGGCGGGTTCACGGAAAAACCTACCCCTGTAACCCTCCCTGCCCCTTGTGACCTCTTTTGCTTGCCATTCGCTATGAACAATGCTACACTTGTGCCGGATATAGTGCTAGGGCAAGGTTCAAAATGTCATCCTGAGCGAAGCGAAGGATCTCCGTCGATCGGCAGTGGATGTTTCGCTTCGCTCAACATGACATGTCTGGATTTTTCTGTTGATTGAGAAACTGTCACGTTCAGTTGAACCTTGCCTAAAAACCAGAATAACAAGTCTATAGAAGAGGTCAATTCGATATGAATGTTGGCGATAACATCCGCAAGCTGACCCGATTGTTTATCGTGCTCTTCATCGCATTAAGTGTTGGGCTGGTATACTGGCAGGTCGTCATGGCCCAGCAAGTGACATCAAATATTCATAATTCTCGTCACTGCCTGCCGGATAGCGCGCCTGTGCGTGGTCGCATTTTCGACCGTAATGGTGTGCTCCTGGCAGAATCGGTACCCTCTCCCAGCGGCTGTGGGTATATTCGTCGCTATTTCGAGCCATCGCTTGCCGGTCTCATTGGCTATTATGCCGGCCCCCAGTTCGCTTCGACCGGCATTGAGCACCAGTACGATAACTACTTGAGTGGCCGGGTTGGATTGACCGCCCTTGATAATACCGTGAACCAGTTGTTGCATCGTCCTCCTGTTGGAGATGACATTTACCTGACGATAGATGTGCGCATACAGCGAGCGGTTGACAGGTATTTTACTACCGATGCACCAGCTCCTGATAATGTCAATGTGTTTGCCACCGATAAGGGTGCCGTGATTGTGTCAGACCCTCACACAGGCGAGATTCTGGCCATGTTGAGCCGGCCAGGGTATGATCCCAATAAACTGGTGCAAACACTCGCACAAGGCGATTTCTCTTACTATAACTCGTTGGTGCATGATCCCGAGCAGCCCCTGCTTGAGCGCCCTATCCAGGGAACCTACGTGCCCGGCTCAATCTATAAGACCATGACACTTGCGGCAGCGCTCGACTCCGGTCACGCTCATTTAAGTGACCTCTTCTACAACGATCACAACCCAGATCACCCACAAGCTGTTGGGCCTGTCACCATCGGTACTGGCGATAGCACGGAGACGTTTGGCCCGGTTGGCAATAACATCCTGCCTTATACTCGTAACTTCCCTGTAACCCTGGAGTATGGCTACGTGCATTCGGATAATATCATCTTTGCCCAGGTTGGGGCTGAAACGGGAGTTGATACCTGGCTGGACTACAATAAGCGTTTTTATGTCGGCCAGCAAATTCCCTTTGATCTGCCTGTTACTCCCAGCAGTGTCACTCCCAAGAACGGCACGCTCCAGATCAATAGGCTTGCCGAGAATTCCTTTGGGCAGGGCGTAGATGCGGTCACGCCGATGCAGATGGCAGTGCTTGATAATACGATTGCCAACGATGGCAACTTCATGCGCCCAACCCTGGTGATGAAGATTGTAGATCCCAATGGCGCTGTTGTCTATTCGGCAAGCCCGCAGTCTCTGGGGACGCCCATCTCCAGCACAACAGCAAGCCAGGTTCGCACCGCAATGTATGGCGTGGTGCGTTGTGGGTCTGGCTCTATCGTTCCCCCGCTGATTGACTCTCCCTGGGCGCTGATGGCCAAAACCGGAACCGGCGAGATTGGAGGTGGCAGGCCCGCCGAAGCCTGGCTCATTACGCAGGCTCCTTACCCCAATCCCGCTCTCACGATTGTGGCGCTGAGGGAAAATGGAGGCGAAGGTGGTTCCGCCGATGGGCCGATGGTGGCCGATATGTATAATTACATCTTTACGAATATCATGAAAATAGCGATGCCGCCTCCACCCGATTCAAATTACTGCTTTAGCACCGGCCTGCTACAGTAGTGCTGATCCGCTTTCCAGGGTGGTTGTTACTCGTACCTCAGCACTTCCAGGGGCCGCACGCGCACTGCCCCCCACCCAACAAGCGTCGATACCAGCATGGCCAGCAGCGCGATACCCACAATCAGGCCGATGGCAATGTACCAGCTCACGCCAAAGCCTGTATGGAAAACGAAGCGGCCCAGCAGGCTGGTCGCGAAGGTCACGAGCAGCATGGCCAGCAAGGCGCCGGTAGCGCCCACTACGCCGTTCTCGATCAGCACCTCGCTCAGGATTGACCTGCTCGTGTAGCCCACCGACTTGAGGATGCCCAGTTCGCGCCGTCGTTCCAGCATGGCCAGGGCAACCGCATTGGCAATGATAATCAGCCCGGCCAGCAGCGACAGGGATGCAATGGTGATCAGCACCAGCAGGATGTCGTTGAGGAACTGGTTGATGAAATCGCCGATGCTGGCAAAGTTGGCAACAGCGATATTGGGTGAGATCTTGCCAATGGCGTTGAGCGCCTTGCCAACTTTGTTAGGGTCCACCTTCAAGTAGAAGATGCTTACGCTCTTCCCGGTCGGCGTAAATGTTTGCACCACACTGGTCGTTGTCAGGATAGGCTGGTAGTTCGTAAACAGTTGCTTGCTCTGGTAGACGCCCACCACTGTGACAGGCTTGATAGTTTTGCCATCAACGCTGGCAAAGAGGATCACGCTGCCTACATGGATATGGCCCTTGAGCGGGGCCAGGTTGGCAAGCTGCCAGGCAATCAACACGTCGTTCTTTCCCGCGTCGCTGGCATTCAGGTTGCGGCCTGCGGTAATCTTGTAATTCTGCTGGGCATCAGGAATCTGGTTATGGGCGACATCGAAGCCCTCAAAGCCGCTGAGGTAGTACAGTGTGCCATCGAATCCCAGGCTATTGGGGCCTGCTTTATCGTTTCTTGAGACCAGCTTTTGCAGTGGCACCCCATCGATGGCGACGGGTACAACGGAAGCAATCGTGCGATGCTGCGATTGTGACAGCGAAATGCCCGGAATGGTAGAGAGCTTGTTTTGCAGGGCTGTTGCGTCATTGCCGCCTGCCAGCGCCACCAGGTTGAAGTTGAGGCTATTGGCCAGCGCGGCATTGATATTGTCGCGCAAATCCTGGCCAAGCACCAGAATCAGGCCAATGGTAAAGACGCCCACGAACAGCGCGAGCAGCGTTGTTGTCGTGCGAGCACGCTGGCGTCCGATGTTGCGCAGCGCCATCTTCGTGTTCACCTTCCAGGGTCGCGGCACCAGCACGATCACGAAGCCCATGAGCGAGACGATCAGCAGCAGGACGCCGAAGGTTGGCAACTGAGTGTAGAGCAGCACCGAGCAGATCAGACCAGCGAAGAGGAGGGCGAGATAGCGGATATTGAAGCGCTCCGGCACGGGCAACACACTGATCACCAGCACGATCAGCCCGAAGAAAAGGCTGAGCAGGGCCAGGAAGATGAATGTGCCATAGACGGCGCCAACTCCCAGCGCGATGTCGTTGAGGATGACCACCGCCATGATGCAGAACAGGACTGATAGGAGTATCACCAGCCCGATGGTCAGGAAGATGCTGCCCACCCGTCTACCTTCGGGAAGCTCGCGAATCACATTCAATGGGCGAATGTTGGCAGCCTGCACTATCGGCATCAGGCCAAAGATCAACGCCGTTGCCAGCCCTATCACTACGCCTCCGCCGATGATCACCGGATCAAGCGTAAAGGGAATGGCGATAAAGAAGATTTGCTGGACAATGTTGCGCACGAGGTAGCTCACGCCAATGGCGATAGCTGCGCCAACCACGCCCCCAACCAGGCCAAGCAGGCCAGCTTCCAGGCCGAAGAGCAGGTAGAGATCGAAGCGCCGGTAGCCCGTCGTCTTGAGCATGGCAATCTCGATCCTGCGCCGCGACAGCAGAACCTGCATGGTATTGACGATGCCCACGCCGCCGATGAGCAGCGCCAGCAGCCCGGCGATCTCCAGGAATTTCTTGATAAAATCGACCTGCTGCTGCTTATTTTGCAGCGCTTGAGCCGCCGTCTGGGTGCTGGCAATGGGGAACTTATTCTGGATAGCTTTCACTGCCTGGTCCGTATGCGCCTGGTCAGCCGTGGCGATATCGATGGTGTCATACAGCAGCGGCGTGCCCTTGCTCGCCGCCTGGTAATCGGCAGTTGAGATGACCATCACGTCGTTCGACTGGACAAAGGCGCCGGTATCGGTAATAATCCCGGAAATTTTGACGTGCAGGGATACACCGCTGCCGGTGAAAGCAACTGTATGGATAGTCAGGCTGTCGCCCACCTTCTTGTTGTATTGATCGGCCAGGTTCTGGTCGATCACCGCCTGCCCATTACCAAGCAAGCTTGAAAGGCTGCCATTCGATGGCGTGACAAATGTTGGTGGCGACACGATGGGATAGCTAGCCGGATCGACAATCCTTAACTCAAAGGTCTGGCCGGCTGAGGCTGCTGCCCCTAGTGATGCACTCGAATTGATCACCGGTGTGTACGCAGTGATCGTGCCATTCTTTTTGAGGTTATCAAAAAATGCCAGGTCGCTCTGCTTGAAAGGAGCGGTTTCCGAAGTAACCTGGATATCGCCGCCGTTGGCATCGCGCACATTACCTGTTAAAGCGTTATTGATCATCTGCCCCACTAATTGCAGGGAGACGATGGCCATGACCCCCACAGCCACGCAGAAGATGGCCAGGATGGTACGCTGGCCTCCTCGAATGAGCGAGCGCGAGGTATAGTTGAAGTACATGCCTGCTTTCATTGCGCAACTGCCCCTTCCACAGCTTCAGGGCTGGCAATCAGACCATCGATGATGCGAATTATGCGGTCTGCATGAGATGCGACCGCCTGATCGTGCGTGGCAATGATGAAGGTTTTGCCGGTCTGGGCGCGCAGGTAAGCGATCAACTTCAGGATGTTCTCACCATTTTTGGCATCCAGGTTGCCTGTTGGCTCGTCGGCGATCACAAAAGCCGGGTCTGTTGCCAGCGCGCGAGCGATAGCCACACGCTGCTGCTCGCCACCCGAAAGCTGGTTAGGTTTATGATTGAGGCGGTGTGAGAGTCCGACCAGCTCTAATAATTCTTTCGCACGGGCCGAAGGCGTCGTTCCCTTATGCTTGCCCACATAGAGCGGCACTTCGACATTTTCCTGGGCGGTTAATGTGGGAATGAGGTTGAAAGCCTGAAATACCATGCCGATCTTGTTATTGCGCACCTCCGCCAACTGGCCTTCAGACATGCGCGTAATATCGATGCCATCGATGAAGACCTGCCCTGTTGTCGGGTTGTCCAGCCCGGCAATGATGCCGAGCAGGGTACTTTTGCCCGATCCCGAGGGGCCCATGATGGCCACGAACTCACCTCTCTTGATCTGGAAGCTGATTCCCCTCAAGATCTCGATCTTCTCGCGGCCCAATGGAAGGCTTTTAGTAATATTGCGCACATCCATAACGATATATGAACTAGCACTATCCTTGCTTATATTGCCTTGCGTGCCTCGCACTGTTGTTGCTTCATCCATAGAACGTATCTTACTCCTTGCTTATCTATCGGTCCTGGCAGGTAGGGAACGAGGGCAAGCGCAAGGCCCCCACGCCGCATCCCCACCACTCCTTGCCCCTACGGCTACGAACCAGGTCCTCAATCACCTCGTCTGGACCGAAAAGTTCATCAGGTACGATTCCTTTCCCTGGAAGCCCTGATAATGACGTTTAACTCCCATATATAGATACGAAAGGGAACGAGATTTTTCAAAGGCACCTCTGCTGTCGATTGTACCATTGTATCATAGTGGATCAGTTGGGCAAAGGATTCTTTTTGTATTTACGGCTGGTTGTGCTCTGGGGTTGTAAGAAAAATGGGATATGCAATATTCGATATCTATGCTATACTTGCACACGAATATGATGAATGTTGGCGCGTACCGCGCCTGATCCCAATATGTGTAACTATCTAGCAGATAGATAAGTGAGAGGACAATATCTATGCGTCGAGGAACACTCATACTCCTCCTCGGTATTCTTTTGCTGGCCGCCGGGGCGCTCTTCGTGGACTTCTGGCCCAATTCCTCCTGGCACGGCATCAGCAATCCTTTTACTATCAAGGAGGGCCTTGACCTGCAAGGTGGTATCAGCGTGCTGCTGATCCCTGATCCATCACAGCACTACACCTCACAGGAAGTTGACAGCGCCATCAACAATGTCGCTTCTCAAATCGAGACTCGCGTGAGCGGCGGTCTTGGGGTGAGTTCGCCGGATGTGCGCGTGCTGACGGGCAACAATGGTCAAAAAAGCATCGATGTTGAATTGCCCGGCTACAACGGTGGTAACCAGGCGCAGGCCATCAATACGCTGCTCAAGCCTGGCGTGCTGGAATTCTGGGACACCGGCCCCAGTGGCTACCTGGCGCCCAATACACCGTTCAATCCGAGCCAGTATGCTCAAAGCAATCCAACCGGCACCAAGCCCCTCTTCACCGGTAAAGATCTCGACCCCAGCCAGATCAGCGTCGGCACCGATCCGCAGACGGGGCAGATCGTCATTAACTTTGAGATGAAAGGTAGCGCTATCGGGCGCTTCGCCACCTTTACACAACAGCACATCGGCGATTACCTCACCGTCACGCTGGACAAGGTGGTGATCTCCTCAGCGGTTATACAAAGCGAGATCAACGGTCCCGGCATCATCCAGGGCCGGTTCACGCAGGCAGAGGCGCAGAGCATTGCCACCGTGATGCAATACGGCGCTTTGCCGCTTGCGCTCAAGATCGACAGTGAGCAGACCGTTGGAGCTACGCTGGGAGCCGATTCCATTTACAAGAGTGAGATCGCAGGCGCTATTGGCATCGGCATCGTTATCCTGTTCATGCTGCTCTACTATCGCCTGCCGGGGCTACTCGCGGACTGCGCCCTCGTGCTGTATGCCCTCTTCAACCTGGCCGTCTTTAAAATGGTCGGCGTCGTCATGACGCTGCCGGGTATCGCCGGTTTCATCCTGTCTATCGGCATGGCCGTCGATGCTAACGTGCTGATCTTCGAGCGCGCCAAGGAGGAGCTGCGAGCCGGCAGATTACTCGTTTCGGCCATCGATATTGGCTGGAAACGCGCCTGGCCCTCCATTCGCGACTCAAATATCTCAACGCTCATCACCTGCGCCATTCTGTTCTACTTTGGTAGCAACTTCGGCGCAAGCCTGATCGTAGGTTTTGCGACCACCCTCTTCCTGGGTGTGTTGATCAGTATGTTTACCGCCATCGTCGTGACGCGCACCTTCTTGAACCTGCTCGTGCCGACGGGCGTGATCAGCCATCCTGCCCTCTTCGGGCTGCCGGCAGATGCTATCCCCGCAGCGTCATCGACCTCAGCTTTAGCGCGGCGCAAAACCACAGTGGAGAAGGGGGTGTGACATGTTTCATCTTGTCAATAAACGCTGGTTGTTCATAGCCATATCGCTGATGGTCATTGTGCCAGGCGCGATCTCTTTGATCGTCAAAGGGCTTAACGTGGGCATCGATTTCGCGGGTGGCGCCACGGTCGAATTACGTCCCAGCCAGAAAGTCACTACTGCCCAGATGAGAAGCCTGCTGGCCCCGCTCCATTTTGCCAACCTGCAGGTCAATACCGGAACCGATGTCAGTATACCCGGCAACCACATCGCCTGGGTGCGCTTCAACCGGCTGGTTGACAGCACTGTTACCAGTAAATTCGAGAGCCTCCTTAAAGGCAAGTATGGATCGCAGCTTGTGATCCAGTACTATGATGTGTCGCTTCCCGGCAACACAGAAACCGTCGCGACCATCTCGAACTTTACATCTGCCGCGAAAGCCAGCGACATTGAGCATCTGCTGGGCAAACTGCCGGACACAACGAAAGTGAGTACGACGGGAGCCCCAGCCTCAGCAACGGCTACGCCAACAGTGACAGCTACTGCCACGCCGGGTAAGGGCACGCCCACAGCAACCCCCAAAGCTACTGCTACACCTCCGGCAAAGGCTACAGGAACGCCTGCAGCGGGTAAGGGATCACCTACACCAACCTCGACGCCCACGAACAAAGGATCCACCTTCCCGGTGCAGGTGGTGAATGTGCAGGTAGGAAGCACAACGCAGACGATCTCCTTGCTGACAAGTTCGCTGGTCAATACCAATACGCTGAATAGCCTGCAGTCGGCGCTGGTCAGGGGTAACATATACGGGTACATCATCAACAACGCCTCGGTTTCGCCTGCTATAGCGGCCCAGACGACGAGTAGAGCCGTTCTGGCCGTTCTGGCAGCCTCGGTGGCTATCCTGCTCTACATCTGGTTCGCCTTCCGCAAAGTGCCCAAGCCCTGGCGCTATGGGGCCTGCGCCATCATTGCCCTGCTGCATGACGTTCTGGTCGTGCTAGGTGTCTTCTCCATCCTGGGCTGGGCCGCACATATCCAGATCGACACGCTCTTCATCACCGCTCTATTGACCGTCGTCGGCTTCTCGGTGCATGACACTATCGTCGTGTTCGACCGTATTCGCGAGAATATGCAGCGCCGCACAACGGAGACGTTTGAGCAGGTGGTGAATGCCAGCCTGGTGCAGACTATGGCCCGTTCGCTCAACACCTCGCTGACGGTGCTCTTTACCTTGAGCGCCCTCACGCTCTTTGGCGGCGATACCATTCGCACCTTCACGCTGGCGCTGCTGATCGGTATCTTTAGCGGAACATACTCGTCGATCTTCAACGCCAGTATGCTACTGGTCGTCTGGGAAAAGCGGGATATTCCCAACTGGTTCGCGCGACACTTTGGCGGTAGAGGTGGGCCTCGCGGGCGGGAGCGCGAGCTAAGTGAGCGTGAACTGGCGCGCACGCGAGGATAGCCATGCTGGTAGGGCTTGACCATATCATTATTGGCGTCAATGATTTAGCCGGGGCAGAGAAGGTCTTCAGCCAGCAGCTTGGCCTGGCGGTTTCCGGCGGGGGCATCCATCCCTCCGGCGGGACCGCCAACCGCGTCATCGTGATCGGCGACACCTACATCGAGCTAATCACGGTTCGCGCTCCTGAGGAAGCGCAGCAGAGTTTGCTGGATCGACTGGCGAAGGGAGATGGCTACCTCAACTTTGTCCTCGCCTCGAATGATATTGAGGCAGATAGCGCGGCAATGAGGCAGCGCGGCGTTCCCATCATTGGGCCGGTAGCCGGGCAGCTCAAATCCCCTGATGGGCACACGCGCGGCTGGCAGCGCGCCGACATCGAGCACCCCGAGCTCGCCCAGCATTACCCGTTCATCATCCAGCATGATAGTACAGGCGAGGAGCGGCGCTTTCGCCTGGCCGGCTGGAGACAGCCGCCAGAGCATCCTCTGGGAGCGGTGAAGGTGCTCAACGCCACTATTGCTGCCAAAGATTTGAAGGAAGCAGCAGCGCGCTTCCAGCATATCTATGGCCTCGAACCCTCCGAGCCGTTTAGCGGGGATGCCGATGGCTGGGAAGCGCTACTCGTGGCCTTCTCCCTCGGCGACAGCGGGCAAAGCTTCGAGCTTGCAGAACCACTACCGCTCTCAGAAGGTACCGTCTTAGAAACGCCGCTCTTGCCGGAGCCGGGTTCGCTTGATGCCTACCTGCAAACCTACGGTGAGAGCCTCTGCCGCATCACCATCGCGGTGGAGGATATAGCAGCTTCGTGCCGCTTCCTTGATGAGCACGGCGTTACCTATACCTACCAGGATGAGCCCCATCCCGTCCTCTGGATTCACTCCTACCATGCCTGTGGCGCCGCTATCACGCTGCACGAAATGGTCGAGGCATTGTAAATCGGCTATTCTTCTCGCACGAAGTGTATCTTGCGCTTAAAGACCTTCTCAAAGAGGTCGGCCTTATCGTAGGCGTGTTCCAGTTCAGCATCAAGGTCGGCCAGGGGGCGCGTCCACAGCCCGATGGTCCAGACTTTCTCATTGCAGCGCTCAGGCTCAGCCTCAAGATAGAGGACGCGCCCGTCGTGGCTATAATCCAGGGCGTCGGCAATGCGCAGGAGTGCGGCAAGGGCTGAGACCCGCTTGCGCGCGGGACGACTCAGTGTCGCATATTCCTCGTGCGACATGCTTGGCAAGGCCCGGCGGTGATAGCGGGCGATGCAGGCAATTTCATGCCGTTCCTCATCATTGAAATCTGGCAGCTCTGTTTGCTTGATCAGGCGGAAGGAGTGTTTGTGGTGGCGGCGCGACTCGATCAGCATGCCTGTGTTGTGCAAGAAGGCTGCTCGCTCCAGCAAGCGCAGCGCGTGCGCATCTAATTTATGCAACGGCAGCGTTGCGAGAAAAAGAAGCCTCGAGAGATGCATAACCTGGCGGGCATGCGGCCAGTCTTCTACATGCAATCCCCCGCTTAAGCGCAGCTCTTCAGGCGTTGGCTGGGGGAGTTGCCACCAGTCTAGATGCTCTGCTGAAAAAGATTTCACGGTTTGCTAACCTGCCTTTTGTAAGTGCTATTCCGTATCCAGAGTGTGCAGTATTTCGCGGCGGAAGTCCCGCGCTTGTAGCTCGTACCAGTGCTGGCGAAAAGCTGCGTAGCGCTCCTCGCGCGCCTGTTGCTGTTTGATCAAAAGGTGCTCCAGCCCATAGCGCTCCTCTGCCGAAGGAGCCACAGCAGGATCGAGCAGGCCGGCCACGAGTTCAGGCGGCAAGGTAAATCCTTGCTGGCCCTGCTGCTCTCCGGCATCTACCAGCGCCTGTTCATAGGATGGGCCGCTGTCCTGGCCGCCCAGGCAAAGTCGTAGCAGCGCGATCATCACATCGCTATCGTGCAGCAAGCCAAGCTCATCCTGTAGCTGTTCCAGCTCTTTGACAACCTGCTTGCAGGCTTCGGGTAATACATCTTCAAAAATCTCAAGCGTATAGCGCAGCCGTTTAGCAGCAATGCGCAAGTTATGCAGCTCTTTTATAGCATATGGGTTGCCGGCATACGGCTCCCAGGTGTACATTTCCTCCAGGCGTATCCTGGCAGCGATACGCGCATTCTGGCCTGTTGGAGCCTGGCAATCAAGCCCGCTAATCGGTTTAGCTCTGGCCACCGCCTCGTGCTCCTTTCCGCATGCATGACTCAATGCGCCGCTGCAAGTCCTGTTCGTCGAGCTGGTCAAAGTAAGCTTCCAGGTCTTGCTGCTTTTGCTGGCGGTAGTCCTCCAGGCGAGCCATCAGCCATTGCATTCCCGCCTGCTCCTCGACTGGCGTCTCCTCACACTGCTCGTGCAATCGCTGGAGCATCACATCGGTATCGCGGGCTGCTCCCAGCAGATCGGCCAGCTTCTTGACCTCGCGGTAGACCTTCTTAAATTGCTTTGGTTTGCAGCACGACTCATAGGCATCAAGGATCGCGCGCAGGCGGCGGGAAGCGACACGCATTTTATGCACTGCTTCAGGATCGTCGTGCTTCAATACCTCATCGTGCCATTCCAGCATCTTCTCTGCGCGCTCCCGCAGCATCTGCCGGCCTGACCTCGCAAAAGGCACATTATATGGGTCTGCCGGGCCGCCTGGCTGCTGCTTCTGCTGAGATGCTTCCTTGTTGACCCGTTCTAGCCAGCCCTCGCCGTAGCGCTCGTAGGCCAGCAGCGCGCCTTCGCGAATGCCATGCGGGCTGACAGTAATCTCATCCAGGTGGAAACGCGCCATCACTTCTCGAATAATTAACGCCCCGGCCGGCAAAATACGGGCGCGTCCTTCTGGTTGCCCGTAGCGTTGAGCAATCTCCTCTGCCGGTAAAGCGCTCAGCAGACCCTCGCAGCGTACCAGGTCGTCCATGCTCAGGCGGGTTGTATCGGCAGCAAGATGAAATGCCTTATGAGCAAGCATCAGCAGCGAGTTAGCGCTGCCCCCGGTCACAATCAGCGCCGGTGGTTCCTGCTTGATTGGCAGGCCCTGTAAGTAGGTCTGCAGAAAAGTACGCGCGACATCCAGTTCACCGGCAGCAGGTGGATTCGAAGGGAGATAGCGATCGTGCAGCCAGCCGGAGCCAATCTGGATAGAGGTGCGCCATACAATCTGGTTCCCATTGGCCATGACCAGTTCTGTACTGCCCCCGCCGAGGTCCATCACTGCCAGCCGCTTTGGCGCTCCGGGCTGTTTGGCAACTTCATACGTTGCCCCATAGAAGGTCAGTATGGCCTCGACATCGCCGCTGATAACATGCGTTGTGAGGCCGGTCTCGCGCCGCACATCCTCCAGGAACTCGCTGCCATTGCGCGCCTCGCGGATGGCCTCCGTCGCCACCATCAGTACCTGCTCGGCCCTGTATCTGCCGGCCAGTTCTTTATATTGGCGTAATGTAGCAAGAGCCTGTTCGCGTTTCTCCGGCGAGATTTCCCCCGACGAGTTCACACTCTCGCCGATACGCACCAGTTCAACCTCGTCTGCAAGGATATCCAGGTCGCCCGGCGTACTGCGCGCAACAACGATATGGATGGTATTGCTCCCGATATCGATAGCCGCACGTACAGGGGGCTGGCTCTTTTGCATATCTCTAACCTGACTACTCCTCTAAAACATCCAACCCTGTCGATGCGTCGCTCCGCCTCAACTACACCTATCTAAAAGGCAAAGAGGAAAGCAAGCACATAATCAAGGTGGAGAATGCTGAACATTCTAGTTCATTATAGCACATCATAACACGTCTGGTTGCCCACCGAAGTGTTTTCTCAAATACCTCAAGGCTAGAGTATTGCCGGGGCCCTCCATCCTTTGGGGTGATTATCGAGAGAGCCGATCAATCGGCGCTGGCCACGATAAATCGGGCCCTACAGTTTCCCCGCCGGGGTGGTCGATCCGCTATTGACAAAGCGCGAGGGTTAGTGTATAGTGTAGCTGTCCTGAAAGACGGACAGACTTGCAGCGGGCCGAAGTGGTGAAATTGGTAGACACGCAACGTTCAGGGCGTTGTGCGCGTAGGCGCATGGGGGTTCGAGTCCCCCCTTCGGCACTCCACCCATTTCCCCCCGTCTACCTCGGTCTGAATCGGCCTCTTTCCTCGTCTCATTTGTCCAGAGCCATCCAGATATATCCATGTTTGTCCACGTCATAAACTGTCAATAAACTGTCACGACCATAAACTGTCAAACAGTTACGAGGGGGTCAGAATGCGTTTTGGTGAGCGCACGCTTATGCCAATGGGTATCGTCACTACGCCCTTTCTGGAGGAATTGGTGGCGTCCGCTCCATCCGCATGGAGCCCCCATACGAATCACTATTTTTCCTGACTACCCCGATAGGCAATTCATATATGCCTTGTGCAAGTGGACATAGCACATCGAGCCGCGTTCTCGGTATGTATGTGTTCTCGTCTACGATGAAGGTGCTAGGCCCGGCGGTCTGTACAGAACCATGCAAGGAGGGTACATTAAACTGTAACTGGGAGCCGAGCCGGAGGTGTGTTCACCTTCGATGGTCGTGATCAAGCGCTGATCGCTCAAGGTGATCCTCCCTAAGCATATTGTCAGAGAACAGATCCGTTTCTGGATAAAATGCGACTGTGAAGAGGTTTGCTGCTACTGGCACGCTGTCCAGACCCAAACGCTTGCCTGAACAAATAGGTGCTCTGGTGTTTCTGCATTGACTCTGGCTCAACCTTTGTAAGGATGCTGTAGACTTTGGTCCGGCTGGTATGCCGAACCAGAACCAGATCAGCCGGGCTGCCAGAGGAGCTGCTCGAGGATGCTCGGATCCTTGATGTCCTTGTCTCGCGCCAACGTGAGAACCTTGCTCATGACCTCTGCCGTCTTGGGATCGTCGTCGGCAAACGGCAGGAAGAGACGCCCGCGTTGCTGAGTGTGAATCGGTATGATGCACAGAGCGCCACCCGGCTGCCGGTGGACAACTGCACTGCCGAGGTGAACCGAGTAACTGCCGAGTGTTCCTTCGATGACGGCATGGGCGCCCCTGATCAACACGTTGCTGATGCCAAGCAGGCTGCACGTCTCGCCCACGAGAGCAGCCCGCATCTCGATTGTCGATGCCGTCGCCTCGGGATCGACACCACCACTATGCGCGACACTGACGACAAGGTCAATGTCACGCATCACTTCGCTGAATAAGCGAGGTGGCACGCTTGCCAGCCTGATGGGTTTCCATTCTCCAGGTCGCGTGAAGAAGATATCTTCTAGCGTCAGCTCTCCGACCTCGACAGGGGTGAAGGCTCCCTGTGCGAAGGAGAGCGTGGCCGAAAGGCCCTCGGCAAAGAAGGTACGTCGCGCGCCTTCTTCAGAATGGGCAACCCAACCACGCTGCCCAAGCAGCGCAAGCGCCTGGCGCCGCTGTACCTGCTGGCCGCTATAGCGTTGCGAGCAAGCGTTATCTTCCTCGCGCATCTCGCTCCTGGTGCAGACATACAGTTCACGGAACACTTGCTTGAACGGCTGGATGCGTGAGGCTGTGAAACACTCGTGTTGCCAGCCGTGCCATGTTCCACTGGTGAACAGGTCATACGGATGGGCAAGGCGCAGATCAAAGGCAGCGGGATCGACCGCCCTCAAGGCTCCACTGTAGTCGTAAAAGCAGAGTGTGCCATCTTCACACCGGAGCGGGTAGCCAAGGATGCTGTCCGTTTCGCCGTTTTCATCTCCCTCGCGCACAAAGATGAGCTTTTGAAGCAAGGGCGAGATGAAAGGATGCGCAAGCAGGTCAACAAGTTCAGCCGCAGTAAAATGGTCACCCCGGCACATAGCCGCTTCAAGCGAAAGACGCAGGCGCGCCATCTGCTGCTCAACTTCCCGTTTGCGCTGCAAGAGAGCGGCAATAGCTGGCTGCTTTTTGAGACGGGCAGGTAGTTTCTTGAGCACCTTGCCATCGCCCCTGGCATAGGTGAGCTCTAGCCTGGTGGTGCTGCTGTCGAGGGTGAGGGATACGCGGATGTCACCCTCCTCCACGCTGAATGCACCATTACGCCAATCGCTCGCCGTTCGTGCCTCCATTGCCCATTGCAGGCGCATCGCATCGGGATACCCTGCTGTCCGTGCCAGATTCTCGAGTCCGATGCGCGTGGCTGTCTCTTCACTGGCGCGCCGCTGCGGGCCAAAGTGGCGCCCGGTTCGCCTGAATTCCTGGAACGTTTCATAGCGTTCTGCTATCTCGGCTTCGCGCGCCTTCTTGTCAGCAGGCAGTGGGACAAGACCCAGAGCGCGCACAGCGTCCTGCTGGCGCCTGGTGACTATGCGCTGCTGCAACTCCTGAACGCTCACCTTACCCGTCATGGCATCGGCGAAAAGACGTGCTCGGCTGTGCCCTGTCCCTCTCGCAGCATATGTTGCTGCGGCATAGACCTCTTCCCAGCGCTCTTTGCCCAGCCCCTGGTAGCAGCGCCAGAACCAGGCTACATCGACGGCGCCGGCCAGCAATTCCTCGCTGCCGAGCGCTGTACGTTCGCTGACCTGGATGCGCCATGCTTCATCGGTTTCCTTGTCATTGCTCCAGCCCGTATCTCTGGTGTGCGCATGGATCCACCAGACAGCATCCTCGAAACACGGCCAGGCAAGAGCGTGCTCAACATAACGTGCCCATTGCGGCGCATAAAGTGCCGCAGCTACCAGCCGCTTCGTGTCAAGGCCCGCCAGTGTGACCTGGCGTGCAAATTCCTCGGGCGTATCTCCTGTGCCGGGATGGCTGACACGCAGCAGGTGGCTGAAGGTAGCCTCCTTGCTCTCGTTGTCGCGCGTATAGCCGCGTGCGAGGTCAGCCGGGGCAAGCATGGCGACGAGGCGGATGAAGAGCGTTACCCCATCGCTGTAGCGCAGGGAGCATGCCAGCCCTGTGGCGGCTGTCGGCATCTCGCCCCGAGCCAGCTCGACCTCCAGGATGCGCTCGCGTAAAGTTGTGACGAGCCGCTGGAGAACAGGATACTCTTCCATCAGTGGGTGAAGCCGACGCCCCGAGAGCGTGTGCAGGTCACCCATTTCCCGCCGGCCACGGCTGCACCCGGTCGGGCCGCCGAGCTGGTCAAGGATATCGGCCTCGGTCGCCTCACCGAGCCGGTAGGCTTCCAGGACTGCAAGCAGTGGGGGGCGCAGGCGCCCGAGTCCGGGCACCGGCTGGTCAAGCCAGTGCAGCAACTGCCAGTATCGTCGATGGTGTACGTGGTCCCAGCATGGGTGATACCAACTCCGGTATTGATGCAGCAGGACCAGGCTACCATCCGCGGCAAGCGCCCAGAGCACATTGGAGTGCATCACGGCATCATGCTGTTCGCCTGAGTGTGCGCTCGCCAGTTCAGCCAGCGGCATGCTTGCCAGCGCCGTTTCTGCCGTATCAAGCAGGAGGTCTAGCGCTGCAGCAGACATGCCTTGCAGCCGCAGGAGCCAGCCGAGCACACCACTCACAACATGGAGATAAGAGAGCCGCACCGGCTCGCATACAGCCGGAGCAGAAGTGATGTCCCCTCTTGCGCCAGCACTTTCGAGCGACAGGCTCGCATGATCGGGAGCAATGGACGGGGAGGACACGGATTGAGGGAGAGAGAACAGGGGGCTTGTAGCGATGATAGACGATGCATTGTTACTCCCTGACACCACAGGCACAGAGACAGCGCGTGTTTTACTCAACAAAAGCCTGGCACGCACCAGTTCCAGGCCATCTGCATCGCGTAGTTCGGCAGGTCGCTCACGCTCCCAACGCCGCCACACCTCGGCCAGAGGCAAATTGGCCTCGACATCCTCTTCGGCTGGAAGTATGGGATCGGGATGGGGGAAATGCCAATTGAGGTTACCGAGCAGCGTTTCCTGCTGGCCCCGCCATGTCTTGATTCTCACCGGTGTTGCGCGATACTCCTCGACCAGCGCGTCAAGCGTATACAGGCAGCGCCGGGCGGCTGGCGTGTCCAGGTTGACCGGGAGATGGCGTGGGGGAACGCGTGGAGAGAGTGCTTGCCGGGAGATGAGGCCGAGGACGTTGTCGCGTGTTGGCGCTTCGCCACCCTGGCGTGCGGCAAGGATGGCATCAACAAGGGTTCTTTCTGCGGCGGTGAGCGCCGGGTGGCTCTCCCGGTACAAGCGCGCCGCCTGGCGAGAGTGCTCGACCGCTCGCCCGGCCCTAATGAGTGCGTGGAGCACATCCAGGCCGGCCAGGCGCTGCAATGGATGCGATGCCGCAAGCAGGCGCCGGGCACTGGCGAGTACAGCCTCATCGCTCCTTTTGAGCAGGAGGGCAAGGATGCCCCGGCGCAGGTCGCTGTTCTTGCGCGCCAGCAGGCGCTCCAGCGTCGAGGCACCATCTTCATCTAACGGGTGGCTGGCCATCAGTGTGAGAGCCCGCGAGCGCACGATCCTGCTGCGGTCAGCAACCAGCTCATACAGCGTGGCCCGAACATCCTCACTTGGGGCAGGCAGTTCGGCGAGCTTTTCTGCGACCCGCACGCGATCCCACGGGCTCATAAGCGGTACATAGGGAATGAGGCGGGTAGGATCGCGCGTACCAAGACTCCCAATCATGACATGGAGGATGCGCTGGCGGTCAGTGCTAAACTCCAGCCAGGGCCACACACCGCTCTTCAGCGTTTTCTCCTTGCCGCCAGCACGGATACGGCCCAGCAGTCGCTCCAACCTTTCAAACAAGTCATTATGGGCGTGACTGGAGGCTGAGGAGCCGACGCCTCGCAAGGCGCACAGAGCTACTCGTAAGTCTGGATCATCGAGCAGCGGCAGGAGGGCAGCCTCCGCTTCTAGCAGATTCACCTGACCGAGCAGATGTGCAGCCGCAAGACGGCGTTCAGGCAGCGCATCGGCAAGGACCGGCAGAGCTGTGGAGATGGCGGCAGTAGCATCCTCGAAGGCCGTTGCCCACAAAGCGAAATAGGTCTCCTGGGGATTGCCACATGTTATGGCATGACGCCGGCTGGTGGGGTCGTCAAGCAGATGGAGGACAGCATCGATGGCGTTGCGGACGGAACGAACGTCCTCGATCCGCCACTCGAAGCCAAACCACACATCGGCGGCGCGCACCGTTGCGGGGAAACGCACCAGATCGTGATCGAGAATGAGCTGGAGCAGCCGGCGGAATGCCTGTGGGTGCGCCTGATCTGCCGTCTCCAGGATAACCTGGCGCAAGCCCTCCTCCCGCTGCGCAGCCAGGAGTAGCCGCTCGATGCACACCCAGCCCTCTGATCGCGAAGCTGTGAGCAGGCCCGTCGTGACATGCCGCCCCATTCCCCCGATGGGGTGTTCACCGCGTGCCGAGGCGAGCAGCACATCGTACACTGCCTCTCCTTCCGCACCTCCCTGGTTGATGGCTGCAGCGAACAGGATACCCAATGCGTGCCCGCCGGAGCTATAAGCGCCAAGGTAGGGCGCCCAGGTGGCGAACCAGGGCAAATCCTTATCGCGATAGAGAGTAAGGACGCCAATGATGCTACGCAGCCAGGTCACGCGCGCAGTGTAAGTAGCCGACTCGTTACCAGGCGCGCGAAAGGCCTTGCGCCGCCAGCCGGTCTGGTAGGGAAGACGGCCAAGAAGCTGCCACGCCGCTTCGACTGCTGTGGCTACGCGCGGGATCAGGGCTGTGAACACCTCTGTACGCTGGACTGGATCGAGTGCGGCCAGGGCTTTGTAGCCGCGCGCAATGGCCTCCCGATGTCGCCGCACTTCTTGGGGATCGGAGCGAAGGGGGGTCATGGCCCTGCCGTACTCGTCACGATTGAGCAGGGCATAGGCGGCAGGACGCAACGCCCCAGGCAGCTCAGCAGAGATGGCGGCAAGGCAGAGATCTGTCCAGTTGGCAGTCTGCTCATCCCGAAGGAACGTGCTGGCATCTTCACGTCGCAACATGAGAGCACCTCCTAACCACCCACAAGGGCCACAAGTCGAATAAACGTAAGGGTGCTTGCAGGGTGCAGTCGCACAGGAGCATTGAGGTCGCGTTGCTGTTGCCCGTCGAGAAAGACGAAGTACAGGCCATCCTCAAAGGCAAGCAGGGCCGTTGCCACCGCCGCATCTTCGTCCACTTCCTCGTCAAGCCCCTGCCGCAGTTCTTGCTGGCCGCCCATCGTTACCTTTCCCCTGCGCGCTGCCTCCCCGATCTCGTGTGGACTCAAAACATGGATCAACCTGCGCTCCTCCTGGCGCAACTGGAAAGCGCGCACTTCTTCGCGAATGACATATGCAAGCAGGTCGCGCAGCAGCCATGGGCCATTGGCGCCCGATGTATGGCGGGAGAATGACGCAGGTAGGGCAACATGCCAGGGGGTATGAAGTGGCAAGCGCTTTCCGGCGAGCCGGGTTTCAACCGTGATGGTTGCAGTTGTATCGTCGTCCATGACTACGTATCCTTTCACCTGCTTTGACAAGGATAGCAGAGAGTGTAACACGCGATGGAGCGCTTTCCGGCGCACTCCATTGGCCTGAACTGTACCAGCTAAAACTCTATTCTCAGCAAGGCAGGCAGAAGCGGTAATGGTGTGACGGCTCCTCATGCATCAATGTAGGGCTTCTAGACATAGACGCCGAATTGCAACCGTCTGATAGATACATCTTCCGCTCCACGAGGTGTATCGGTCGCTTGATGAATATTTCATTTGCATCACCACTGCATCGTTTCGGACGCTCCTTTTTGTTTGGAGCGTTTTTTCGTGTTCTGGACCAGCATCTCGGCTGGCCTTCTCCCATAGACGTAGAAAGGACCTCTGATATGCCTGACACCGAACGGATGACCCCACTCCTCTCGTTCCCATTTCACAGTTTTCTCATGCTCCGCCTGGAGTATGTCTTGCTGACTGATGGAAACGACCTTGAAGCCAAAATCTTGCGCATCATTGAGAAGCGCATGGACGACCGGCGCAAACAGCTCTATCAGGAGGAGATCAATACGCTTCCTGCTGGCTCGCTTCCGCACACGCCCGTACTCGATATTTTGAAGGCTGTCTGGGTGGCTATTTCCCATGCTTCGTTTTTGTACGATCTCTATGGTCTGGTGCAGAGCGAGAACACCTTGAAAAAGGCTCTCATGTCC
>CADDZH010000018.1 GCA_902812455.1 Chloroflexota bacterium | reverse complement strand
CCCCTTGCCTCTCCTTGCCCCTACAGGTACGATCCCCTTCCCAGGCCGATTCGCGCAAAAACCTACTCTTGTGAAGAGAGGCCCAGGGGCTAAATGGTCTCTCCGGGCTGCATCTCAATTACTTCGACCTGATCGAGTCCCAGCGAGCGGAGGGCATCGCGCAGGTCTGCTGGCCTGCCGGTGAGAGCGGGGAACGTGCCATAGTGCATGGGGATCACATGTTTGACGCCAAGCATGCGCACAGCCACGGCGGCTTCTCTCGGCCCCATCGTGTAGAAATCCCCGATAGGCAGCAAGGCGACATCCGGCCTGTAGAGTTCGTGGATGAGCTGCATATCGGTGAAAGCGCAGGTATCGCCAGCATGATAGAGCCTGCGACCATTTTCAAACTCGATCACGAAACCGGCAGGCTCGCCGCCATAGGTTCCATCCTCAGTGCTTCCAGTGTGGATAGCATGCGTCATAGTGATCTTGAGGCCCTGTACCTCTACTGTGCCACCCTTATTCATGCCGATCGTATTTTCGACGCCTTTCGATGCCAGCCAGCCTGCCAGCTCTACAATAGCCACTACAGTTGGTTTTGTGGCTTTCGCAATGCTGACGGCATCACCGGCATGGTCGAAATGCCCGTGTGAGACGAGCATCAGGTCAACGTGATCGATGCGCTTCATGTTGGCCGGGGTAGCCGGATTTCCCTGTATCCAGGGATCGATCAGGACGACTTTCCCTCCGGGCGTCGTGATCTTGAAGGCTGCATGCCCAAGCCATGTGATCTGTACGCCGTTCATGTTCATCTTGTGATCAGCCATGTCTGATTCCTCCTACTGTTTTGTCAAGCTTCATTTAAAGGAAGGATGCCTGGCCCCCACAAAGGAGGCCACTACATCTTCCTAGTCATTGGAAGGTTGACAACGTACTACAAAATAATGTGAATGAAAATGAAAATTAAGAGCCTATGGGATACTACCCAATACGCCTGAGGGGTAGCGGGGGCGTATCTCCTTGCCCTGCGTGAACCGCTCATATGTGAAATGTAGCATATCATCCGGTTTTGTGCCAGTTCAGCCTCGCAAGAATCTACGTGTGTCACATCGAAAATCTCCGTGTTTACCCCGATGCTCCGTCAGCGCCTTCCGGCTACAATGTGAGTGTGAGTCAGGGAACCCTACCCGTTGGCTTTCGGTTCCCTTGAATGCTAAAATGGATAGGTACAACTCAAGAGGAAAAAGTCCTCCTTGAACAAGTACCTGCTCACTCCCGAAAGGAGTAGCCACCATGGAAAACGTTGGAAACGCCGAACAGGTTGGAAGCACTCGTGAGCGCAGCGATCGCATTCTGCCAGAAACACGCTGGATCTCGGCCATCATTGTCCCTTTTTTAGTGGCGGCTTTTGGCATCCTCTACCTGTTACCCGATCACACCCAACAGTTGTTTGCCTGGGGCATCCAGCCGCGCATGAGTGCCATGATGCTGGGCGCCGCCTATATAGCCGGCGCCTATTTCTTTGTCCGCGCCGCCACCAATGCACGCTGGCATTGGGTCCAGGTCGGGTTTCTGCCTGTCACCACCTTTGCCACCTTGATGGGGATAGCGACGATCTTGCACTGGGATCGCTTCAATCACGGTTCTATCTCATTCTTTGCCTGGGTAGGGTTATACTTCACGACGCCGTTCATTGTGTTCCTGCTCTGGCTGCGCAATCGAGCCACAGACCCTGGCCTCATCTCCCATGATCTCCGCGTGCCAGGCCTGGTACGACTGGTGATTGGCATCGTGGGTGGCTTGACAGTGCTCACCAGCATCGTCCTCTTCCTGCAGCCTGGCTTCATGATCAGCACCTGGCCCTGGCAGTTGACCCCGCTCACTGCAAGAGTCATGGGAGCGTTATTCGCGCTCACCGGAGTGGGTGAACTGGGCATTGCCCTCGATGCTCGCTGGAGTGCGGTACGCATCGCCCTTCAGAGCCAGATGATTGGGATTGCTCTCATTGCTCTAGCAATCGTCTTCTCCTGGAGTAACTTCCATCAAGCGAATCCACTGACCTGGGTGTTCATCGCAAGCATCCTCTTCCTGCTCGTGGTAAGCCCCTTGCTTTATATCTGGATGGAGAGGCGCGGGCACAGTGATCGAGCGAGCCGCGTAATTGCAGAACTACAGGAGGACATTATGAAAGCGTTGCCGGCGACACTGGGCACAAGTGATGAACATTACCGTCGTTTAGGCTTGAGCCGAGACCACATTGAACCCTGGGAAGATGGGATGAGAACAGATGGCAGCAAAGGCACCTATAAAGAGACCTGCGATGTGGCGATGGCCTCGAACACCTTCAAAGGAGACTTTGTAAATTTATCGATGAGCTACATGGGATCAAGGCGCTGCTCGCGCGGCTGATACGCGTTGATGGAGCATATTTGCGCTTTACAGGTGAGCTTGCGTTTGAGCATTACCAGGCAGATCAGCTTGTTGAGACACACCGCGACGAAGCGTTGTGGGAACTCATGTACTTTGGGC
Source organism: Chloroflexota bacterium (assembly GCA_902812455.1). The sequence continues at coordinate 57,128 of CADDZH010000018.1, read as the reverse complement.
ACGTGACCCACAAGTAGCTCCTATCTTTTCAGGAATGGTTTGCACGACCTGGCTGTAAATGATGAAATTTGACGATCAAAATCGGTAACCCATGTCATCCTGGGCGCAGCGAGGGATCTCAGGCGATCGGCAGCGGATGTTTCGCTGCGCTCAACATGACATGTATAAACATCCCGGCCTTGCCGATCTTGATTTTCAAAGTTCATAATTTACCCCAGCACTCCCGAAGGATAACGTGGGCGAATCTCCTTCCCTGTAGCAAACCGGTCAAAGGCAAAGTGTTCCATATCGGCGGGTTTTTCACCTGTCAGAATATACTGAGCCATCCATTGACCGATCACAGGCGAGAGCTTGAAGCCATGCCCACTGAAGCCAACGGCGCAGTAGAGGCCATCATATGGTGCAAGCCGGTCAAGGATGGGATGGTAGTCGGGCGTATCGTCGTAGATGCCGGCCCAGCCGCCTCGTGGCACGGCGCGAGCCAGCGCGGGGATACTGCCTGCCCCCATTGTACGGAAACGCCTGATCTCCTCTTCTGACAATCCCTGTGCGTAGTTATCCGGGTCGCTGGCCTCGTGCACGTCCTCGGTTGAGCCAACTAAGGTTACACCTCCGAGGTCTGGCCGCAGGTAAATATTGCGTGTGAGGTCCAGCCCAACCGCGTGCATTCCCCAGCGACCACCAAAGTCGTCAGGACGGCGCAAAGCCAGCATGGGATGGCGGGTCGGTGTGATCGGTAGCGTAATGCCGAGAGCCTGGGCGAGCCGCTTGCTCCATACATTTGCCGCCAGGACGACTACAGGCGCGGAGATATCGCCCTCTACTGTGCGCACGCCGTTCACTTGCTCACCCTGCTTCAGGACGCGCGTTACTGCCACGCCTTCACGAATGATGGCTCCATAATCGCGAGCGCGCCTGGCAAAGCAATGCGTCGTCGCTACCGGGTCAGCGACACCTGTATCCGGCTCATAGCAGGCCAATGCAACTCCCTCGCTGCTGTAGCCTGTTGCCACCTCGCCGACTTCTCCGGCGCTGATCAGTTGCGTGTTGACCCCTTGCTCCTGCTGCATGTTCACATTCGCGCGCAAAGCCCCGGCACCCTGCTCTCCTACCATGACAATCATACCCGTTGTGATAAAGCCACAATCGCCACCAACGAGATCGTCGAAGTGCTGGAAGACAGCGAGGCTCTCCTTTGCCATACGAATGGTGAAGTCGTTAGAGTAGTGCTGCCTGACAATTGCGCCGGAGCGCCCGGTGGTGCCTGTAGAGATGGCCTGGCGCTCCAGCAGCACGATCTTCCCTGCTCCCTGCCTTGCCAGGTGGTAGGCAATGCTTGTTCCCATTACGCCGCCGCCGATGATGACAATGTCTGCTGTTTCGGGCATGCTGCTTCTCTCCTTTCCGCACGGGTTGTTCAGGCTCTCTTCTGCCAAACAGTGTAGCACACAGGAGAACACCAAGGATAGCTTGTAAATAGACTCTCGTAGATGACCTCTTGCACAGTAATGCTTTGTTCCAGGCGTTTTTCCTGGTTCCCTTCTACCTATTTTCTTGATCGCTATCCTTTTGGCTTCTTCCTCTTTGCAAGAAGTTTCATATACCCCTCAATGGCATTGGGTAATCCCAGAAGAATGGCTATGAGCAGGCTGATCCAGGTGAGCGGATCATTCATCGTATCCCTCTCTTTCTTAAGAAGACGCTTCAGACATTCGCAGCCGTAAAGTTTTACTGCACTCCTAAATGCCCTGGGAAGCCCGTTCGGGGTTGAAACTTTTTCATGGTTTGCAAACAGGCAGTGATTTGGTATAATCATGGCAATATTGCATTCTCCACACCGATTGATATCACCACCATCCCAGGTCTTGCGCGTCTTGTTGAGGGGGTTGAAGCGACGAAGCAATCCCGGCTTCTCAAGCAAGATAGTAAGTTAGTGACTGTTCTCATGCCTCTTGTTAGATATCTGAACTACAATCCAAAGCCTTGTCGCGCTCCCTAGCCTGTGCTGCGATTTGGTCAAAATGCCAAAAAACTCTGCCTTAAATTTGGATGATTTTTCCCTAGAACCTCGATTCGGCAAGGAGTATTATCAAGCCGATAAGTACCCCGCTGCTGAGGCCATTGCGCTCTCTCGTGGGGCAGCAAATTATTGGCAATTGTATTCAGCTCATAGAAGGAGAAAAACTACGTGGTAGATGCCTTGGGCATGAGCGTGAATGAACAAATGCTGGCAGCGACCAATGAGGCAGGGCACGGGATCGAAGCGATACTTCAGGGGCGGGATATTTACACAATGGGCATTTTCCCAAGCTCTCATGATGATGGCTCATGGGGAGGCCAAACAGATGATAACTTCACTGGGCGGCATGCTATTCTTACCTTGCCACCCAAATACATCTATGAACGTCTTGGCCGTGATGTGCCCCAAGGATTCACGCCTTTTGCAATCTGGGAACAATGCGCTTATAAGCTTACAGCCGTTGAAGCAGAGAAGCGATTCTGCGATCTCAATGGCATTGATAGCACTACTAAGCGCATTGCAAAGCAGGATGTCGAGGATGCAAAGGCCTATGTCGCAAGCCTGCCGCCTGATCGAGCACAAAGCATTCTTGATTATGCAGAAGCACTGGCGCGGCGAGTCCTAGAAGACCCGGTCTGCTGGAAGGCGGTGATGCTCCTAGCACAAGCGCTGGTCGAAGTATATAAGCGCACAGAGAAACCTTACTTGACAACCAGGGAGATTCACAACATCGTATCGCCAGTACTATCTCTACCTCCACTTGATGATAATATAACATGAACATTCTACCGGCACTATGAGATGCGTTCCGCTCTATGTGAAACAAGAGGAATTTGAAAAGTATCAGCCTAAAAGCTTTGCCAATGTAGCAAAAATGTTTTCCTTAAAGAAGTGAAGGTTCCTATGCTTGACAGGGTAGTGATGCTGCAAAATATGTTAGTTGAGCAGGCAACAGGAAGTGGGTTGGACGAGGCGCTTTACCAAGAAATACGGAAAGAACTGATGAAAGACCCAGAATTGAAGGCCCTAATACCTGACTTCGTCTGGAAATATAGGAGCGGAGGTGCATTATGGGGTTACTTCAAATCGGTCTCACCTCATTGGCAGCAACGACGGGAACATATCTGGACTGCCTTTGGTCCACTACTGGATTACCTTGAAAGTAGAAATAGAGCGCCTGCTGATACGGTTATATCGGACACTTTGGCGTCTTTTGATCCTGAAGGCGTACACAAGGCATGGGAAAAAGCTCTTGAACGACGGCATAGTGATCCTGAAGGTGCAATTACAACGGCTCGCACACTGCTAGAGACCGTGTGTAAACGCATCCTAGAGGAAAGCGGGGGCTCTTACGGAGAGAGTGATGACTTGCCAAGGCTATATCATGAAGCAGCAAGGCATCTCAACCTTGCTCCTTCACAGCACACTGAAGAGATTTTTAGGTCGATTTTGGGAAATTGCCAATCTGTGGTGAACAATCTTGGTACCCTTCGTAATAAAATTGGCGACGCTCATGGTCAAGGCGGGAGGCCTATCAAACCTAGTGAGCGTCATGCTGCGCTAGCCGTTAACCTTGCAGGAGCAGTTGCAACATTCCTAGTCGAGACCTTTATAGATCGTGTTCGAGAAGAAAGGCGCTTAAGGAAGATGAGAGAACAGCCCTGAATTTAACGTAGATGTACACTAAGTTTTGTACTCCCTTCCTCGATGAACTGAATAGCCCATTTGTTCTATATGCCTTGCTTTCTCCTCTCCACTACATTAAAGTACAGTTGCCAGACAAGATAAAAATGCCTGCATAGTCTGTTATGTGCAAAACAGGGATAGAACATCCAATAACATGGAGCAGAGCAGCTAGAGTTAGTGTAACTACAGGGTAAATGACTATTTGCTCCTTCAGTATAAAGAAGGGTAAGGGGTACTCATGTGGACGAGTAAAATTGACCGCGCAACAAACCTAAGAAAAGAATTGGAAGAAGCCTTACGTACTTTCTTTGCCTCAGACCCATACAAGATTGAGACGAAGAGGGACCCTCAGTCACACCAGCTCGTTTATTACGTAACCAAAGTCGATGAAGTTCCAGATGAAATAGCGCTGATAACCGGAGATATTATTCAGAACCTCCGAAGTGCATTAGATCATCTGGCCTACCAACTTTTTACGCTTGGCTCTGGCAATGGAACAGGTGGGTATCATATCTATTTTCCTATTGCTGAAGATTATGCTGAGTATGAACGGCAGAAGAGCAGAAAAACAACAGGAATGGCCCAGCAAGCGAAAGATATTATCGATACCATCAAGCCCTATCGAGGGGGGAATGATACTCTTTGGAAAATTCACAAACTAAACAACATCGATAAGCATCGGTTACTTGTTACCATCGGTTCCTCTATGCGCAGTGCTGATCTCGGCGCTCATGCAGTCGAGGAAATGAGGAGAGCATTTCCTGAGTTGAACGTCCCTGATATGCACGCTTTCTTTAGTCCTGCTTGCCCATACCTCTCTCTTAAGGTAGGAGACGCGCTGTTAACTGATACATGTGATGCGGAGCCAATCCCAAACATGCAATTTAGAATACAAGTTGTCATCCATGAACCAGGCATAGCCGAGGGAGAGCCAGTGCTCGAAATGCTTCAAGCCATGATTGACTCAGTTACCAGTTTAATACCGATTTTTGCACCCTTACTGACGAAATAAGTATTGCTTGGTAAGCTCAAGCCGCTGTTATCCCCTCACTTCCAACCAATTGACAAACATACAGACAGCCAGTGAGCAACTTTTTTCCTGCCTGTTTCGTATATATGTTCTAGAGAAGCCTTTGAGCAGAACACGAGACAGGCACGATTGAAGAGCTTCCCAGGAGAAAGAGACTCCATTGTGATGCAAGAACAAGAACATAAAGCATCGAAGTCGCGTAGGGATGCGCTGATAAAAACATTGAGAGTTCTGCCTCTGATATGGCGATTTATGAAGTCTAAGCCCTCCTCGGAACAGTTTCAGCACGAAAAAGAAGCACTTGTTACTAACTTCCGCAATGATGGCGCGTCAGAGGAATCTGCTCGAGATTTTGAGGTGTTCATTGAGACGATTGCTACAACTGCTCAGGAAATTCAGGACGATAAAGAAACGTACTATAAAATAGATGTCTACCTCATTGGGGGATTGGGCATCGTGAGCCTTGTTCTTCTTCAAGTCCTTGCATCGATAGGGCATCCTGATGTAGCATCCTCTATTGCTTGGCTTTCTCTCGCTATCGCTCTTCCCTGTATAGCGGGGTTCTTGCTGTTGGGTTTCCTAAAGAAAGAGTACCGTGCTTCCGGGTATGGCAAAGTTCCCGAAAAGGTAGCATTTATCGCCGAACTCGCAGGGTTTATTTCGATAGCAGCATTAATTTGGCATGTCTGGTTTTGGGCTGGTATTGTCTTTCTCCCTTTCGCCTTTGCTTTATTCACGCTTTGTTCTTTCTACAAGCTGATTGTTGTCTTTATGAGGCATTGGAACCTTTTCCCTGCACCAGAACTAGACAAAGCGTCTGAGAGACAGCCAGAGGAAAACTAATACGAACTAGCCCCTTGATACGCACGCCTCTTCTCTACTAGAAATGGTTCAATATAACGATGGTTTTTTCCTATTATCTGAACCGGATTTTGAAAATTTCTGATATTAGGGAACCGATTTCAAAAGAACACCCAACTAATCAACAGATGAAAGACGAGGTCAGCTAACCCCTAATACGAAGCGGACTACCGAAAACAAACCGATAGGCCTGCCCTGCTGCCTTAGAAACTTTTGCCCAGGCAGGCAGATGGATGACATCTGCTTCGAACACCTCTCGTGCTTCTGCGGGCAGTTCGAAATCTGGCCGGCAGAGTTTGGTGATGATATAGCTCGCCACGAACGCCTCAATGAATAAGCCCGCCACTACTGCCACCGCACGGCCCGCATAGATGGGTCCGTTACTCTCCCACAGACCGACATTGTTATATAATGGCCTCCCATGTGAATACTTGCTGAGCTTTTGATACAGCTGTCGCACCCAGCCTCCTGGATACGCCCGACTACTATCTGCTTGGTCTATGAATCCGTAATGTACCATACGATTGAGATAATCATGGAGTGGCCTCGTTTCCGGGGCGCGATGCAAGCCTGTAGCAACCTCATTGAATTTCACCTCGTCATCTCCATCTAACCAGTGCTGTAAACGATTTCCTTGTCCTGTAAGGTGACAATAAGCGCCGACACTCACCGATTCTAGAATGATCCGCAAGGAGTCGATTGCCTGGCGGTAAAACCCCACAAGCATGTTGTACAGAGAGGCATCTGGTTCGTTGATCACCTCGATCATTGCAAGCCCAACGGGATCAGCATGCTCGCTATCTCCCACGCAGACTGACCACGTGCCGCCGAGTTGATTGAGAATATCAAGCAGTGTTCCATGCCGGTTCGAGGTGCGTATAGCCGCTTCATCAGGTAACACCGTGAGATGCCGCCATGTGTCCTGCGGGATTAAATCTGCTAGTGGTGGCTCCGGTGTGCCAGAGGAGAGGGCATAATCATCCTCCTCCAACACGATACGGACGGCACGAAAATCTTCCAAGGGCATCTGCTTCGTCATTGCTACATCCTTTCAATCAATATCACCTTCGCGCCTGAGGCCACTCCTCTCTATCAACTTCCCATTTGAGCAAATCCTTGTCGTGTCCTATACAATGCAATCCGGCTTTTTCCAGCACGCGGATCGACCCGGTATTGGTCTCAAGGCAATCGGCTGTAATCTTCTTGATCCCTGCCTCTTCAAATGCCCAGGCCAAAAGCTCTCGCAGCATTTCTGTTGCATATCCGTGATTACGGTAGGCTGGAATGATACTATACCCGACATCGGCGATGCCTTCTTCGTTTGGCCCGCTCATCAGCCCCATATCGCCGATGATCGTATTGTCTGCTTTATGGATGATGATACCATCCCACGAGGCGCGCTCTGGATACTTTTCCATATCTTGCGCTATAGCAGGTAACGCCTCGGCAAGATCGGGCTGCGGCCAGTCTTCAGGGATACGAGCGCCGCACAGTTGGGCAAGACGCGCTTTATCAGTAAGCGTGGCCTTCATCAGATCCAGCGTAAAGGGAACCAATCGTAAATGTTCGGTCTCAAGTATGGGCAGGCGCTGCATTGTACTCCTTACTGTTACTGTAGTTTCTGGGGCTATTATAGCGCAATTCCTGCTCTCTGGAATAATTTTCCTGGTTAGCCATGTTATCCCTTTTAGACATCCTAACAAAAGGATAGCTCCCAATTAAAGTATCGCGCGTTCCCTTGACAGAGAAAAAATCAGCGTGGTACTCTTGTGTTAAGCAGTTTTTATATTAAGTTGATAAACATAGTCAAGAATAGGAAAGAGAGCCGGTTATGGGTGAAGCATCCCGTGAGATTATGCGGCAAGCGCGCCAGCGGGTACCGGAATGGTCACCATCGCAGGTGCGCGAGGCTCTTACCCACCAGCGTGAGGAGGGGCCTGACCAGCAGGATATTGTCCTTGTAGATGTGCGTGAGAAGCATGAATGGGACGAGGGGCATATTCCTGGCGCTATCCATGTTCCTCGTGGTTTCCTCGAATTGCAGATTGAAGAGGCTGTGCCCGACAAGTCGAAGACGGTCGTCCTGTACTGCGCCGGTGGTGTGCGTTCACTCATCGCGGGGCAGACGTTGCAGCAGATGGGCTACAAGAGCGCTATCTCGATGGCGGGTGGCTATGGCCAGTGGAAGGCCAGCGGCTATCCCTTTGTACAGCCGCGTACCCTGAGCGAAGCCCAGTCAAGGCGATATAGCCGTCATTTGCTCATTCCAGAAGTGGGCGAGCAGGGCCAGCTCAAATTGCTCGACTCAAAAGTTCTGCTCATTGGTGCGGGTGGCCTTGGTTCTCCAGCGGCCTATTACCTGGCGGCAGCCGGAGTTGGCACCATTGGTATTATCGATGCCGATGTCGTAGACGAAACCAATTTGCAGCGCCAGATCCTGCATAATACCAGCAGGCTGGGCCAGTATAAGGCTGAATCAGCACGTGAGACCATTGAAGCGCTCAATCCAGATGTGAAGGTCGTTACCTACATCGAGCGCCTGGACGAAAGCAACGTGGCGCGCATCATTGCCGACTATGATGTGATTCTCGATGGCACCGATAATTTCCCCACGCGCTATCTTTTGAATGATGCGGCGCTGATTGCCAAGAAGCCTGTGGTGCATGGGAGTGTCTTCCGCTTTGAGGGACAGCTCACTGTTTTCAAACCATATGAAGGCCCGTGCTATCGCTGCCTCTATCCAGAGCCGCCGCCTGCTGCGTTGGCTCCTAGCTGCGCTGAGGCAGGTGTGCTCGGTGTGCTTCCAGGCGTGATTGGCATGTTACAGGCGGTCGAAACGATCAAGCTGCTGCTTGATATCGGTGAGCCGCTGGTCGGCAGGCTGCTGACATACGATGCGCTGGTTGGTGAGTTCAATGAGCTGCGCCTGTACCGGGACCCCAACTGCCCGGCCTGTGGAGAGCATGGGCATCCAGAAGACCTGCCAACGTATGCTGATGTGTGCGCTTTACCGGCATAAGGAGAATAGATTATGGCAACAGTTCGTCTTGCACCCGTCTTGCGGGCATCGGCGGGTGGTTCAAAACAAGTAAGTGCCCAGGGCAATACGCTTCAGGAAGTATTGGAAGACCTGTACTCCCGCTACCCGGATCTGAAAGAGCAGATCCAGCCGGAAGAGGGACTCAGTCGCTTTGTGAACATCTATGTCAATGACCAGGATGTGCGTTACCTGCAAGGGCTGGATACCAGTGTCGGCCCGGCTGATACCGTGATCCTGTTGCCAGCGATGGCAGGAGGCTGCCTCGGCTAGCGAGGGGCATATCTATGCGCTATAGCAGCATTCTGGAAACGATAGGCAATACGCCGCTGGTCGAGCTACACAGCTTTAGCCCGCGTCCTGGTGTACAGGTGTTTGGCAAGCTGGAAGGAGCCAATCCTTCCGGCAGCATTAAAGATCGCATTGCCAGGAAGATGATCGAAGAGGCTGAGGCCAGGGGAGAATTGACCCCTGGCTCTATCCTACTGGAGCCGACCAGCGGTAATACTGGGATTGCGCTGGCGATGATTGCGCGTGTGAAGGGCTACCCGTTCACGGCTGTGATGCCGGATAATGTGACGCGGGAGCGCCGCCAGATGCTGGAGCTCTATGGCGCGAACATCATCTTCTCTGATGGCAAGCTGGGCAGCAACGGGGCCGTCAGGCTGGCACAGGAACTGGCTCAAAGCGACGAGCGGTACGTGATGCTCTACCAGTATGGCAACGAGGCCAACCCTCGTGCACATTACGAGGGGACGGCAGGGGAAATTCTCAAAGACCTGCCCGATGTGGATGCGTTCGTAGCCGGGCTTGGTACGGGAGGCACGCTTACCGGGTGCGCTCGTCGCCTGAAAGAATACAATCCGGCCATCAAAATCGTGGCTGCCGAGCCGCTACAAGGGGAAGGCGTGCAGGGGTTGCGTAGCCTCGAAGACGGCTTTGTACCTCCTGTCCTGGATCAGTCGCTGCTCGATGCCAGGATACTGGTTTCGGGCATTGATGCCATTCGCAGGACGCGCCAGCTCAAAGACCAGGAGGGCATTTTTGCCGGGCCATCAAGTGGCGCAGTCCTCCATGCGGCCTTGCGTGTGACAGACAGCCTTGAGCGGGGCAAGATCGTCGTGATCCTCGCGGACGGCGGCTGGAAGTACCTGAGCGAGGACTTGTGGACACGCGATCTTACTCAATTCGAAGGAGACCTGGAAGCAAAGATACTATGGTAAGTGGCGAGCAGTTTGTCGTGCGTATTCCTGAAGCGATGTATAAAGAAATGCTGGAGCATGTGGTCGCAGGCTATCCCAACGAGGCTTGCGGCCTGCTGGCCAGCAAGAATGGCCAGCTCGTCAGAAACTACCCGACTGCCAATGCCGCCGAACATCCAGATGACTTCTCCGAAATCAGCCCCGAAGACCTGCTGCGTATCTCCTACGATATCGATGAGTATGATGGCGAAATGTATGCCTACTATCACTCCCATCCTTGCTCTGAAGCTTATCCCTCCAAGCGCGATATCGAGTGGGCCAAACATAACAAGCTTTACTACATTATTTTCTCCCTCCAATATTATCCAGAGCCTCCCTACGCCAGGGTATTCCTTGTTCACGATGATGATACGGTGATCGAGGGCAAGATCGAGCTGGTTTGATCTATCTACCATCATTACCGTCCATGTCATCCTGAGCGTAGCGAAGGATCTCAGCCGATCAGCAGAGATGTTGAGCGAAGCGAAACATGACATTTGTGGCTCCCATTTCGTATCTGATATAATTAGATAGTCTAAGTGACAAGGATGTGCGATATGGTGGACAAAGCAAAATCCCATCATGCTGATCTGGCTGCGGCGCTGCTCGATATCACCCCTAAGCTGCTGGGGCGGTTAAGTGCGGATGTCCCTTTAAAAGAGGATGCTACAGATGCCGAGCCGGGATTGCGCGAGGTTACAGAGTTGCGGGCTACGCCTGGGCAATTATCGCTGCTGCGCGTGCTTGTCCAGCATGGACCCTGCACGATGCAAGAACTGGCTGACCACCTTGCCGTAGCCCCATCGACTACGACCGCAATGGTTAAGCGGCTGCTGGCTCAGGGTTATATCGAGCGCAGCCATGATGAGGTAAACTGGCGCACTGTCTGGGTCAGGCCAACCGAATCGGGGCGCTTAGCTGTTGAGGTCTTCGATCGCGCTCGTCTTGCTTCCTTGCAACGACGCCTGGAACAATTGAGTGAGGAGGAGCGGGCCAGCATTGTCGCTGCGCTTCCTGCCCTTTATCATCTTATAGAGGTATAGGAAAATCTGATCATGAATTCATCTCGTTTATCATCTTCAAATACACCTGTGGATATTTCGCAAAGCCAGGGCGTAGAGAAGCCGGCAGAAGTCGAACATGCTGGCTACCAGTGGACGGCTCTCTCAGTCACTACCGTTGGCGCTTTGCTGGCCTCAGTTCAAGGCTCGGCGCTGCTGATCGCTTTGCCGAACATCCTGACTGAATTGCGCATCTCCTTCCTCACGATCATGTGGGTACTGATCGGCTACTTGTTGATCACGACGGTGCTCACGCCTGTTATTGGCCGGCTGGCCGATATCTGGGGGCGCAAACGCCTCTATATTAGTGGGTATGTCGCGTTTGCCATTGGTTCTCTTGTGGCGGGTCTCGCTCAGCCGCAGTTTCACGGCGGCGACCTGATCGTGGGGCGCGTCATTCAAGGTATCGGTGGCGCTTTATTGATCACGAACAGTACGGCTATCGTGACCGATGCCTTCCGCAAGGGACATGTTGGGCTTGGCCTGGGGGTAAACCAGATTGCTGGCGCGGCGGGCTTCCTGCTTGGACCAATCATTGGTGGCGCCCTCACAGAGTTCTCGTGGCGCTGGGTCTTCCTGTTTAATGTGCCACTGGCCCTTGCTGGCTCTGTATGGGGAGCATGGAGGCTGCGCGAACCTGTGCGCCCTCTAAGGCAACAGCGTATCGACTGGTTCGGCAGCGCCACACTCACAATTGGCCTCACCGGAATACTGCTCGCGCTCACCCTGCTTGCCTTCCCTGTGCTTCCCGAATGGCAGATCTATCTCATTCTTGCGATAGGCATTCTAAGCGCGCTGGTATTCATCATAGTTGAGCCTCGTATCAAAGAGCCGATTATGCAAATCCGGCTCTTCCGCGATCGCCTGTTCGCGCTGGCCAATCTCAGTGGCCTGCTGAACGGTATCGCACGCGGAGCCGTGCTGTTCCTGCTGATCTTCTTCTTACAAGGCCCGTATGGCAAAGACCCGCTGACAGCAGGATTGCTGCTGGCTCCCTTTGGCGCTGCGTTTATGCTTATCGGCCCAATGAGCGGGCGTCTCTCGGATCGCGTCGGCTCGCGGCTGCTCGCCCCGATCGGCCTGGGCGTTTCGGCTCTGGGATTGCTTGGGCTTACCACGATTAGCCCATCAACGCCTTACTGGGTGCTGGCCGGGTTCATGGCTCTTATGGGCGGAGGCTCAGGCTTCTTTGTCTCACCAAATACCAATGCTATCATGAGTTCTGTAGAGCCGCATACACGGGGAGCGGCTGCCGGCATCCTAAGTATGCTGAACAACACAGGCTCGATGCTCAGCATTGCCATCGTCTTCCCGCTGGCGCTTGCCTCCGTGCCGATGGCGGCCATGATGCAGGTGTTTATCTACGGTGGCGGCATGAGCCAGTTCCCAACGGCGCTACGGCTCTTCCTGAGCGGCCTGCACCTGGCCTTTTTCGTCTCCTTCGCCCTGAGCGTCGCGGCTATGATTGTGGCAGCGCTGCGACCATCGCACCGGTAGCTCAGGGGGTTGCAGGGCTGGGGCAAGTACCACAGGCTGTTGTGTAGTAGAATACTATATGACTCTTCTCTGGGAAAGAGTATATAGCATGCCATTTGAGTTGCATGGGAGACTGAGCTACCGCTTACGCAGCGTATTGCTGTTGCTGTGGGCAAGTGCCCTGGTAACATTATCCCGCTTACGTCATGGCCCCCGGCTCAGTGGATGGACCTGGGGGTTTGAGACAGCCACCATGTTCCTACGGCTGCAGGAGCGCATCGCCTTTGGCTTGTCAACGATTGCCGAGCAGCGTGAATATACCGATGCGCTTGTGTTTCGTTCTCCGGCCCTTACCGGCATGCAGATCGAAGCGGTCAAGACACCCTCAGTGAAGGGGCGCTGGTTTGTGCCCCGCACGGCTGCTGGTGAGGCCGTGATCCTCTACCTGCACGGAGGAGGATATGCCTTCTCGGCCCGTGCACACGATAACTTGATTGCGCTTGTTGCTTTAGCCGCCCGGGCCAGAACCTTCGCTCTCGACTACCGCTTGACGCCCGAACATCCCTTTCCGGCTCAACTTGAAGACGCACAGGCGGCCTACCACTGGCTCATCAGCCGCGGCATTGCTCCCCACCACATTGTGGTGGCTGGCGATTCGGCGGGAGGAAACCTGGTCCTGGCCCTGTTGCTTGCCCTTCGTGACGCACAGCAGCCACTTCCGGCCCTGGCCGTCTGTCTTTGTCCCTGGACGGATATGGAGAGTTCTTATAAGAGTCTGAAAGAGAATGAGCCTTACGATTGGATAGAGCAGCGGATGGTTGTTCAATGGGCTCAGTGGTTTTGTCAGGGAACTGATGCACAGAACCCATTGGTTTCTCCTATGCATGCCGATTTTCGTGGATTGCCACCCATCTACATCCAGGCAGGCGATGTGGAGCTGCTGATTGATATGATCCTCGCGTTTGCCCACGAGGCGAAGGCGCAAGGGGCTTGCGTCACCTTAGAGGTCTGGAAACAGATGAACCATGATTTCCAGGCCTATGGAACGATCCTGCCGGAAAGCCGGGAGGCCTTACAACGCATAGGAGAAGTGATTCAGCAGGCTGTAGCTGCATAGCGGAGGCCAGAGGCGATATAACGACCATCGTTTCTCCTCAGCCCCCTGTATCCTCATAACCCTCCTTTTGTTCCGATAATATACTGGATATCCATTTCCTCGTGAATGCCATCTGGTTGCTTTTCAATTGCCAGCCTGGCAAACACCTCGGACTTGAACGCCTCCAGTACCTCTGGTGGCATTCTTTCGAGAGAATAACGAGGGCCATGTGTCCACAGCGACTCCCACCACTCCTGCTCATCGGTATAGACAAAATCCTTGGTTTCGTGCAGCACCTGTATGCCTATAAAACCTGTTCTCTCGAGCAGGACGGGAATTTCAGCGAGATCGAGGCTGTGGCCATCTGGCCTGAGTGGGAAATGATACTTCTCGTGATACTCGGTGAGCCGCTTACCATACCATTTTTGCAAGGGGGAGAGGTTGCGAGCTGCCGTCACCCCGAATTTCCCACCAGGACGCAGGACGCGGAAACACTCGGATGCAGCCTGTTCGGGATGTGGGAACCAGAAAATGGCAAACCCGCAGAGCACAACATCGAATGATGCATCGCTGAAGCTCAAATGTTCGGCATCCATATGTTGCACGGTTGCGTTCTGTATATTCCTGCGCTGGATATCGGCTGCCGTTTCCTGTACCATCGTCTCGGCCAGGTCAATGCCGGTGACATGTCCATGCGGGCCAACCTTCTCTGCTGCCGGGAGCAGGTTCGCGCCGCGTCCCGTTGCTATATCTAATACCTGGGCCCCTTCTGCGATCCCGATCACTTCTACAAGCCGCCTTCCGATATATGAAAATATGCTGGGGCCGGTGCTATCAAAGACCGGTGCGACACTATTGTAAAGGGCTACAATTGCTTTTTTCTCTGCCGGGATGTTGTTTTCCATTGCGGTTGTCCATTCTTGCTGGTTGGCGGATTGTGTTTTTGGGTTCGTTATTACTTAGATTAGAGATTATCTCAAGAGGGCAACTTGATCAATATATCTGGCGGGCAAGACCAGATAAAGGGATCGTGTAGTCAACTAGTGAGGACCAGATCCGCTACAACCGGATAGTGATCGCTAGGGTAGGTAGATGATTCATGGTCGCGAACGATCATTGACGAAATTGTCTGAAAGTGTTCTGAACCCCACGCTCTTTGCGTCATCTTTCTGCTGTGTCATCTCTTTTCTTCGACACTAAAGACTTTTTAAGTATGTTCCAAGTTGCTCTAATGCCATCTTTCTTAGAGAAGTTGCTTTTTGCTCTTCAATGGTCATCTCAGCCCAGGTTTTCTCTGACCCCTGGGGAATGAAAATAGGGTCCCAGCCAAAACCATTGTAACCTCGGGGGGCCAGAGAGATAGAACCTTCCCTCGAACTGGCAAAGGTGTGTAACGCTTGCCCATCATACAAACCAAACATCGCCTCCGCCACTGCGGATCGATCAGGATATCCATTCAGTAACTGACACAATCCGCTCGTGTCCAACTCGGCCAAGAACCATTTGATGAGTGGTCTTGGTAATTTGCCCCAGGCGCAAAAGCGCAATGAGATGTCTTCTACCAAGACAGGAGACCGAACATACTTGTATGCTTCTTTTGCTTTCCACTCGATAATGGTGGATAAATCAAGGGATTGAATTTCGACGAGATCAACCTTCTTGTGAGTGACAGGAACATCCAGGTGCCAACTGATGAGCTTGGCTTTTTCACTATTTCCTGTAATAAATGTCAGAGTATGCACTCTCCTCAATCCTCATTTCATTTGTGTTGCATCACCTAGTCCCCAGAGCGGAGGTTGGATTAACACGATCTGCCGACGGGGATTTGGTGGAGAGGCGAGGGCAGCCAGGTCTAAGACCGCGTTGTCAGGGATGGTGAATTTTTCTCGCGTCTCTCTTGACCCTTGTTTTTAACACCATGAGTATTACATTAGCAGAAACACGCGGGTACTTCTCCGAGAAGGTTGCCACGACCTAGAGGGACTTGCTTCCCGTCTTTCTCCTCCATGATTCTCTTTATCTCTTATCACCCTCTCCATGAATTTGACCGCGTTCCAGCCGGGAAAAGAGCTTTTCGATATTAGCTGTTGCTACTTCTTGCAGTGTCAGGTCTAATTCTGTACAAATCTGGGTGAGATACCACAGGACATCACCTAATTCATACTTTAGTGCTTCACGATCTTCTGTAGAAATCTTCCCCCCTTTATCCCGGAAAATCTTTTTGATCTTTCCGGCAACTTCTCCAGCCTCGTTCATGAGTCCGAGTGTTGGATACACAATGGGGCTGTCCATTGAGATTTCGCCCCAGGTCTTTCGGGATGCTTGCTGATACGCCTGAAAATTCTGAATATCCATAGAACTCCTCTTCGCGTCTTTTGGAAAGGCTTTGCGAGATCTCAGTGTAGCAGACAAAGGGATCACTGTCTAGATATTCAGCCGGGTAATCCTAAAATGCGAAAGTGTCAAAAATTGGGAAAGTGGGACCCGTGCTCATTGCCAAAAACAGACCCTTGACAAATTTTTCTCCATATAACAGGAGAGCATAGGATTTTTGGCGGAGCCGTAGGGGTGGGAGCGGTGTGGATGAGAGGCGAGGAGGCTTCGCCACCCCGTAGCTATCCTCGCCCCGTCATCCATCCAGATACTGCTTACTGGCCCAACGATATCTGGGCTGGCCAAGAATGGGCGGCGCAAGCGCCCCCGCCGCACCTCATCCCTGCTCCCGCCCCTACAGCTTCTGATCCTTTTCTATCCCGCTTTCTTGCAAAAAATGACGCGCACCCAAGCAAAACCGGAGCCTGGGGCTTGCATACAATATGTAGTATACTATGAGCCGTATCTATTCGTTTGAAACAGAGACAAAAGCTGTTTCAACGCGCTTACCAAATTCTTAGAGAGGATAATCAAGACCGTTTATGCTGGAACAAGAACAAGATATTGCGACAAGTTTAGAGTTTACCCGGAGTGATACCCGTATCAGCGAATTGCTCGATTACATGCGTGCACTGGCAGACCTCCAGGCCCTTGACGCTCTTGCAAGCTGGGATCAGAACACTGCCATGCCGCCAGGAGCAGCAGAGGTACGCGGCTTTCAGCTTGCCACGCTGCAAGGAGTTATACACGAGCGCCTGACGGATCCACGTTTAGGGAAGCTGCTTGACGAATTACGTGATGTGGTTCAGCAATCAACGTACTCGGATGCCGATCGCGGCCTCGTGCGTGAGACTCTTCGCGCTTACGAGCACGCAACGAAGTTACCGCGCACGCTGGTTGAGGAGATTGCGCGTGTGCAGGCGGCCAGCTTCGAGGCCTGGCGCCAGGCGAGGGAGCACAACGATTTTGCCAGCTTCGAGCCGTGGCTTAGCCGCACCGTCGAGTTACAGCGCGAAGTTGCTGACAGGTTTGGCTATGAAGAGACGCGCTATGATGCCCTGCTGGACGAATATGAGCCGGGCATGACCGCTCGCAAGCTGGATGCCCTGTTTGCGCCTTTACGCGAGACGAGTGTCAACCTGCTGCGACGCATCGAGGCGAGCGGCAATACAGTGGATACCTCTTGCCTGGAGGGCGAGTTTCCTATAGCCGAGCAGTTGGAGCTATGCGAGCGCATCTTACGCAGTATAGGATACGATTTCTCGCGAGGCCAGCTTGCGCAATCGCCGCATCCATTCACCACGAGCTTTGGCAGTCCCTTTGATGTGCGCCTCACGGTGCGCGCCAATACACACTTCATTCAGGCCGCGCTCATGGCAGCCATTCACGAGGGTGGTCACGCGCTTTACGAGCAGGGCAGTAGCCCAACATTGGTGCGTACTCCAATTGCCGGCGGGGCATCGATGGGCACTCATGAATCGCAATCCCGCCTGTGGGAAAACGCTATCGGGCGCTCAAAGCCCTTCTGGCAGGGGCAATACGCTCTTGTGCGGGAGGTTTTTCCAGAGCAGTTCGCCGGTGTTGATGTCGCCACCTTCGCTCGCGCCCTGAACAAGGTTCAGCCAAGCTTGATCCGGGTTGAGGCAGACGAGGTTACCTACAACCTGCATATCATCGTGCGCTTCGAACTGGAAAAGGCCATCATCAATGGTAATGTGGCCATTGATGATTTACCGCGCCTGTGGAACGAAAAGTATCGCGAATACCTGGGCATCGAGCCGGCTACCGATTCGGAGGGTGTGCTGCAAGATGTGCACTGGACGTTCGGCTTTGGCTACTTCCCAACCTATACGCTGGGTAACCTGTACGCGGCGCAGATCTTCCATACCCTGCACAAGGTCTTCCCGGATTTTGATGAGCGGCTTGCGAGCGGGGATACACGTTTCATCCTGGACTGGCTGCGTACGCACATGTATGCCGTTGGTGGCATCTATCGCCCTGAAGAGCTGATCAAGCGGCTCACCGGAGAATTACCCAATCCGCAGCATTTCACACGTTACCTGACAAGCAAGTTCGAGGAGATTTATCGATTACCTGAGAGCCAATAAGGGCAGGGGCTCCGGCATGTTCAATGTTTGCCCGAATTGTGGAGAGTATTCTGTTGAGAAGACGATTGACCCGGCTGGCCCCTTTGCCATTTGCCCGTATTGCCATTACGCCCACCTGTTTCTCCAGCAGCCGTTGTTCATCATCACGGGTGCTAGCGGTACCGGCAAAACGACTGCCTGCCTGGGCCTTGTTTCTGCTCTGAAAGAGTGCGTGATCATGGAATCGGATATCCTCTGGGGGATGGTGCCTGCCACCCCGGAGGATAACTACCGGAGTTACCGCAATGTCTGGCTACGCATCGCCAAAAACATCGGCCAGGCTGGCAAACCGGTTGTGCTGTGCGGCACGGCATTACCTGACCAGGTTGAACCCTGCCCTGAGCGGCGCTACTTTTCAACGATCTATTATCTGGCGATGGTCTGTGATGATGACATAGTGCTAGAGCGCCTGCAGAGCCGGTCGGCATGGCGCAAGAGCGGCACACCAGAAGTTCTGGACAGGATGGTAGACTTCAATCGCTGGCTCAAAGCGAACGCCCACCTGACCAGTCCCCCTATGATCCTCTACGATACAAGCGGCAAGACCGTGAGCGAGACGGTTGCGGATATTGCTGATTGGATACGCCAGCGTTTGTGATCTAACGGGTCTCCATCCATTGGGATGATTGTCGAGGAAGGGCCGATAATGAAATTTAATAAATTCATTGGGGTTATTGTGGGTTGCACGTGGGCCGATCAATCGGCGCTGGGCACGATAAATCGGCCCCTACAGGTATCCCGGCATGATTTTACTAAGGTTCATCATCGGCTGGGGGCGCGATAAATCGGCCCCTACAGTTCACCCGGAAGGATAGAGAGCCGATCTAACTTCCCCATTTTTGATCCTCCACTTGATTACTTTTTATCCTTGTGGTATCATATTTTTAGTGAGCTAAAAAAATTGTTTGGGAGGTGTCAAGCATGCATAAGTCGATTCAAGAGCTGCCTCCACGCATCAGCGACTGCTTGAAGGTCATTTACGATATGCAGGAGCGCGGGCAGAAAGTTACGACTTCGGCGGTGCGAGAACGCCTGGGAGTGAGCGATGCCACCGTCACGATGCTATTCAAGGATTTTGCCGAGGCGGGCTGGGTTGAGCATACTCCATATCACGGTGTGCGCCTGACACCGCTGGGCGAGCGGAAGGCGATGGAAGTGATTCGCCATCATCGCTTGCTTGAACTCTACCTGGCTCGCGCGCTAGGCTATAGCTGGGATAAAGTGCATGATGAAGCCGATAAACTGGAGCATGTGATCTCAGAGGAGTTTGAGGATCGGCTGGATATGCTGCTTGGCTTCCCCACAGTTGACCCGCATGGTGATCCTATCCCTAGCAAGGAAGGGGTCGTTGCTATGCGTAAAGGATGCGCCCTGACGCAGTTGCGGGATGGGCAATCGGCAAGCATTCTGCGGGTGAATGACCAGGACCCCGAAAAGCTGCGCTACCTGGGTGAGCTTGGCCTGTATCCAGGAACGCGTGTAGAGGTGATCAAGCGTGCGCCTTTTGGAGGCCCGTTATCCATCCGCGTTGGGGAGGGTGCGGATCAGAGCGAAATCGTGCTTGGCACGGAACTCGCGAATCAAATCGATGTAACGCTGCCGGAAGCAGAACCGGCGGAAAAAATGGCGACAAATACGAATAAATAACGAACAGATAAGAGTGATTATATGGCTTTGTTACCGCAGATAGGTGAGAAGAAGCAGGCAATGAGAGAGATAGTGTATATCGATGATGTGCGCTCAGGTGATGCTGCCACAGTTGCCGCCGCACAAGAGGTACTCCAGGGACGAACCAAACGTGGCATTCTGGCTCGTCTCCTTCCTTTTCTCGGCCCGGCTTTTGTTGCTAGTGTAGCCTATATTGATCCTGGCAATTTCGCGACCAATATTCAGGCCGGTGCTGAGTTCGGATATCTGCTGGTCTGGGTCATCATTGCCAGTAATCTCACGGCGATGCTGGTTCAGACCTTATCGGCAAAGCTGGGAATTGCCACAGGCTTGAATCTCGCCGAATTATGCCGAGAATATTTCCCTCGCCCGCTCGTGTGGGGAATGTGGGTAATTAGCGAGCTGATAGCAATGGCGACCGATCTGGCTGAATTTCTTGGCGCCTCGCTGGGCTTTACGATTCTTTTTCATCTACCATTGCTGGCATCCGCTATCCTGACCGGCATTACGACCTTTATTATTTTAGGTTTAGAGCGGCATGGTTTCAGGCCTCTTGAAGCCGTGATTACCTCCCTGGTTGGAGTCGTTGCTCTCTCTTACCTGATTGAGACCATTCTTGACCAACCGCACTGGGGGCAGCTTGCTTATCATGCTGTCGTGCCACAGTTTGGGGGGACGGAAAGCGTTCTGCTGGCTGTTGGGATTTTAGGGGCGACAGTGATGCCCCACGTCGTTTTCCTCCATTCGGCGCTGACCCAGCATCGCATCAACACACAGAATAAACAGCAAAAGCTGCGCCTTTTCCGCTTTGAGTTACTCGATGTGGTCATTGCCATGTCGGTAGCGGGCCTGGTTAACGTGTTTATGCTGGTTATGGCTTCTGCGACGTTCTACCAGCATGGCCTAACGAGTATTGCCACGATTACCGATGCCTATCGCACGCTACAGCCGCTGCTCGGTAGCGCGGCCAGCACCATCTTTGCCATCTCATTGTTGGCCTCCGGGCTGTCTTCTTCGACGGTAGGCACTATGGCCGGTCAAGTGATGATGCAAGGCTTTTTACGCCGCCAGATCCCCATCTGGATACGCCGTCTTGTGACAATGGTTCCAGCTCTTGTCGTCATTGCTATCAATCTTGATCCTACGCGTACACTGGTGATCAGCCAGGTGATCCTGAGTTTTGGCCTGCCATTTGCGCTTGTTCCCCTCTTGATGTTTACACGCCGGCGCGATTTGATGGGCAATCTGGTGAATCACCACGTTACGACGATCATCACGGGCATCGTTGTGGGTTTGATCATTGCGCTCAATCTCTTCTTGCTCTACCAGACGTTCTTTGGTGGTTAGTTGTATGACCTTTCAGGGCTATGGCATTCTCCTAAAAACTATGCTACAATCGGCTCGTATTCGATACGATGAGATAGAGAATATGCAATATCCGGGGAGATAGATTAGTTGGCAACACACGAACGACGGTATGTGATTATTGGTAATGGTGTTGCGGGAACGACGGCTGCCGAGACCTTGCGCAAAAACGATCCGAATTGTAGTATTCACCTGCTCACCAACGAACCTTACCCCCTGTATAATCGCGTCTCTCTTCCGCGCTTCCTCCAGGGCGTCCTGACTGAGCAAAAAGTCATGATTCGTGATTTTGCCTGGCACGAGCAGCGCAACATTCAACTTATAACGGAGACCCTGGTGACGGAGGTAAACACTGACGAGCGTGTGGTTGTGACCGATAAGGGCAAGCATCTTCCATATGATGCTTTGCTAGTGGCAAGCGGCGGCTGGGCGAACCCCTTGCGCGTGCCGGGGGCGGAAGAATGCAAGCATATTTACAACTTCGTGACGCTGGATGATACCAAGACAATCATTGCGCGTATGCTTGAGTCGCGCACTGCGCTTGCCTATGGGGGGAGCTTTATCTCTTATGAGCTGTGCGATGGATTTGCCGTGCGCAAGCTTGATACAACCTGGTTGATGCGCGGGCCGTACTGGTTGCGCAATTGCCTGGACCCTGAGGGGGGCGAAGTTGTTGACAACATTGCCAGGAAATTTGGAGTAGAGGTCATTCATGGGGACGAAATTGAGTCGATTGTACCCCAAAATGGCGTTCCCAGTTACGTTAAAACGAAGAAGGGGCGCGAGATACAGGTCGATATGATGGGCGTGGGCCTCGGCATCACGCTGAATACCCAATATCTTGCGAATACCCCTGTCAAGGTTCATCATGGTGTGGTTGTCAATGAATACCTGGAAACCACCGTTCCAGGGGTCTATGCAGCAGGTGATGTGGCCGAGTTCTTTGATCTCACAGTGAATGAGCATCATACAATGGGCACATGGGATAATGCCCTGGCTCATGGACGTATTGCAGGCATCAATATGGCCGGAGGGCACGAGCCGTATATCGATGTGCCAACGTATACCAGCCCATTGTTCGATGTGAATATTGCCGTTATTGGGACGGCGGAATCGAATAATCCCGAACTCAGCTTCCTGGCCAAGCGCGAACCGGGCGAGAAAGGCAACGAGAACTATCGCAAGCTGTTCTTCCGCGAGAACAAACTTGTAGGTGTGGTAATGATCGGTAGCCCAAAAGGTCGAAAGAAACTGGTTGATCTTGTTAAGAGCCAGCAAGTTTTTGAAACGCCTGCTGAACGGGAGGCGATTCTGGTCCTGAAATAAACGAGGCTATATGTCCTATAGATGATAGTATCACTTGACGGAATGAGCGATTTAGGATATATCCTTATTCAGATGAGTTAGAGTGTCTAAACCGGATGCAGGAGGGGGATTTCGTGGCGACATTATGCACCCATTGCGGGGAACCATTACCGAGAGAAGATGCGCGTTATTGCACAAATTGTGGAACACTCGTTCCCACTCATCCTTTTAGCCCTAAGTACACTGCTCCGCCTGCATCTCCTGCGGATTCACAAGATGCTCCCAGAACAGTGCTCAAGGAGCAGGTTGCGCAGCAGCCTTCGTCTCGCTCTACCCGGCGCCCTGTGCAGGATGAACCACCAGCCTGGATAAGCCAGCTTGATAAAGAGACGCGAAGCAGAAATATTCCCTCGCCAGAAACGCCAGCACCAGCAGTACCACCGGCACAGGACGCTCATCCAGCAGCGCGCAAACTTCATATGAAGGTATGGGAACCAGAACAGGCAGATTCTCCTGCTACTGAGGTGGAGGCGGATCCCTCTGAGCAGAAAAATGATGTCGAGAACCGGCCTACCAATCCGCTTATTATGGGTTCTCCAGAGAAAAGCGCAAAAACTCCCCAGCCTGCTGCGCCGGATCAGTCAACACGGGGCCCTCAACCTGATGAAGTTGAGCAGGTTGATACTGTTCCAATTTCTACACCAACGCGAGTCAAACCAACGCTCGAGGCTGCGGGAACACCTGCCCAGCAGCGCTCTCTCCAGCCTCGTGGCAATGTTCCAGATCGTGCTCAGCAAGCTCCTTCCCCGCAGGCCCCCTCATATGCCCGTCCTGCCAGCCAGTACGCGCAGCGAGCGTCCAACCCATCCTTTGCTCAACCAATGCCGGAAAGGAGACAGGTTCCTCCAACCCCGGTAGTCCGGCCTCTTCCAGAACGCCGTAGAAATCGAAAGCCGCTGATAGTAATTGGCGTCCTCTTTTTATTTTTGCTCGCAGGCCTGATTGTGGCCTGGATTATCGTGTACCAGCCGTTTACCGTACCGGGTATTACACAGCCGCAGCAGACCTTTAGTAGCGAACAGCTTGGTTTTTCTCTCCAGTACCCCAATGGCTGGGCCTCAAAAGTGGATACCGGCAAGGGAACTGCGCAATTCTATGATAGCAGCCAGACCGACCAGGTCGATGTTACAGTCAGGCCTGCCGGCGGCAGCGATCTCAGCCAGTACCTGCAGCGGGAAGCAAGTGCCCTCAAAATGAGCAATCTACAAACTGGGCTGCAACCAGTGACTTTTGCGGGCGCATCCTGGCAGCAGATTAAGGGGAATATCTTCGTTCGTGGGGCGACTTATACCGAGATAATATATGCGACAATTCACCATAACCAGCTCTTTACCATCATGCAAATGGCTCCTCAGACAACGTATGGCCAGGAAGATCAGCTAGTTTTCTCTACTATTCGCTCATCATTTCAATTCCTCTCATAGCCTGTGCCTTCTTTTGATGAGGTTGAGTTAAGACAGGCATATGATATAATATGCCCAATATTTATCGACATACAGCGCCTGAGGCGTCTCGTGCTATCAACAATCGCGGTATGGCATCATTCATCTTATCATTAAGAAAGGAGAGCACGGCAAAGCTGGTTGCTGTGCTGGAGAAACACGCAGATGGAAGACATTCGTTTTGAACGGCACTTTCGGACTCCCTACTCTGAGGGGTACTATATTATGCAAGGAAATAGCTTGCAGAGCAACAATAGACTGGGTACCATCGACATTCACTTTACTTCAACTGCCGTGCATGGAACGCTCATTTTAGAGCGAGAACTTGAGGAGGCTGATTTAACCAAGCTCATCGAGCAGATCGATGAAGACCTCGTTCTCTCAGCCGATATGCCCCGCGAAGACTTTCTTGTGAGTGTTTACGTAGGAAGAGATATCGGTTTCTATAGCGACGAGTATTTTGCTGAAGAAAGCGAGAGCAGCGCGGGCTTCGGGGACGAGGAAGCCTAATCCTCCAGTAAGCCGCGCCGCATAGCATATTTAACGAGTTCGGCGCGGCTATGCAAGTTGAGCTTATCCATGACGTGCGTGCGGTGAGTATCGACCGTTTTCGGGCTGATGACGAGACGTTCTGCAATCTGGTTATTGGTGTATCCCTCTGCCACAAGCTTCAGGATTTCCTTTTCGCGCTCTGTCAGGCTGCTATAGCTATCCCTCTCTTCGCCCGTGTGTACCCGTTGCAAATAATCTCCCACAATCACCGACTGCGCCGTTGGTGAGAGATAAAATTGGCCACTCTGGATCACATGCAGCGCTGTAATCAGTTCTGTATCGGCAGCCTCTTTGAGAATATATCCTGATGCGCCGGCGCGCAGCGCCTGGAACACGTACTCGTCGTTTTCGTGCATAGTCAGCACCAGCACCTTGACGTCTGGCAACATCCTTTTGATCTGCCGCGTTGCTTCGATCCCATTGATATCGGGCATGGTGATATCCATGAGCACGATATCAGGTTGCAGGCGCAAAGCCTCATTGACAGCCTGCCGTCCATCGTGCGCCTCACCAATTACTTCCATATCCGGTTGGGCATTGAGCATCATTTTGAGGCCGGCTCGTAGAATTGTATGGTCATCAGCCAGCAAAATGTGTATTTTCATAGCGTGAAGATGTATTCTTGTACCTGTTTCTAATTATTTCCTTCAAGTTGTGAGGCCGGACTTAATTCTGCTTCTGTTTCTTCTGGTGGATGAAGTGGTATGCGAACTTCTACCGTTGTGCCACGCCCGGCGCTGGAATGGATGGTGAGCTCCCCATTGAGCAGAACTGCTCGCTCGTACATACCCACCAGCCCCAGCCCGCGTTCCTGGTATGGTGTCTTCAGCACAGCATCGACATCAAAACCCTGCCCGTCGTCGGCAATGGTCACATATACTGCTTCTCCATCCTCTTTCATAGTGATGAACACTTTGTGGGCCTTCGCGTGGCGCGCGGTGTTGGTTAAGGCCTCCTGGATGATTCTATAAAGCGCGGTCTCCATTTCAGCGGGTAATCGCTCTTTGAAGCCTGTAGCAGTGAACTCGACCTCAATTGAGCACTTCTGTTGATATTCCTTGATGTACCAGCGCAGCGCAGGTAACAAGCCCAGGTCATCGAGCGCGCTGGGCCGGAGATCAATACTCAAGTTACGGATAGCGCGCAGTGTCTGGTGAGCCAGTTTGCGCGTATCTGCAATGCGGTCTCGCGCCTCCTGTGTCGTAGCCGATTCCTCCAGGATAGCCAGGCTGATGAGCAGTGAGGTGAGAACCTGGCTTGTCTCATCATGCAGCTCACGGGCAATGCGCTTGCGTTCCTGCTCCTGCGCGTGGATGATCTGGTTGGCGCGCAGGCGCGTTGCGTTATCAATCGCTTCGAGCATGGTATTGAATGTCTGGGCGAGCTGATCTGCTTCTGGATCAAGCCCGGTGAGCGGTGCGCGCAGGGTGTGTTCGCCGGCCTGCACTCGCTTCATCACTTTGCCCAGGTCCATTAAGGGGCGGAAGGCGATCTGAAGCACAACGAAGTTGAGCACCACGCTGACAAACCAGCCAACCACCACGAAAATGATCAAGGAAGTCGGAGTTGCGACTGATTGGTGGCTGTTGTGCAGATTGGAAGCCAGCCAGGTGCCACCCGTTGCGCCGATAAAGATGATCAGGCTGTTGGCAATCAGGACTTTGTAAAAAACCGGAATGCTCAGGATCGGTTTGAGAAATCTATGGTTGCGAGTAATTCTTTTGTACTCCATGCTGGTGTAAGCCATGATATTGCTCTCTTTGCGAAGTAGGCTCCACTATATCCAGTAATATTGTATCTGTTGTTACCAGGAGTGTCAAATAAGCTAGGGCATCAGCATCCCGATCTTGTCGCTCCCGGCTTCGGTAAACCAGAGTGTGCCATCGCTGCTTGCCACAATCCCAAAGGGTAAGCTATTGGGTGTCGGAATAGGATAATACACGAACTGTTTGGCTGCCACATCAAGCCGGGCTATTACGTTTGCCGATGAGACCGTCACCCAGACGGCATCATTGGGGCTGATTGTCACGCCATAGATGCTTCCTGCATTGTTGCTCGTCGAGGGAGCGTAGTAGGCGGTGAAGGTTCCCGTGCGCGGATCGAGGCTGAGAAGCAGGCCATTGCTAAATGACGTGATCCAGATCGTGCCATGCCTGTCGCTGGTAATCTCCATAAGCCCGCTGGTGAGGCCGGGTTTACTGAAGTACGTGATCTTGCCCGTTTGCGGATCGAGCCTGCCAACACGGTCGCTGCTCACTCCGGTAAACCAGATCATCCCCTGTGGATCAACAGTTATGCCGTAGGGGGTGAACTTCTGCGTGCGGTTCGTACCAGCAAGCGGGTACTGTTTGAGAGAGCCCGTATGCGGATCAAGCTCTCCTATGGCGTCTGCATTCAGTTCGGTGAACCATATATTACCCTGCGCATCGATGGCGATGTCGTTAGGTGCGCTGGGTAAAGTAAGCTTTTTGCCTGGATTGCTGGGGTCGGGAGTCTTGAATGTAGGCAACTGGTAGACCTGGAACTGACCTGTAGTCGGGAAGTAGTGACCGATATAGTTAGCGTACTGCTCGGCGAACCAGATGGTGTCATCGGAGGCTACCTCTACGCCCATAATGCCGGAAAGGCCGTGTGGCGGCGTTATCTGCCGGAATGTTTGCGTTCGCGGGTCAAAGACGGCAAGGTAGTTACGCCCCATCTCACCGAACCAGATGCGCCCCTCGTGATCGATGGCAGGCCGCATCAGCCCATCATTTGATTGAGGTAATGGATACTCCTGGAACTGCCCGTTTTGCATAATGACCGGTGAAGACGACGACTTTGTGCCTGTAGTTGGAGTAGTGCTCGATCCTGGGGATGTTGATGTAGGGGCAATGCTTGCGCATGCCGCCAGGAACAGGGAAAGTATGAGGAGCCAGAGAAGGTAGCTGCGAGATAGGAGTTTCATTGCCTGGAATCCTCTAGCAGGGTGCGAATATCTGGCCAGCCATAGGCCACTTCCTCTATGGTAACCCCACTGATCTCGAACTGGCCTGACTTCACCAGTTGTCCACCCAGCGACTCATAAAAGCGGCGTGCAGGATTTTTGGCAAGCACCCATAAGATCATCGAATCGAGACCTGCCTCGAATAAGCTTTGAGCCAGAGCCAGGGTCAGTTTCCGGCCAATACCCAGTCCTTGATAGGCTTGCAGGATATAGATGGCATAGAGTTCGCCTTTGTAAACCGGATCGGGGTTGCGGTTTGGCCCCCCTGAGACAAAGCCAACGATACGCCCTTCGTTATCCTCTGCAACGTAGATAAAAATGTTCCCCTCAGCAGCTTCCTTGATTTGCCTGGTCCAGCCCTGCTCGTGTCGTTCATACGATAACGAAGCCAGGTAATCATCCGGTACAATGCCGGAATAGGTTGTGCGCCAGGTATCGACGTGTACTTTCGCGATGCCGGCAGCATCCTCAGGTCTCGCCGGCCTGATGGTTATTTCCTCTCTCATAGTGAGATTCCGTACTCTTTCCAGCGGCGGGTTACCTGCTCCACAATCTCCTCGCTCATCACGATATCGGGCGGCCAGGGACGAGGATGGCCCTCCTCGGGGAACTTGGCGGTCGCGTCGAGGCCCATTTTCCACCCGTATTTTTCAAACGGCGAAGAATGATCGAGCGCATCGACCGGCCCATCGACAAGCAACGTATCGCGCTTGGGATCGACATTGTTGCCGACGCGGAAGAGCACCTCGTGCAAATCCTGTACGTTGACGTTTTCGTCTACCACAACAATGAACTTGGAGAGCATCATCAGCATCATGCCCCAGATCGCGCTCATCACCTTTTTGGCCTGCCCTGGATAGCGTTTCTTGATGGAGACGATGACGACGTTGTGGAAGCCGCCTTCGACCGGCATGTTCATGTCCACGACTTCCGGCAAGATGACCTTCACCAATTGCAAGAAGAATCGTTCCGTGGCTTTACCCAGGTAGGCATCCTCCATAGGCGGCTTGCCCACGATCGTTGTGGCATAGATGGGGTTGCGGCGATGCGTGATGGCCGTCAGGTGCATCACCGGATATGGCTCGACAGGTGTGTAGTGCCCGGTATGGTCGCCAAAAGGCCCCTCGGGACGCAATTCGTCTGTGTCAACATATCCTTCCAGGACAATCTCCGCGCTGGCAGGCACCTGTACATCAACGGTCTTGCACTGCACCACCTCGACAGGTTTGCGGCGCAAGAAACCGGCGAAAAGTAACTCGTCAATGCCGGGGGGCAATGGCGCGCTGGCAGCGTAGATGCTCGCCGGTTCTGCTCCGATGGCTACGGCCACATCCATGCGCCGGTGTTCCCGCGAGGCATCGCGAAAATGCGCCGCGCCGCCTTTATGAATTTGCCAGTGCATACCGACCGTTTGCCCATCGTAGATCTGGACACGGTACATGCCGATATTGCGCTTGTTCGTGAGCGGATCCTTGCTGTGGCACATCGTCAGCGTGATGTAGCGCCCTCCATCTTCGGGCCAGCACTTGAGAATGGGAAACATGTTGACATCGAAGTTCTCGGTGAGGACAACTTCCTGGCAGGGGGCGTGGGATACAGACTTTGGCCCGATACGTGCCAGTTCCGCCAGTTCCGGCACGAGCTTGATCTTCTCCATCAGGCCTTCTGGCGGGCGATTCTGCACGAGATCGAGCCACTTTTTGAGGCGCTCGCCCAGTTCGTTCAGGTTGTTCACACCGAGCGCCCAGGACATGCGCTCCTCGCTGCCGAAAGTGTTGATCAGCACCGGGATATTGTAGCCAATGACGTTCTCGAAGAGCAGCGCGGGGCCACCTGCTTTAGTGACACGGTCGGTGATCTCGGTAATTTCCAGCTCGCAGGAGACGGAAGCCTTGATACGTTGCAGTTGTCCTTTTTTTTCGAGGAGGGCCATAAACTCACGTAAATCTTGAAATGCCATATGAGGAATATCCTTTTTGTTATTTAGCACTGCGCGCAATGATGATTTTCAACTTTTTAATGCGATATGTGAGCATCGATTAAGGGCTGATAAATCAGCGGTGGGCACGATAAATCGGCCCCTACAGATGCCCCATCGGCTTGTATATCTTCGTTATCGGTCTCCATTCTGAATCATTCGATGAAAATGCCGTGGATGCCGTCATCGACCAGGTGTAAGAGGCGGGCCGTGACCAGCGTATTTTGCCAGTTATGTGTATCTGCATTGGGCAGGCCATCTACTTCAACACGCAGGTAGTTGTCGGTCAGGCCTTCCCAGTATCCATGCTTCTGAGCCTCGAGCAGCACCTGCCCGGTCTCGCTCAGGAACTGCTGCCGGAAGAGGCGGCTGTGTTCATCGTTGAGCCTGAGCAGGCGCTCGCTGCGTATCTTCTTCACTTCATCCCTGATCTGCCCCTTCATGCGCGCTGCTGCGGTTCCCTGGCGGGCAGAGAATCTGAAGATATGGGCTTTGGCGAATTGCAGTTCGCTGGCCAGTTGGTAGGTCTGCTCAAAATCGCTGTCTGTCTCGCCCGGAAACCCCGTGATGATATCGGTGCTGATGGCAATGCCGGGGACAAGCTGCCTGGCCGTCGTGATAATGCTACGGTAGCGCGCCGTATTGTACCGCCGGGCCATCCTGCGCAGGATCGCATCCGAACCACTCTGCATCGGCAGGTGCAGGTGGCGGCACATGCGCGGGTTTTCCCACAGCTCCAACCATTGCAGGCGAAAATCTTCCGGTTCCAGTGACGAGACGCGAATGCGTGGGATATCCGTTTCGCGCAGGAGCGCCGCGATGAGATCGCCAAGATCGCGCTGTTCGTCATCTCCGGGATGATAATCTCCCAGGTGAATGCCTGTCAGCACGACTTCCTTATATCCGGCGCGCGCCTTGCGCTGGACATGCTCTACTATGCTGGCGATGCTGCGGCTGCGAGACTTCCCACGCACATAGGGCACGATGCAATAGGTACAGCGATTATTGCATCCATCCTGCACTTTCATCTGCACACGCGTACGCGACCGCACTGTACTGCCCGCTCCTGCTTGAGCCGGCTCTGCTGGCGGCGCAAACGGTGAGAGCCGGGAGGGATTATCCGGCTGTGGCTCTTCCTCTGCTGGATCGATAAGCAGGCTATCGCTGCCGATATGCTGCGTGTCAAGCGGCAACACGGGCAATGGTGTTCGTTTTGTTGCATATCCAGGGGCGATAGACATTCCAGGGCGATCACCAGGGTCTGTGCCAGGGCGATCGCAAGGATCGGCCCTACCCTCGAGGGCCTTGCCTGTCTGGTATTGTTCCTTAATGGCGTCTGCCAGGGCATCTTTGCCGCTGTTGCCGATCACCAGGTCAACGCCGGGCAGCGCTGCAACCGCTTTGGGGTTCGCTTCTGCATAGCAGCCGGTCACAACGAGCAGGGCCTCAGGATGACGGCGACGGGCCTGGCTAATGAGCTGGCGCGAGCTGCGATCACCGAGGTGGGTCACGGTGCAGGTGTTGACGATGTAGATATCTGCTTTATCCTCAAAGTCGCGCTGGATAAAGCCGGCTGCACTCATCTGCTCGCTAATAGACTCGCTATCGGCCTGGTTGACCTTGCAGCCCAGCGTAGCAACCGCGAATGTTGCTTCTGATAATGATTGATCGTGCATATATTTCTAGTGCTGTTTTCTCAGGTCTTGAACGTGGTATGGTCTTAGCTAGCATGATTATAGCGCATTGCTGTCCATTGTACTAGCCTTTCTACCTGAAACATCGTATAGTATCTAGCAGTGGAGACCGCCATGCAGGAGAATATATGGGCGACCCAGAGGACTTTGAGCAAGAGCAGGATGACGCCGATACGGGCGTTGAGATCAGCGACCTGGATGGATACGATGTTGCCGGGCAGAAGAGATTTACCCGGTTCGTCGCAAGCATGCTACCCCAGTTCACGCCCGAAAAGCGAACCAGGCGACGCACCAGCAGCTTTGTGATGCTGCTATTCGTGCTACTCGTGCTGCTGGTGATCACCTTTAGCTGGAAGGATAATCTCTTTTCAGTCATCACACGTAATTTGCTGGGCAACGTTTCCGCCGTGCCCGCGGCTTCTTCCGCATTTCTTGCCCAGCAAGAGGCTTCTTTTCAGCAAGCGGATATTGCTTGTCTGGTGGATGCAGCCTGGTCGCCGGATAGTAACTATGTTGCGGTGCTTGGTTACCGGCAAAACTGCGCTATCAATAACAAGTTTGAGCCTGGCATGGTGGATGTCTATGATGGGCACACCGGCAAGCAGATTCACCAGATCCTGCCGGATGGCCCTATTTTACGCGCAATTGATACCAATCACTTCACTGGAAACACCATCTTGCATTACTACAGGGTAATCTGGTCTCCCGACGCAAGCCACATAGCCATTCTTTTTACTGCCGGCTCAGGCTCTGTCTTTCCGGCAATAGAGGGCGTGCTGCTGGTAAATACGCGTGGTGGGCACAGCCGTGTCATGCTGCAACCCCTCACGACTGAACCGGCCACCTACGTATGGGATGTGGTGCTTGGAAAGTATGCACAAGTGATGCCTTTGCTGCAAACCGGGCCGTTTCTTACGAATGTGGCTCCTGCCCTGGCATATCGCTGGGGAGCAGGTGGAACGCTCATTGCAGAGACGCCATCTGGTGAGGCATCGCTTCCGCCCGCTCCTGTTGGCAATCCTGACGGCGCACCCGCATTCACGATCTGGCAGGAAGGATGGGCCTCGTTGACGATACAGAATGGAAACAGGCCAGTTCATAGGCCGGGCGTATATACCTGGAATACAATCTTTGCCGCCTGGTCTCCCGATGGGCGCTATCTGGCAGAAGGCCTGTTTGTGGCAGGCCGTTTCAGTGCCTCCTGGCAGCCCCCTACCAGCCAGCAGGAACTGGTTGATTTGCAGATGGAGCATCTGCCGGTTTTTCCGGTTCGCGATAGCGGCCTCGAGCGGATTCTCAAAGAGCTGAAAACTCCTACGGGTTCTCCTTTCGGTTCTGTTGAAGAGGCTGTTTCCTGGCGCCCGGATGGCCGTATTGTCGCCGTAAATGGTGATCTGGGAGGCAGCGTGTATATATTCGATTGCAGTTCTGGTCGCTTGCTTGCTTCGTTACAACCCGCTATTAGCCCTGGTACACCTCAATACGTCGAGGGTCTGATGGCAATCCTGCGCTGGTCACCTGATGGTTCGCACCTGTTTATGTTGGGTGCTCAGTGGGGGATAATGACACTGTGGGGCCCCAGCCAGCTTCCTTCTTACCCCTACCCCGGCAAGGTTTTCATCCCCTGATGATGGTGGGAGCTTCTTCCAGCGTCTTCTGGATCATGGGAAGCACAAACCAGATAGCGCCGAGACCAAAGAGTGTACCGGTCAGTACACGCAATTCCCAGGTGCTCTCGCGCAAGCCAAACATCTGAGTAAAGCCATCCCATGCCATCGGCAGGGCCATCAACACGAAGAGCCACCAGGGAATCCCAGGAAGGCGCTTTTTGCTCAACACGAAGACAAGGCTCATCAGGAACATCGAGCTGTAGATCGAGATGTTGCGCTCGCACAAACCAAGCTGGTGTCCAAAAATGTAGAACGAATGCGATGGAATCTGCGCGCAGATGAAATGCAGTGCGAAGAAGAGAGGTTTGGCGATAGCATCGAGACCAAAGTAGGAGAGGAACGGTATGGCAAAGGCGATAGCAATAATCGTGCCGAGTATGGTTGTAATAATGTGCGCCCAGTAATTGAGCAAAAAGTTGCTAAAAGCGCCTGCAAATCGCTCAAGGGCTTGTTTGCTTCCTGGCGATAAGAATGTAGAGCCTCTCGTTGTCTGATTGGCATGTTGTAAAGCCATATAGTGTTTCCTTCGGTAGAGTAAAGCCTAGCGCGCATTGAGCGCCTGGACCAGGTCTCGAAATTCGATGCGCCCTTCCAGAACTATGTCATTATCGATGATGATCACAGGAATACGATAGCGATATGTTTCAAATATATCAGGATTGCTGCGAATGTCAACCTCTGTAAGCTCATATGTTGTTTCTGCTGCGATATCGTCTAGCATATCTCGCGCTTCCTCGCACAGGTGGCAACCAGCCTTGGTATAGAATGTTACCTGCGGAAGTCGCACTTCTTGTTTATTACTCACGTCTCTTGCTCCCTGAGATATGCTCGTTTATGATGATAGCACATACTCATTGCTCTTGCATTAGCATCATACGCTTATTATACTTGGGATGAGCATTTTATTGCTACTCTTTCTCACTTATCTTTGGCGCATGCCCTTCTTAAGAATATGCAGAGGAGCGCAGTATGATGAACATTTGGAAACCGCTCATGAGCTTTCATAAATTAACCGGAGTATACAATGGGTCGCTTGTGTGCCGATAAATCGGCAGTGGGCGCGATAAATCGGCCCCTACATGTATCCCCGCATAATTTTATTCATCCTCATAATCGAGTTCCACGATCAATCGGGAACCTACGGGCCGATGAATCGGAGGTGGGCGCGATAAATTGGCCCCTACACTTATACCCGGATCCACAGCAGAGAGCAGGGCAGCCTTCCGCAGGAATGGGCGCGATAAATCGGCCCCTACATGTATCCCTGAATGGTTTTGTTCAAGGTCAGAAGCATGTTCGGAACGAGGGGACGTTTCTTATAGCCGCATTATGGCTCAAATTCCTGGCACTGGCAATACTTTGTATATTGTTGTTGGTGGCCTGTGGGAGTTCGGGGGGAGGCGTTCGGGTGACGAATAAGCAGGTGACCGAGAAAGAATATTCTGGGTATGCTGGCCAGGTGGGATCATCGACTGATACCCTTGCAGTTTCGAGCGCGGCCAGTAGCTCAGTGCCTGCGAGCAAAGCTCCTGCAGCTATCTTACGTGTGCCGGAGCGGTTCCCGTCCATCCAGGCGGCGGTGAATGCTGCCAAACCCTATGACATGATTTCCATTGCTCCCGGTATCTATTATGAATCGGTCACCGTACATACCCCGCACCTGACTATCCGGGGCCGCGATCGCAACACCGTGATCCTCGATGGAGACTTCCGACTTGCTAATGGGATAGAGGTGCTGGCAAATGATGTGGTGATCGAGAATATGACAGCACGGCATTTTGTAGGCAATGGCTTTCTCTGGTCGGGCGTAACGGGCTACCGTGCCAGCTATGTGACTGCCTATGCCAACGGCGATTACGGTATCTTTGCCTATGGCTCTGTTGAGGGACAGTTCGATCATGATCTCGCGGCCGGCCAGCCTGATTCTGGTTTTTACATCGGCTACTGCCATCCCTGCCATGCTGTGATTACCAGCGTGATCTCCGAAAACAATGCTCTCGGCTATTCTGGAACGAATTCGGGAGGAGATCTGATTATCGAGAACTCGATCTGGCGCGATAACATGTCGGGCATTGCGCCGAACACGCTCGATTCTGAGCCAAATCCACCGGAAGCCGATACGACGATTATCAACAATCTGGTGGAAAACAACAATAACTTCGATGCCCCGGCTGAAGCGCTCGAATACCCGACCATTGGCAATGGCATTGTTGTTACCGGGGGCAACAACAATCGTATCCTCAACAATCGCATCAATGGGCATATCTACTACGGTATCCTGATCGTCTCAAATATTGACAAGCACTTCTGGGAGCCGGGCGGGAATGTCGTCGAGAATAATGTGGTCACTAATTCCGGCGTAGCAGATCTGGCCCTGGCGGCGCTTTCGGCAGGCAATAACTGCTTCTCAAACAATCAAGTAGCTCGTACAGTTCCTCCTTTCCTCCAGTTTACCCATGCCTGTGGCTCGTTCTTTGCTCATGGTGGTGGAGGCGACCCCAGCGTTGCACCCATTCTGCTCAGTCATTTCATGCAGGCTAACCTGGGGCGCTACAAAGCACGGGACTGGAAGACTGTTCCTGCGCCATCCCCGCAACCCGGCATGCCAGACCCGGGGAGCAACCCGCAAGGAATTTTTACTACTACAGAAGGGCAGCAATTCCCTATGACACTCGCTCCTACTTCCATCTCTCCCGGTCTCACACTTGCCGGTCTTGGCCTGTCCACACCCTTTTTCGAGATCATCCTCGGCTTCTATATGTATTACCTGCCGCTGGCGCTCTATGCAGCCTGGGTCAGTGTTGCAACCTGGGATATTGTGCGCCGCAGCGAGATGAAGGGCGGCGCCCGTATCGGCTGGCTGGCCGTTGTATATCTCATCCCCGTGCTTGGCCCGATCGCATATTACCTGCTCGGTCGATCCATGATTCCTCGCGCTACCAGGATCGCACTCGTGATCGGTGCGCCCATTGCCTACCTTGCAATCTCGGCGCTGCTCCTGTTTTTCATTTCATAAGCGGGAGGTGCAGGAGGGCCTGCGGCCCTCCTGCCGGGGTTTGGGGAGCCCCTAAATTTTACCGCTATCTAAACGGATTCTGATATCAATGGGCGGGAGAGCAGTCAAATGGCGGGGGTGGGCAAATATATGCCACGCTATGGCTCGCATGGGAGCTGGCACTATGGTAGACCGGCGTGGATGTCCTCATCAGTACTGCCCAGCCTATGAGAGCAGCCATCATGAGAAGAGCCATAACAAGCATGACAATGGTACGTTGTAGTGTCTGGGTCATGAAATACTCCTTCCTTCTTGTGTAAATCCTCTTACGCTTCCTTTTTGGTAGCGGGCACTTTTACCCGTCTACCAGGAATAGGTGTGGAAATGCCCGTAAAAACTTGCAACCCTGAGGGGTAATTTTTATCATCCTTATTCAGGTAAAATCAGTAGTATAACTTATATTGTCAATCAAAGAAGAGATAATGGAGGCTTTCAATGATTGAGCAGTGCAGCGATCTCTGGGCAGGTATCCACACCGTAGCAGAAGACGCAATCCAGCGTTATGCGCGAGGGCTGCTCTCGCCACAGGCTCTTAGCGAGCAAATCATGCGGGAGTGGGAAGCGCAACATACAGGGGAACCTGGCCAGGCTGTATTGAAGCGTATTGCCCAGCGTATTTGTAGTCGTGAGTTATATGCTGCGTGGAGTTCACCTGATCCTGCCAGGCAGAACCGGGCTTGCGAGAACTTAGGAAGGTATTTAAGGTATTGCTTGCAGTACACCCGCTATGCATCTTCCTTACGCGAATGTGAAGAGCAGGGATGCGAACGCGCAACTGAGGAGGTATTGCAGCAGGCGCTGGAAGAGATTCATTGTATCCTTGCTCATAAGCCCTCGCTTGGGCCGCGCGATCCCGCAGCCTTTTTTAAATGGGCGCAGACGATACTGATCCGCAAGGCCCATATGTTCGTAGAGCTGTATAAGCGTAAGAAGAATGCCGCTCTTTCTCTGGAGGCGCAAGCAGAGGAATTTGCCGAGCAGTTCGTTGACCGGGGCGTCCTTGATCCTCAAGAATATGCGGCGCATCGAGAATTGCAAGAGACGCTTGGACAGGCTATTCTATCACTACGTAACAGGCGCTATCAGCAGGTGCTATGCTACACCTACCTGGTAGGTATGGCTGAAAGTGAACTGGCAAGCCTTCTGCACGTGCAGGTGCAAGATATTTACCTCTGGAAGCACAGGGCGTTGAAGGCCTTGCAGGGAAACCGTGAATTAATGCGCTTGCTTCAATCCTGGCGGGAATCCGAGCTTGAAGAGCGCGATGAAATAGGCAAGTCCTAAGCCGTCATTTCAGGCTAGCCATGAGGCTCGGCGAAGGTATCAAGCGGGGGATGGCCATAGGCTCGGTTCAGCATCTGGTCGATGTTATAGCAGGCGGTGATCAGCGACAGGTGGGTGAGCGCCTGCGGGTAGTTGCCCAGGGCCTCGCCGGTTGGCCCTATCTCTTCCGCGAAGAGGCTGACGTGGTTGCTATAGGTCAGCATCTTCTCCAGGATGAGGCGAGCTTCATCCAGCTTGCCTGCGCGGGCTAAGTTCTCGGCTAACCAGAAACTGCACGCACTGAAGGTGCCCTCGACGCTGCCAAGACCATCAGCAGCCGCTTTTTTCGGATCATAGCGATGCACCAGGGAATCGCTGGTCAATTCTCTTTGAATACGCTTGATGGTGCTGAGTATGCGTGGATCACTGGGGCCGGCGAAATTCATCAACACCATGAGCAGGGAGCTGGCATCAATCGCATCGCTGCCGTAATACTGGACGAAGCTCTGTTTCTCTTCGCTCCAGCCCGCGTGCATAATTTGCTCGTAGATTTCTGCGCTTTTTTGCATCCAATCTGCCATTGGGGCAGGTAGTCCACGATGGCGGACCAGCCGCAAGGCGCGATCAAAGGCCACCCAGCTCATCAGCCGGGAATGCACGAAGCGTTTAGGCCCGCCACGCACTTCCCAGATGCCCTCATCTGGCTCCTGCCAGTGATCGGACAGCCATTCGAGCAAGCGGCGCAAATTTTGCCAGAGATCGTAAGAGATGCGGCTATGGCGGTTATAGATGTAGACGGAGTCCATCATCTCGCCATAAATGTCGAGCTGCTTTTGCTTGTAGGCCCCATTGCCGATGCGTACCGGCCTGCTCTGGCGATAGCCCTCCAGGTGATCAAGCGTGTATTCCGCCAGATCGTGTTCGCCGTCGATGCCATACATGGGCTGCAATGTGCCGTTCTCGCCAAGCTCATGGCAGCGGGCGTCCAGCCAACCCATAAAGGCCTGCGCCTCTTCCGTAAAGCCGAGCGTGAGCAGGCTGTAGAGAGTGAACGAGGCATCCCGCAACCAGGTGTAGCGATAATCCCAGTTACGAGCGCCCCCGATGGTT
The DNA here is from genome assembly GCA_902812455.1 of Chloroflexota bacterium. The sequence goes on along the minus strand of CADDZH010000018.1, from coordinate 18,952 downwards.
TCGGGCAGGCTGGTGGTGGCCGCCGCGACAATGGCTCCCGTTGGAGCATAGGTGAGCAGCTTGAGTACCAGGGCTGAACGTTGCACAACTTCGCGCCAGCGGCCATGATATGCACATTGTGACAGCCAGTTACGCCAGTACGTGATAGTGCGATGAAATAGCTTCTGGTACTCCTCATGCGAGAGGCGCTGCGGCGCTAAATCGTTATTTCTAGCACTTTCGAGAATAAAATGCACCGATTGATGAGCATGGAGAGTAAAGTGCGCTCGCACCCCGCCCTGCCCATCCTCTTCCAGAGGAACTGAAGTAGCCAGCCCCAGGCAAAGTGAGTCACTCAGGAAAATCGCCCCCTCTTTTGAGAGGCGGATATCATGCGCGTCTCGCGCATAATTAAAGGCGGGGCGACATACCATTTCAAAGGGCAGCGAGCCGCGTACCACGGCGACCGAGCGGATGATATAGTGTTGATGGTGAGGGCTACCTACCTGCTTTATGGGCATAAAGTCGGTAATCTCTCCTACCCCGTCAACAGTGAGAAAGCGCGTGATGAGAATATTGGTTTCAGGCAAGTAGAGCTGTTTGTTTCCCATTCCTGGCGTTTCAGGAGGTGCGATGCGGAAGTACCCGCCTTTCTGGGCATCCAGGATCGCCCCGAAGACGCTGGGCGAATCGAAGCGGGGGATGCAGCACCAGTCGATAGAGCCGTTTTTGCCGACAAGCGCGACCGTGTGCAAATCGCCGATAATGGCGTAATCTTCAATCGGTAAATAGCTTGATGATTGGCGAGAGGATTGCTCTGTCTTATCTTCGTTCATAGGCTGTTTGCAACCGCACATCTTTTTGTGTTATTGCCGGTATTTTAACCTACTTCTTTCTGCAATACAACAAGACAGTATATGACAGGTCAGCCGGTTTCAACCGTTTTTCGCCAGTCCTCCAGAAAGTCAAGCACGGCTTGGTACTGATCCTGGTGAATGAGCTTATAAGAACTCACTCGGAATCGCCGGTAAATCTCACCGAAGATGCTTTGGTAGTGGTTCTTACTCGAGTCCTTCTTTGTCAGTAATTCAGCCAGGGCCTTCACCTGGTTAGAAATATCTGTGGCCTGCTCATCGGTAATCGAGGCCGCCGGCGATACCTTACGCTCCACTACACTCAGTCGGCGCTGGATATCACCCACAACCTGAGCGGCGCGATCTACCCTCACGTTGACCGCCTCAACTTTTGCCTGTAATTCAATTTGCTGCTCTGCCATGCTGGCCACAGCGAGCGCCAGGTCACGCACCTGAACGAGCGAGGATGGCGCAGCCGGTGCCGGCATTTCTTGCGCAACTTCTGCCTGAAAGGCCTGCCAGAGGATGCGGAAGCACTCCTCACGGTAGCGCGTGAGTTTTGGGATAAGCTCAGGCTTTGCTCTGCTCGGGGTGACGCCAAAGAGCCAGCCAGGAAGGTACTCGAGCTGGAGACATAACATTTCTCGCTGCTTGCCATCAGCTCCCACCATTTGGATAAGAGAAATATGCTGGGAAAGCACTTCATCGCGCAGGACCCGCAAGCGTTGCGGACTCCAGGCAAGTCCTAAATATTCGACAATAGGCCGTAAGGCAACGAATGCTTCATTGCTGATTATGGCGATAGCGAGGTGATCGCCATAGAAGTTGACTTCGCGTAACGCTTGTGGAACAAGGGCTTGTTCCTCGTTCATCTTGCACCTCATGAACTGTGATCGTTATGATCACGGTTGCCATATGGTATACTGATTTCAGATAGTCTTGGCACTATACCGCAAGCCGATTTGGGAGAGCATACGGGCGGTATAGTGCCGGCTAAGCAGCCTGCTTTTCTCTTCTAGCTCTCGCCTCTCGCTTCGCCTTTCCTGTGCCCTTCCCCTGGTCGCGCTTCTTTACGGTGTACTGCTCAACTTCAGCACGGTTGAACAGGCGCGTTTTGCCGCCGATCATCCTGCTCGAGAGTTTACCATTGAGCGCTAGCCGGCGCACATACGCATCACTGATAGTGTGGCCACTATTCTTGGTGATGATCTTTGCTGCCTCTGCGCTAGTAATCCAGCGCTCGTATTCTTCTAGCATTGTTTGACCTCCTTCTATGTACGATAACGTACTTAATATGATCATACACGATTCCGAACATGGATACAAGTGTTGTTAGACGGGATAATAAATTATAGACCCGGTTGTGTTTGTCTGTGTATCACAAACCTGCTATAGCATCTGCTAGATGCAAAAACCTTTCATAAGCGGATAGTACGAAATCCGTCTTTGCCGACTTGCAACTGCTCAAAGATGGTGCCACTGCCGACTACTCGCAAATCGCCCGCTGGTTCTATTAAAGGAGTTCATACTCTCATGGAAAGTGATATACTCCTAGAGAGGAACATCCTATGACCTTTTTAGGAGCACATCTATGTCATCACCAGTACGTATCTTAGCCGTCGATGTCGGTACAGGTACACAGGATATCCTGCTCTTCGAGAGCGGCAAAACCATCGAGAACTGCTTCCAACTGATTATGCCCAGTCCCACCGTCATCGTCGCCGAACGCATTAAGCGCGCAACCGGACGAGGGCAAGCAATTGTTTTAACAGGCGTTACTATGGGTGGTGGCCCATCTCACTGGGCTGCTCGCGATCATGCCCTGGCTGGCTTTCCCGTTGCCGTCACGCCCGAAGCTGGCCGCACGTTCGACGACGATCTCTCGATGGTCGAGCAGATGGGCTTTGAGATCATCGACGAGGCTGAGGCGATACGACGCATAGAGGATCCCAATGTCGTTCATATCGAGCTGCAAGACTTCGATGCCGGGGCCATTATCACAGCCATGCGAGCCTTCGATATCGAGCCCCGCGTGGATGCACTCGCTATTGCCGCCTTCGATCATGGCGCTGCTCCTCCGGGGGTAAGCGATCGCCGTTTCCGCTTTAATTTTATTGCCGAAACAGTGCAGAGAGATCCGACACCAAGCGCCTTTGCCTACCTTGCTCAGGATACACCGCCAGACCTCACGCGCCTGCGAGCCATTGCCAGGAGCGCGGATCGCTACAAAGCATTGAGCGGCTCTTCACCTACTATTCCGCTCTTGCTGATGGATACCGGGTCGGCAGCGGCATTAGGCTCATTAGAAGATCCCCTTGTGCGCAAGCAGCAGGATAGCATCCTCTGCAACGTTGGCAACTTTCACACGCTTGCATTTCATCTTGTAGATGGGCGTATTGTGGGCATTTTCGAGCATCACACTGGAGAAATCAATCGCACACAGCTTGAGGATATGCTGGTGAAACTGGCAGATGGCACGCTCACGAATGAGGAGGTCTTTAACACGAGCGGTCACGGAGCCTTGATACTCGATCAACCTTCGTCTAGCAATGGTTTTCCGTTTTTATCGGTGACAGGCCCGCGTCGTGCGCTGCTGCGCGGCTCGGGCCTGCATCCCTACGAAGCCACTCCTCATGGAGACATGATGATTGCCGGGTGCTTCGGGCTGCTGCGCGCGCTTGCCGACCATGATCCAGAGCTGGCACCCTTGATTGTGCCTTCGTTATTAAGCGATGTCTGAGATTTTGACACAACCAACTCATGCTGAGCTTGTGGCTGCCGCTGAGGCCAACTATATTGCCTATTTTGCGGGATTTGCTGTGCTGCCCCAGTGCGAATTCCACCGTGACCCTGAACTAACCTGGTTTATTGCCGATGGCCCTCCAGGGACCACAGTCCTGCATACCGAGCTTTCCCCCCAGCAAGTCGCTAGAAGAATAGAAGAGACGTTGCAGTTGCTCAAGGCGCGGGCTAGAAGCGGTTGGTGGCGAGTAACAATTGCCTGCCAGCCGGCAGATCTGGCACATCACTTGCAGGCGCATGGGCTGGTCAAAATCGAGAGCCGCCCGGTCATGACAGCCAGCCTGGAAACATTGGGGAGCGAAGTACACGTTCCCGCAAACTTGCGGATTGTGCGAGTGCAGGATATGGCAACACTCCATGATTGGTACGTCGCTTCTGCTACAGGCTTTGGGGCTCCTCTGGAAGCAGCTCGCCCCTACTTCGATGCCTATGCTGCCATTGGTTTTGCTATGGATGCTCCTTTCCAGCACTATGTTGGCTACCTGGATGGCGAACCTGTGACCTCCTCAACCCTGCTGCTGGCCGCCGGATTGGCGGGCATCTATGACGTCAGCACTATACCCCGCGTTCGCAAGCAAGGCCTGGGTCGTGCCATTACGCTTGCTGCGCTGCTTGAAGCCCGTGCGCGCGGCTACCGCTATGCGATGTTGCAATCCACTCACCAGGGGTATAATCTCTATCGTGGCCTCGGCTTCAGCGATCTTTATGTGGAAGACAACTACTTGTGGCAGCGTTAAATGCCGATCATACTCAGGCCTGGAACGTTGACCCGCAGGCCTACGAAGATGCGCTCACAGCATTTCTCACACAGGTAAGCGAACCTGAATCTCAAACTATTAACAAATTGGTTGAATGATGGGAGGTTCATCATACGGAGTATATGATAAACTGTGCTACGAGTCAGGTCTCGATCTTTACTGTCTAGTAGAGTGAAGCTCTACTGTTAGTTAGTACCCAAAGGAGGTAAATCTTGGCTCTTAACCGAACGCTACTACAAAACGGCTGTGTTATCACTGTTGATAACCAGATCGGTAACTTCTGGCAGGCCGATGTCCTGATCGAAGGGACAAAAATCGCGGCAGTTGGACCGAATCTGGGGGTGACCGACGCCGAGATCATCGATGCTTCGGACATGATCGTCATGCCGGGGCTGATCGACACCCATCGCCATATGTGGGAGGGTATTCTACGAAACATCTCAGCCGATGGCATCCTCGGCAATTATTTCCCCGACGTTATAGGCACGCTCGCACCTGTGTACCGGCCAGAGGACGCCTACATCGGCAATCTGATCGCTGCCCTGGGAGCTATCGACGCTGGCATCACTACCATTCTGGACTGGTCGCATATCCAGAATACGCCTGAGCATAGCGATGCCACGATCCAGGCGCTCCAGGATTCAGGCATACGAGCGGTCTTTGGCTATGGGAATCCCAACACGTCCCTGCCGGACTGGTGGTTCAATAGCAGCTTAAAGCACCCCGACGATATCAAACGGCTGCGCCCCCAGTATTTCTCATCGGAGGATCAGCTTCTCACCCTGGCCCTGGCTCCACGTGGGCCATGCTGGACGACAATGGAGGTCGTCAGGCATGACTGGGCTCTGGCCCGCGAAGTCGGTGTACCCATCACCGTGCATGTTGGGGTCGCCGAGAACGGGTTCCGGGGAGATATTAAGCAAATGTATGACGAGGGCTTGCTCGGCCCGGATACCACCTCCATCCATTGCTGCACGCTCAGTGACGAGGAATTGCAGTGCATCATCGATACCGGAGGGAAGTTCTCCATCGCTACCGCCGTCGAAATGCAGATGCGCCATGGTATGCCTCCCATTGATCGCATCCTCAGGCTGGGTGCGCGCCTGAGCTTGAGCGTGGATGTGGAAACAAACGTGCCTGGGGATATGTTCACCCAGATGCGGGCGGCCTTCCAGTGCCAGCGGGCCCTGGTCAACCAGCGTGCGCTCTACGGCGGGAGCTTCGAGGGCGAAAAGCTCCTGACGGTCAAGGATGTGCTGGAGTTTGCCACCATTGAAGGGGCACGTGCCAACTGGCTGGATCACAAAACTGGCTCGCTCACTCCTGGCAAAGAGGCTGATATCATCATGCTGCGCTCAGACCGCCTGAATGTGACGCCGATAAATGATCCTATCGGCGCCGTGGTCGTGGGCGCGGATACCGGCAATGTCGACTCGGTCTTTATTGCTGGGCGAGCTCTGAAGCGCAACGGGTACCTCCTCCATGTCGATCTTGATCGCGCTCGCAGGATGGCCATCGAATCGCGCGATTACGTTGTGACCAAGGCGGGATTTACCCTGCCTGCTTTCTGAGCGTGTGAGGGGTGACGAGGGCATAAGGCCAAGGCGCAAGGCCTCCACGCGACCTCCCACCACCCCTTGCCCCTGCCCTCGCATATTTACACGACTTCTTCGAGGAGGGCGCGCCCGGTGAACTGGCTGTTGTACAGGTCGGCATAGAAGCCGTTTTTGGCGAGCAGTTCCTCGTGGGTGCCCTTCTCGATGATCGTGCCGTGATCCATAACCAGGATCAGGCCGGCGTCCCGGACAGTGGAGAGCCTGTGAGCAATGACGAAGCTCGTCCTGCCCTTCATGAGTTCGGACATCGCTTTCTGGATCTGCATCTCGGTGCGGGTATCAACGTTGCTGGTCGCTTCATCCAGGATCAGGATCTCAGGGTCGGCCAGGAACGCGCGGGCAATGGTCAGCAACTGCTTTTGCCCTTGCGAGATGTTGCTAGCTTCCTCGTTGAGAACCGTGTTATAGCCGTCCGGCAGCGTCCTGATAAAGTGGTCGGCGTATGCTGCTTTGGCGGCGCGCACGATCTCTTCATCTGTAGCATTTTCGCGGCCATAGGCGATATTATCGCGGATGGTTCCGTTGAAGAGCCAGGTATCCTGGAGCACCATGCCGAACATGCGGCGTAGCGCTCCGCGCTTGATCTCTCTAATATCCACGCCATCCACCAGGATTCTGCCGCCATTGACTTCATAGAAGCGCATCAGCAGGTTGACCAGCGTTGTTTTACCGGCGCCGGTCGGCCCGACAATGGCGATCATTTGACCCGGCTTGACATCGATGTTCATATCCTGCATCAGGATGTTGTCTTGGCTATAGCCGAATTTGACATGCTCGAACTCGACTGCGCCTTGTGGATGCTCGATGACTTTTGCATCGACAGCATCCGGGACTTCCTCTTGCTCATCGAGTACTTCAAAGAGGCGTTCAGCCGAGGCCATGGCCGATTGGATCACGTTGGCGAAGTTGGCCAGTTGAGCGATTGGCTGGGTAAACTGCTGGGCATACTGGATAAAGGCCTGCACATCGCCGATAGCGATTCTGCCCTGTATGACCATGATGCCGCCAACTGCGGCCACGAAGACATAGCCGATATTGCCGACAAAACGCATCAACGGCATGATAATGCCCGAAACGAACTGCGCTCGCCAGCCGGCATTGTACAGCCGCTCGTTGCGCACATTAAATTCGTCTATGGCTTCTTTTTCGTGCCCAAAGGCTTTCACGATCCTGTGGCCCGTGTACATTTCCTCGACGTGGCCGTTGAGTTCTCCAAGCGCTCGCTGCTGCCTGCGGAAGTACTCCTGCGAGCGTTTGGCGATGCCCATCGTGATAAACAGGCTCAGCGGGAGGGTCACCAGGACGATCAGGCTGAGGAGCGGGCTGATCGTCAGCATCATCACGAGCACGCCCACGAGCGTCACGAACGACGTGATCAACTGGGTCACGCTCTGCTGGAGCGTCGAGCTGAGATTATCCATATCGTTGACCACGCGGCTCATAATTTCACCGTGCGTGCGCCCGTCAAAGTATTTCAGCGGCAAACGAGAAAGCTTCTCATCCACCTCTCTACGCAAGCGGTACATCGTTCGCTGTGCCACGCCAGCCATGATATACTGCTGGAGATAGAGGAAAATGGCGCTGATGACGTACAATCCCAGCAAGATCAGCAAGACCGTGCCAATATAGTGGAAATCGATGCTGGGAGCCGGTATATGTTGAGCCACCAACGGATTCTGCTTGAGCAAGTACATATACTTGATCTTCGCGACGACGCCCTCGAACAGTTTGGTGGTCGCTAACCCCAGGATTTTCGGGCCGACAATATTGAACACAGTGCCAATGATGGCGGTGATGAGGACGATCGCTAAGCGAAATTTCTCCGGCATGAAGTAGCCAAGCAAACGCAAAGCCGTCGCTTTGAAGTTCTTGGGTTTCTCCACCGGCCTGCCCATAGCTCCCCAGGGGCCCCGGTTCATCTGCTGCCGCTGTTGCTGCAGTCTCTTCCGTTCTTCGCTCATGCGATTTCCTCCGCGAGTTCTTCACTGGAAAGCTGTGAGTAGACGATGTCACGATAGACCTCACTGCTATCCATCAATTCATGATGGGTGCCAATACCCGCCACGTGTCCCTCGTCCAGGACAATAATCTGATCTGCGTCCATGACCGTGCTGACGCGCTGCGAGACGATCAGCACCGTTGCGTCGCGGGTTTCCTGCTTGAGCGCGGCCCGCAACCGGGCGTCGGTTTTATAGTCCAGCGCCGAGAAGCTGTCGTCAAACAGGTAAATTTCTGGTTTTCTCACCAGTGCCCGGGCAATGGAAAGGCGCTGTTTCTGGCCGCCGGAGACGTTTGTTCCCCCCTGGGCAATCTCTGAATCAAAGCCGTCTGGCATCTTCTGGATGAATTCGCTGGCCTGGGCCACCTCAGCCGCGTGCCTGATCTCTTCTTCAGTAGCGTCTTCTTTGCCATAGCGGATATTATCGGCAATCGTTCCTGAAAAGAGGACGGCCTTTTGTGGCACAAGGCCGATTTTCGCGCGCATGTACTCCTGGGACATCTCGCGCACATCGACGCCATCGATCAGAATACGGCCGCTATCCACATCGTAAAAGCGGGGGATGAGGCTGATCAGAGTCGATTTGCCCGAGCCTGTACCACCGATGATGGCGGTGACCTGGCCGGGTGCTGCCTTAAAGGAAACGTGAGAGAGCGCAGGCTCTTCAGCTCCAGGATAGCTGAAGGTGACATCCTGGAACTCCACATAGCCACGCAGGTCGCCCGCGCGCTTCACATCTCCAGCATCGTTGATTTCAGGCTCTATCGCCAGCACCTCGTTAATTCTGGCGGCTGCAGCCGACGCACGCGGCAAGAAGATGAACAGCATGGAAACCATCAACAGCGCGAAGAGAATCTGCATGGCGTATTGCAGGAAGGCGATCATCGCTCCGATCTGCATATCCCCGTTATTGACGCGAATGGAGCCGAACCAGAGAATTGCTACGCTGGAAACGTTCAGCACGAACATCATAGATGGCATGAGTATAGCAATCATGCGGTTCACGCGGATGGTCACGTCCGTCAGGTCGCGGTTCGCCACGTCAAAGCGCTGCTCCTCGTAGCGCTGGCGATCAAAGGCTCGTACCACACGCACGCCGGTCAGTCCCTCATCCAGGATGAGATTGATTTTGTCCAGCTTCGCCTGGATGCTCCTGAAGAGCGGGATGGCCCTGCTAAAGAGGATCACAATCACGGCGACCAGGACGGGCATGGCGACCGCCAGAATCCAGGTAAGCCCGACATCCTGGTTGAGCGCCAGGATGATGCCTGCTACCATGGTGATCGGGGCGGTGATCATCATATTCAGGGCTATGACCGTCACTTGCTGCACCTGCGTCGTATCGTTGGTGGTTCTGGTTATGAGAGAAGAACTGCCAAGCTTATCGAACTCGTGCAGTGAAAATCGTTGCACATGAGTAAACAGTTTGGCGCGGATAATTTTGCCAAAGCCGCTGGCCACCTGGGAAGAAATGAAAATACCAATGACCGCAGCCAGAGTACCCCCCAGCGCTACCAGGAACATCACGCCGCCGGTTCTCCAGATGTAGCCGGTATCCTGTTTGATAATACCGTAATCGACAATATTGGCCATCAGCGTAGGCAGGTACAGGTTTGCCAGCGCCTGCCCAAAGGCGAGCGCGACCACGAGGATAAGTATCCATCGATACGGTTTCATGAAGCGCAGTAGTTTGATCATAGTTCCTCACTCCTGCTTTCGCTCCAGCGTGCTTGCTCTATGCTGGCCTGTCTTTCCTCCATGTAGCGAAGCACTTTGAATAACAGGTCGGCCAGACGTTCGCTGTCTTCCTCCCCCAGATATTCTATCAGTCCTTGCAAAGCAGTTAAGAAGGCTTCCCAGGCGCGCTCGGTGACCCATTCGCCTTTCGGTGTCAACCTGACTCCTACAGAGCGGCGGTCCTCCGGGTCGATCTGCCGTTCGACCAATCCATTCGGTTCCAGGCTATTGAGCAGTTGTGTAACGGTGGGCGAGGTCACATGCATCTGCTTGCTAATCTCCGAGACCTTCATGGGAGCGCCGGACTTTGTGCCGTTTTTGACACAGAACAGTAGCCTGATTTCGCTTGGTTTGCAGCCCGCCACAGTCTGTTCGTGCCACCTGGCCCTATGGAATCGTTCAAGGGCGCTTAAGAGCTTCTGCGCGGTTTCGCTAGCAGGTATATCTGTTTTCATTGGTTGCCCCTTTAAGTTAGGTTAGTAACTAAATTAGCATTTAATTTGTTAGGCAACCTAATTATAAGAGAAAAGTGAATATGCTGTCAAGTGGTAGATGACGTATTTTCCTTGACAGGTGGCTTGCTCACGCCTATATTTTTATAGAGATGAACCTTTGGTTCAGTTGTATGAACAGCCGGGTATTACATTATCAAAGGTCATGTGACGGGTGAAAGCCTGGCCCCCACAAGGGAGGCCACTACATGTTTCCCGCTCAAGTGGAGGTTAACAGAATAATATGCGTCACCGGACACAATGGATTACTTAAGGAGGTTCTCTCATTATGTACCATGCTTTTTTCAGATGCATGCGCACGCACAAGCTATTTTTCTCCCTTGTAGTTATTTCTATCTGTTTAGTGCCAATTCTGGCGGCATGCGGCGGCACAACGAGCACTCCTCCATCGAAGTATGGCGGCAACATCAAGGTTGGCCTCGATGCTGATGTGACCACGCTCGATCCTTTACAATCAACCTCGCTGTATGATCGCCAGGTCATGTTGAACATCTACGATACGCTGGTCAGGCTCGACGCCAGTAATAACATTGTGCCTGACCTGGCGACTTCGTGGGTGTATAATTCGCCTACGCAGCTCGTATTTACTTTGCGTACCAGTGTTATGTTCCAGGATGGCACACCTTTTAATGCTGATGCTGTTGTCTTCAATATCAACCGCATATTGAAAGCGCCAACATCGCCACGCTATAGCGAGATCTCGAGTGTCAAATCGGTCGTAGCGCTGGATTCTTCCCATGTGCAGTTCAATCTGAAGCGCCCATTTTCTCCCCTGCTGGCCACACTGACAGATCGCGCCGGCATGATCCTCTCGCCAACGGCTGTGCAAAAGCTGGGGAGCGGCCTGGCAAATGGCCCTGTTGACGCTGGCTCCGGCCCGTTCATGTTCAAGGAATGGGTGAAGGGCGATCACCTCACCGTTGTGAAGAATCCTCACTACTGGCAGAAGGATGCGCAGGGAAATACGTTGCCGTACTTGCAATCGATCCGCTACGTGCCGATTACCAACGAGAGTGTGATGTACTCAAATCTTGAGACGAACACCATCCAGGTAGCCGACGACCTCGGCCCGACCGAGGTGGCACAGGCGAAATCGAATCCCAGCCTGGTCTACAAGCAAGAGCCAGGGTTGAGCTTCTTCGGCTTTATGCTCAACACCAAAGTTGCTCCTCTGAATAATGTCCATGTGCGCCGGGCTATTTCGTGGGCGGTAAACCGCACAGAAATCGTCAATACCGTCTTGAAAGGTATCGGCGTGGTCGCGCAGGGGCCACTCTCACCGGCAAGCTGGGCATACAGCAGCAGCATCGCCCCCTATAGCTATGATATCAGTAATGCCAAATCTGAGCTTGCCCAGGCAGGCAAAACGAGCGGCGTTTCTTTTACCATGCTGATTACCAGCGGCTCACCGCTCAATACTGAGGAGGCGCAATTCATCCAGTCAGAGCTCCAACCTGCAGGCATTACCGTCAGCATCAAGCAAGAAACGTTTTCGACGATCCTGAGCGATACTTCCGCTTTCAACTTCCAGGCGGCCCTGATAGGGTGGAGCGGGCGGCCTGATCCAGATGGGAACATGTACTCCTGGTTCCATACTGGCGGCGGTTTTAACGACATGCAATACTCGAATCCGCAGGTCGATGCGCTGCTTGAGGCGGCTCGCGCCACGAGCGACCGGGCGACGCGCACATCGGACTACCAGCAGGCGGAGCGGTTAATCCTGCAAGACGCGCCGTATGTGTTTATTAACTATGGGGTAAACGAGCAGGCAACAACGACGAGCATTAAAAATTTCACCATCCTGCCAACGGGCATCATGGAGTTTGCTGATGTGTATCTCGGCTCATAAAGCCGAGGGCAGTATGGGGGAGGCGATAGCAAGTATCGCTCTTCCCCTTTGCTCCAGAACGCGGGAAGTTTAGAGGAGTTTTTCTGTGGTTCGCTACATCTTGCGGCGTATTCTATTCATGATCCCTGTCGCGCTGCTAGTCAGTTTCATGACCTTCATGATGATTCACCTTATTCCAGGTGATCCTGCGCGTATTCTTCTAGGAGAGTATGCGACGCCGCAAACGGTTGCGGCATTAGACAGGCAATTGGGGTTGGATAAGCCGGTTCCTGTCCAGTTTGCCCTGTGGCTGTGGCAGGCGTTGCGTGGCAACCTGGGGCAATCGATCCAGCTCCAGCAGCCGGTGGTGCAGGCCATCCAGCAGAGGCTGCCGGTGACGCTAGAATTAGGGATCAGCTCATTGCTCTACTCCCTGATCCTGGCGATTCCCCTTGGTATATACTCAGCACTGCATAACAATTCGGTAGGAGATTGGCTGGCGAACGTGTTCAGCCTTTTCAGCACGGCTATCCCCAGTTTCGTTCTGGGACTTGTGCTTATTTTCTTCTTTGCTGTGGATATACGCCTGTTTCCCCCCGGCGGCTATGTCCCTTTCAGTGATGATCCAGCAGGCAATCTTCGCGATCTTATCTTGCCCATGATTACGTTGGGAACGGGAGTGGTTGCTGTCAATTTGCGGCAGATACGCGCGAATATGCTCGAAGTGCTTGGGCAGGATTACGTGCGCACCGCGAGAGCGAAGGGACTACCCGAGAGGCGTGTTGCCTACGTTCATGCACTCAAGAATGCTTTTCTGCCGGTTCTGACTATCGTCGGCTTGCAAATAGGCGCGATCCTCGCCGGAGCCTTTGTTGTAGAGACGATCTTCCTCTGGCCTGGCATCGGCCAGTTGACTATAATGAGCATTCTGTCGAAAGACTATCCCGTCGTGCAAGGAGTCGTTTTGCTCTCGGCATTTTCCTATATGGCGGCCAATCTGCTGATCGATATTTGTTATGCGTTCCTGGACCCGCGAATACGCTTTGAGCGATAGCAAGAAGTACCTGGCGAGGAGCATGGTGTGGCAACGCCGACGCGCTTTCAACAACCAGAAACCATAGCCATCCAGCCTGCTGCGAGAGTTTCAGGCAGGCTCGTTCGAGCGCTCTCCACGTTCATGCACGATCCGAGGTTATGGTTTGGGCTGATCCTGCTCGTATTTGTGATCGCGGCTATTTTCGCGCCGTTTATCAGCCCTTACCCGCCGCTTCAATATCATCCGGCGCTCTCTGCCCAGGGCCCAACGCTGGCACATCCTCTCGGAACGGATGATCTGGGTCGCGATCAACTGAGCCGCGTCATTTATGGGACGCGCATCTCACTGACGGTGGGTATCGCATCTATTCTGATAGGAGGGCTATGTGGCACGCTGCTGGGTATCCTCGCTGCCTATTTCAAAGGCTGGGTTGACCAGGTGATCATCATGATCATCGATACGCTGCTGTCTTTTCCCTCGCTCATCCTTGCCCTCGGCATTGTGGCAGCGCTCGGGCCGAGCGTCGTAAATGTATTGATCGCGCTGGCTATTGTGCGCGTGCCGATATACGCGCGCCTTGCGCGCGGGCAGACATTGCAGGCAGTAACTCACGACTATGTGACGGCCGCGATAGTGAGCGGCACGCACACGCAGAAAATTCTGTTGCGGCATATTCTGCCCAACATCTTCACGCCGTTGCTCGTGCAGGCCACGATCTCCGTTTCGTTTGCCATTCTGGATGAATCGACGCTCAGTTACCTGGGCCTGGGCGCGCAGCCGCCAGCAGCGGAATGGGGTTCGATGATCAGCGAGGCTCAGGTATATCTCAGCAGTGATCCCTGGATGATATTTGGCCCCGCTCTGGCTATTGTCCTGATCGTGCTCAGCCTCAACATTCTGGGTGATGCTCTACGCGAGTACCTTGACCCCAGGGCCAGAGATATCACGCAAATGAGCGCGCCGCTGCAGGAATAAGCCGGGCAGCCTCCCCTATGCTATACTGATTGAGGACGCTGTGAGGCAAGTAAGATGGCCTTTGCCTTTTTATTGTTGGTATGGTAGGGTTGATTTTACAGGCTCTATAGAAACACCTTCACAAAGCCAGATCAGGAGTGTGAGATCGATGGGTACTATTCATCGCTTCGATAAGGTAGAAAACGGCGAAATGCGCTGGCAAGATGTGCCGGTGCGCGCGTATGGGCCGGAAAATAGCACAGCGGAGCGCGCCACGCGCCAGATTCTGATCGGCACGGACGAGCGCGCACCGAACTTTCACCTGCGCTATTTTGCCGTCCAGCCCGGCGGGCATACCTCGCTTGACCGGCACGCGCACGAGCACGGAGTTTACGTCCTGCATGGCCGGGCGCGCCTGCGCCTGGATAGCGACGAACACGAATTGAATCCGGGTGACGTGGTGTACATTGCAGGCAACGAAGTGCATCAATTTTTTGCGCTTGGTGACGAGCCGTTTGGCTTCTTATGTGTTGTACCAGCCCAGCGATAAGAGAGAAACATGCTTGCTGTCGAATATCACTCCAACGAGGATGTGCGTATCGTTGAACTGCCAGTCCCGCAAATCGGTCCTGGCGAATTGCTGGTGCAGTTGCAGGCATGTGGCATATGCGCGAGCGATGTCATGGAATGGTACATGCGGCCACGCGCTCCTCTCTATCCTGGGCATGAGCCTGTGGGGGTGATCGCTGCTGTAGGTGAAGGCGTACAGCAATTTGCGATAGGCCATCGCGTCTTTGTGCATCACCATGTTCCCTGCATGGTCTGCCACTTTTGCCGGCGCGGCTCCTTTTCGCAATGCGCCACGTTCCGTGCTACGCGCCTTGATCCTGGCGGCCTGGCCGAATACCTGCGCGTGCCCGCTCTCAATGTGCAACTTGATGTGCTCCCTATTCCTGATGATCTTTCCCCTGAGGCCGCCACGCTGATCGAGCCGCTAGGCTGCTGTATACGGGCTATCAATCGCGCTGCTATCCAGCCGGGTGATACTGTGCTGGTGCTTGGCGCCGGTAGCAATGGCCTCATGCTCTCGCTGTTAGCCCAGCAACGCGGCGCTAGCCGGGTAGTCATCGTCGATCCCATTGCCTCTCGTCGCCAGTATGCGCTGGATGCGGGGATCGATCATGCCCTCAATCCCCAGGTTGCACCGCTTCTGCAACAACTCTATGCTCTAAATGATGGGCGCAAACCTGATATTGTCATTGTCACGCCTTCGAAAATCGCTGCTATGAGAGAGGGCATTGAGCTGGTTGGGCCAGGAGGAACCGTGTTGTTGTTTGCGCCTCCACCGCCAACGGAAATGCTGCCAGTAGGGCCCAACCAGCTTTTCTTTCAAGAGATCACATTGTGTACCAGCTACTCAACGGGGCCATATGAGACGCGCCTGGCCCTGGAACTCCTGCGTAATGGTCGTATTCGCCCTGAATTGCTGATCACCCATCGTTTTGCGTTGCGGGACGCCGCACGGGCCTTCCAACTTGTCGCGAAGCCGGGGAATGCGCTGAAGGTCGTCATTGTTGCGGAGTGATGCTATTGCCCGTCCATTCCTGGATCTCAAAGCTACCGTCCCTGATTTGCACAGAATACAATCGATCAAACCCTTCAGCATATGTAGGTGGCACCAGCCTGCTGGCAGTGATATAAATTGCCAGGTCGGGTACCCGCGCTTTTCCCTCGCGCTGCCTGTTGCGCTCGATGCACTCGCTCACTGTTGCATCGAAGTAGTACCCTGTGACCTCGGCGCCATAGCTGTGACCCAGCGAGATGAGCGGCGCTCGATCCTCGATCCTCGCATTCGTGTTGTCAACGACAACTGAATGTTCTGCCTGCAACGTGCTCTCGATACGCTCCAGTTGTTTCTGATTCTTGCTCTTATGCTTGCCGCTGCGCAGAGCGTCCTTGCTCAGGTATTCGTGTGTTGCCGCGAAGTACTTACGATAAAATGTGCTCTTGCCAGAGCCTTGTAGCCCGATGAAGATTACTAATTCCATAAATACAAATCTCGATCAAGCGCCTTTTAGGGCAACGATTCCAGGACAGAGGCAAACTGTGCCCTTATCCTCTTACGCATCGTGATCTAAGGTAGAGGTGATGCTTCGCCACGCTGTGGCCACCATCGCCCTGGTTCCCTGCTCCCGATTGTTGGTGGAACCACAGGCAAACATCACATCAGCTTGCTCTTGTTTGCCCTCATATTCTACAATGAAAGAGTACTCGATTGAGGACAGATTATACCTTACAAAGAGGAGAAGATATGGCAACGACTGAAACCCAACCGCAAGTGCAACAGTGGACACACCTGGCTACACAACTGCGTGTAGATAGCATTCGATCGACGACTAATGCAGGTTCTGGGCATCCCACATCCTCGATGTCGGCAGCAGATTTGATGTCTGTGCTGCTGATCAGCTACCTGCGCTATGACTTCGACAACCCGCAGAATCCCAACAATGATCACCTCATTTTCTCGAAGGGGCATGCTTCCCCTCTGCTCTATTCGATGTATAAGGCGGCAGGTGCCATCAGTGATGAAGAACTGATGTCCTTACGAAAGTTTGGCAGCCGTCTTGAGGGGCATCCTGCTCCTACCTTGCCCTGGGTGGATGTAGCAACCGGCTCACTCGGTCAGGGCTTCCCCATTGGTGTTGGCATTGCGCTGTGCGGCAAATACCTGGACAAGCTGCCCTATCATATCTGGGTGCTGCTTGGCGATAGTGAGATGGCCGAGGGGTCTGTCTGGGAGGCCTTTGATCATGCTTCGCACTACAAGCTTGATAACTTAATTGCCATTGTAGATGTGAATCGACTTGGGCAGCGCGGCGAGACCGAGCTTGGCTGGAATACCGCCGCTTATGAAGCGCGCGCCAAAGCTTTTGGCTGGAATGCTATCGTCATTGACGGGCACGACTACGAGCAAATCGACCGGGCCTATGCACAGGCAATCCAGCCAAATGGCTCCCCCACCGTCGTTATTGCCAAGACGATCAAAGGCAAAGGCGTCTCCTTCCTGGAGAACAAGAATGGCTGGCACGGCAAGGCGCTTGACAAAGAGCAGGAAGAGCAGGCTCTGAAAGAACTGCACCCGATGCGCAGCATGACGTTCCAGGTTCATAAGCCCGAAAAACGCGAACCGGCGCCGGAACCGCCAAAGAAACCATTGGAGTTGCCAACCTATGATGGTAAAGAACCGGTAGCGACCCGTAAAGCCTATGGCGATGCGCTCAAGGCCCTCGGCGCTGCTTATCCTAACCTTGTGGCTATGGATGGTGAAGTCAGCAACTCGACCTACGCTGAAGAGTTCGCTAAAGCCTATCCTGACCGCTACTTCGAGATGTACATCGCTGAGCAGCAGATGATCGGGGCAGCAGTAGGCATGAGTGTGCGTCATAAGATCCCGTTCGCCTCAACCTTTGCAGCGTTCTTGACGCGCGCCTATGATTTCATTCGCATGGCTGCCGTCTCTCGCGCCAACATTCGCCTTGTGGGTTCTCACGCGGGCGTCTCTATCGGCCAGGATGGCCCGTCACAAATGGGCCTCGAAGACCTTTCCATGATGCGCGCTGTTTACGGCAGCACCGTCCTTTACCCGTGCGATCCAAATGAGACGGCGAAGCTGGCTGCCCTGATGGCCGATCATAGTGGCATTGTCTACATGCGCACCACTCGTGAGAAGACGCCGGTCATATATGGCCCCGAGGAGGAATTTAAGGTCGGTGGCAGCAAAGTTGTGCGCCAGTCGCAGAATGATCGCCTGACTATAGTTGCTGCGGGTGTTACACTCCACGAGGCATTGAAAGCCTACGATCAGCTCAAGGACCAGCATGTCCTGGTTCGCGTGATCGATGCCTATTCGGTGAAGCCGATGGATGAAGAGACCTTGTTTGCAGCCGCAGAGGAAGCCGGGAATAAATTCATTGTTGTTGAGGATCACTGGCCCGAAGGTGGATTGGGTGACGCGGTGCTGGAAGTTTTCACGCAGCGAGATGGGACGCTGCCTCAAGTCGTTAAACTTGGCGTTCAAACAATGCCTGGCTCCGGTACCCCTGAAGAACTGATGGAAGAGGCGGGTATCAGCGCCCATAGCATCGTCGAAGCAGCCAACGCTTTGTTACAACGTCACTAAGGCAGTGCCAAGCCAAGAAAGCGGTTAGAAATGGGGGTGCAGGGGGCGAAGCCCCCTGCCGGGGTTTGGGGAGCCCCCAAATTTTCTTATTCCCTCTAAGGCCAGGTGGTTATGCACCAGGAAGATGAAAACACGGGAGAAAATAAGGAGTAGAGCAGCGATGGCACGAAATCATACCATTCGTGCATTGAAGCAACAGCAGCAGGCAAACCAGCTCAATTTGAGGTCTGGTTTGCTTAGCGTGCTTTTGACCACCTGAACTCTCTCGCTAAGCGACAAACAAGCCTTCTAGCCTGGAAGCTAGATACTTGCCAGACCTCAAATTCGAGGTCTGGCAATTTTTTATGCCCTTTTATGCTTCAGTTTGTAGATCGAATGAACAAGCAGAGGAGTAAGCAATGCTTATCTATCTCTTTTTCAAAGGTTTCGTTATTGGCCTTTCGATTGCCGCCGTCGTCGGGCCGATCAGTGTGTTATGCATCCAACGCACATTGTCCAGGGGCTACCTGTATGGGCTGATCTCAGGATTTGGAGTAGCAACGGCGGATGGCTTCTACGGTAGTAGTGCGGCATTTGGATTGGCCGCCATCGCAAGCTTTCTGGTCAGCGAGCAAGGCTGGATTCGTGGCATTGGCGGCCTGTTCCTACTTTATCTTGGCATTATAACTATGCTGACGAAACCGGCTGAGCGAGCAGC
>CADDZH010000017.1 GCA_902812455.1 Chloroflexota bacterium | reverse complement strand
GTACATGATACTGGTAGCTGTTTGCTACACTTCCATACTGGAGGCATGTAGTAGAATGCCAATGATGGATATGGTCAAGAAAATCGGCGTATTTTACGAAGCCATCAAATTTGAACATACTGTTTTCGCCCTGCCTTTTGCCTATTTAGGCATGGTGCTGGCGGCTCGCGGCCTGCCTACGTGGTGGCAATTCCTGTGGATCACGCTGGCCATGGCAAGTGCGCGCAGCTTCGCCATGGCGACCAATCGCCTGGTCGATGCCAGCCAGGATGCCCTCAACCCGCGCACCGCGAACCGGGCATTGCCCCAGAAGCTGCTCAAGCCCATCGAAATGCTGCTCTTTGCCCTGGCTGCGCTGGCGCTCTTCGTCGTCTCGGCGTGGGAGCTGAACTATCTCTGCCTGCTCCTGGTTCCTGTTGCGCTCGTCATCCTGACTGGCTATCCATACACCAAGCGCTTCACCTGGCTCTGCCACCTGGTGCTGGGATTGGCCGATGGCATTGCGCCTATCGGCGGCTGGCTGGCGGTCAATCCAACGCTCAGCGTGGCGAACCTGCTGCCGCCTTTCCTGCTCGGGCTGGCAGTGGCGGCCTGGGTAGGCGGCTTCGACCTGATCTACAGTTGCCAGGACCTGGACTTTGATCGCAGGATGGGATTATATTCAATACCGGTACGTTTTGGCATCCCGGCGGCGCTCATGCTTTCAACGCTCGCGCATGCCACCACGATAGTCTTGCTGATAATTGTAGGGGTCTTGCTGCACCTGGGGCCGATCTACTGGGTAGGCCTGGCCATTGCAACAGGGCTGATCATCTATGAGCACCGGCTGGTCAGTCCACGCGACCTGTCAAAACTGAACGTGGCCTTTTTTAATATGAATGGATATATTGCGGTGATCGTCTTTCTTTTCACGTGCCTTGCCATCTTTATGCGGATCCCTTGAGGTCATTGAGTGAATACGCTTTATACAAAAGAAGATGCTGCATCCAGGAAGTTACAAACCCAGATCAGTTACCAGCTTGCCTTGAGCCGCTACAGGTCAAGACGCAGGCTCTCGCGCATCTCCTGGGTTACCTGGATTCTCACTCTAGGCACGATCATTGTCTGGTGCTTCACTGCCTACCAGGTTGCCCTGGCGTCAGGCGCACATAGCTTCTCAGACGTTCTTAGCAATATATGGAGTAATGCCGTTAATGTGCAGGATGATAACGCTCTGGCCAATGTGTTAATTACATATGGAGCCAAAGACAACGATCTGATTGTGCATGGACAATACTGGCGCTTTATTACGCCGATTTTCCTGCACGCCAACTTGCTGCATGTCGGGCTGAATATGCTCAACCTGGCGGTGCTGGGCGTTTTTCTGGAGCGCATCGTCGGGCACATACGTTTCTTGCTGGTCTACCTGGTCACAGGAGTTGTGAGCATCATTGCCAGCTTCTACTTTTCGCCGCAAGAGATCAGCATAGGGGCGTCCGGTGCGATCTTCGGCCTGGTAGGCGCTTACAGCATCTTTGTGCTGGTACACCGCAGGGCCTTTCGCCGGGGTGGTATTCCGGCCTTGCTCTGGCTCGTCTTCGTCATAGGAGGAAATCTGAGCATAGGGCTATTCATACCCAATATCGATAACTACGCGCACCTGGGCGGATTGCTCAGTGGCTGCTTACTTGGATGGTGGTTTACACCGCTTTATACGATGTCGTCCAATCATACGTTAATAGATATACATAGTCTTTCCCGCCGCTGGCCGCTGGCCCTGGCGTCGATAGGGGGCACAGTACTTCTTGCAATCCTTGCTGTGCATTTTGTTGGAGGATAAATCATTGGAAGCACAAACAGATATACAGACATACATGGAGCGTGGAAAGCAGGCGCTAGCGCAAGGCCAGGGCCGCGATGCCGCTATCGCCTACGCACACGCAGCGCAAATCGAACCAGATAATCCCGCCGTCCACCTGGGGCTGGCAGAGGCGAACCTGGCGCTGGGCCAGTATGGCGTTGTGCATATGGCTTGCCGCAGGGTAAAGGAATTGCAGCCGCAGGGCGGCTTTGAAAGCACAATGGCGCAGGCGCTGCTCAACCTGCTGGATCGCCAGTACGATCGCGCGCTACAGCATGTGGATGCAGCCATCAGCGTTGATCCCTCAAATGGCTACGCGCATGCCTTGCGCAGCTACCTTTTAAGGATCAAGGGGCAGGACTACGATGCCGGCCTGGCACGAGCGCGCGCTTCGCGTCTGTCGTATGGTGGGCGTTTTGAGAATGATTTCCCACCGGTAGAGCCAGCTCCCACGCCTGGCTACGGCCCGGTGCCTCCTCCCAACGGCTTCGGCACAGGGCAGGCCACTGGAAATGCTCCAGGTACAGGTATAGGAGCGCCACAGCGTGAGGCCATACCACCCTGGTCGCGCCCAAACGGCATGCAGCGGCAGATTGTGCGCACGCGCTTCGCCTTAAGCCAGCGCCCGCGCATCGTGACGAATGCTATCATCGGTATCAACGTTCTCATATACCTGGTACTGGTAGTACTATCGCTCAGTTCCGGTGGCTTGGGTTCATTAGGTGATATCTCCCAAAATGTTCTGGTGCAAGCTGGTGCCCAGGTCAACCTGCTCGTCTCGCAAGGGCAGTTCTGGCGCATTTTCACCGCGATGTGGCTGCACTTCAACATCCTGCACATTGGCCTAAACATGCTCTCGCTGTTCTTTATCGGCACGGTGGTTGAAGCGTTTTATGGCAAATGGCGCTACCTCGCCATTTACCTGCTTTCGGGCGTTATTGGTGGCATTGTCACTTACTTCGCAATGCCCCCGAATGTCATTGCTGCTGGCGCTTCAGGAGCCATTTTCGGCGTCTTTGGCGCTTTAGGTGTCTTCTACACCGTGAACCGCCGGGCGCTCGGCCCTCTTGGCACCAGGGCTATCCTGAACTGGCTATTCTGGCTGGGCCTGAACCTTGTGTGGGGCTTCTCAGTGCCCGGCATCGGTATCCTCGATCATATCGGTGGGCTTGGCGCGGGCATCGTACTGGGCCTCGTGCTCCTTCCCAGGTTGAGGCCCCGCCGCCTCTAACAACTTGTCGAACGCTCTTCCCATGTCATCCTGAGCGCAGCGAAGCATCCGCTGCCGATCGACAGAGATCCTTCCCCTTCGCTGCGCTCAGGGCTTCAGCTCACTCGCTCAGGATGACATGCTCGAAGCATCAGTCGAACATGTTTACCGATCCTGGTCGTTAAAAATCATCATCGGCTGTGCCCTGATATCATTGTCGCTGGCTTTGTTGTTACTTTGTCAATGAACATTGATAATCATACCCTGGCCCCCACAAGGAGGGCCACTACATCTTTTCAGCCAATTGAAGGTTGACAGAGCACTCCATATCGACATACATTATAACAATCAATGGAGCACGCTTGCTTGTTGGTGGCTCATGTACACTAAGAATAGGAAGCTGAGTTAGCAATCTCGCTGTGACCCGGCTGAGTCACAAGGATCCTATCCATGCCCTTTACCCCCCAGCTCAGCTTCCTTTCTTTTGCTATTTGCTTTCCAATACAAACACCGGATGGGTGAGCACCGCACGCTCAAACTCCTCAACGGAAGAATTCGTAGTGACGCCAAAGTAGCGAGCGAAGGGATTGCGCCTGATGTCTGCTCGCAACACGAGGGCCGCCTCCTTGGGAGATAGTTCTCTTGCGTTGACCGTTTCAGCACGATGCCCCCGCATGAGAATAGCCTCTCTCGCTGCCCGCAGATTGCGCACCCAATTCACTATTCCATACGGGGAGGCTAGATAGCGCTTCCCATTCTGCTCAAGAATCACTATCGGGATTGTATGTGGCTGACCGCTTTTGCGCCCACGCACTGTGAGCAGGTACATGGGATATTTCCCGGGTCCTAGGAGCTTGACGCCCGCGCGCAGCAGGGTCGTGGTCAGAACATTTCCCACTTGGACAAACCATGGGGCCTTATCTATTTTTACCATATGTTCCTTCTCTTTGTTTTTCTATTGACGTGATGACCATCACATATAGCAGCCATCGCAAATTTGGAGATAACTCTCTCTGAAGTACCACCCGTTTTTTACTCGTTACTCAAGATGCCTGAGCTTGTCGGGATTGGCAATGACCCGTATGTCCACAATGTGCTGCTGGTCTAGGGTCACAGATACCACCGAGAAGGGATGGCCTTCCATGCGTAACAGCAGGGCTGGCTCACCATTCACTTCTGTGATCTCCGATGTGAACGGTGCCTGAATAAAACGCATAGAAGAGATCATAAACCGCGCGACAGCCTCTGGCCCATGCAAGATGCGGGTAGCGGCCCCTCGGACTTTACCTCCGCCGTCGGTCGACAGTGTGACATCCGAAGTCAGGAGTTGCGTCAGTCCATCGAGATCGCCTTCTTCGACCGCATCCAGGAACTGCTGCAGGAGTTGATGGTGCTGCTCGGTCGAGGGCGTGAAGCGCGGGCGATTTCCCGCAATGAATTTTTTGGCCCGGCTCAATATCTGGCGGCAGCTCACCTCGTCTTTGCCAACGATTTCCGCAATGTCGGCATAGGGATAGTCAAAGACTTCGCGCAGCAAGAACACCGCGCGCTCTACCGGGGTCAGGCGTTCGAGCAGAACCAGGAAGGCCATCGAAATGGATTCCAGTCGTTCGGCCTGACTGGTTGGTGATTCGGGATCATCTTCTGTCAGCAATGGCTCAGGCAACCACGGGCCCAGGTAGCTCTCGCGCTGCACATGAGCGGATTGCAGTTGGTTGAGGCACAGCCGGGTTACGACCGTACTCAGGAAGGCTTTGGGCGAGGCGATTGAGCCTGCAGGCATCTCACGATACCGCAAGTACGCATTTTGCAGGATATCCTCGGCCTCAGTCACGCTTCCCAACATACGATAGGCAATCGAGAACATGAAGGGGCGATACTGCTCAAACTGGTCCATTGTTTCCCTTGCCGCCTGTGATGATGTGCTGCTTCCCCGCGTCATGGCGCTCCTCCTTTATTATACATGATGCAGGCGTATTGCCTGTTTGTGGTCCTGTGCCTGCTCATAGCGTCGCTTCCCCAGCCAGATAAACAAGCCTGGAAAGCGCTGCTGCGCCAGCGTGGCTGCAATAACAAAGCGTATAAACACCTCGCGAGTGAAAGCACCCACACGGCCGGTAATGTAGGGCGGCCTGGCCTGATCATCAGGAGAAAGCGTGAAGAATATCGCGTTGTGCTGCCCCAGAGCAATGGCCTGGGCCAGGTACGAGAAGCTGAGCGGTTTGGGCTTCTTGCCAGAGAGCATGGCACTCAAGCAATCAGCCCCGTGAGCACCCATGATCGAGGCCGTGTAGGCGCTCATGCGCACGTGCGATACTCCCGGATCCTCAACGGGCGAGGCCGCGTCGCCAATAGCGAAGATCTCCTGGTGAGAGACTGAACGCAGAAAGGGATCAACGAGGACCTGGTCGCGCTCATTGACCGCCAGACCAGCTTCCCTTGCCAAAGGCTGTACCACAAAGCCTGTTGCCCAGATGCATAAGTCGCAGGCGAGCTCGCGCCCCCCTTCCAGAACCACGCTTTGCGCACGCACAGTACTCACCTTGCTCTGATCGATGATCTCGACGCCCAGGCTCACCAGTCTCCGCTGGATCTGGTCGGCCACGCTCTTGTTCCAGGAGCGAGCGAACGACCCCCGCTTCACCAGGCTGACCTTGATCTGGGGATAGACGCTTGCCACCTGCGCCGCAGTTTCGATGCCAGTGGCTCCTGCACCACAGACCACCACCTGGCCGCCTCCTGCCCCTATTGCACGGAGCCTTTCACGTAAATCCGAGGCTGAGAACGGACCTCGAGCCTCGAGGCTATAGGCATATTGCGCCACCCCAGGTACGTTTTGGCGCTCTGTCATACTTCCCAGCGCATAGACCAGGTAGTCGTACTCCAGCTCATGCTCCTGCTCTTGCTGATCCAGGACCGTGATACAGCGCCCTCCTGGATCAAGGCTGGTAACTCGTCCTTGAACAAACTGGACCTGTGTTTTGCGCAGAATCTCTCGAAATGGGCGGCTGAAGATGCGCTGATTGGTGGCAAACTCATGGAGCCTAGGGCGTACAATGAAGGTGTCCGCCTCGTCGACCAGGGTGATCTGGACAGAGGAGCTGGCCACTTTGCCGGATAGGCGCAGAGTAAAGAGCAAACCTGCAATCCCCGCGCCAAGAACAACAATGCGTGTAGACGGTTGGGTCATAATCGTCCTCCTTTCGTTTTCTAAAAAGGAGACCGGCAAGATAGGAGATTTGTGACAATGCGACAGCTAATATCGAAAAGCTCTTTTCCCGGTTGGAACGCGGTCAGATTCGCGGAGAGGGTGATGAGAGATAACACGGAGCGTGGTGATACCTCTATGATACCACGATGCTATCTACTTACTCTCCATTCTCTGCTATAGTTCCTCGTGGAACACCAGAATGGTGTCTCACACGCTTACCCTGAACAATATCAGAGAAAGGAGAACATCTCATGTTATCAGAAGAGAGCAGTATCGCCGCACGCCCTTCTTCAAAAGAAGTCGTCAGCGATACCTATCAGAAGTTTGCGGGTGCAGCAGGCTTCGTCGTTGCGCTCAGTTCGCTCTCCTACGGACTCATCTTTCTGTTTCTCGTCCCGGCAGCCCAAAAGCAGCTCGCCAGAACCGGCGCTTCGCTCACCTCGTTTGCCGCCAATCCAACAGGCCGGCAACTCGCCAGCTTGCTGCTGGCATTAGGCGGGCTGGCGGCAACGGCTGCCGTTGTTGGCGTGTATAGATGGGTGCGCGAGGTCAACGAGACCTGGGCGTTATGGTCGTTGCTGATCGGCTTCGTTTACGGCATCTTGACCACCATCTATGGCATCTCAATTGCCTTGCTTTTCCCCATCTTGAGTGGCCTATACCTCTCTGGCAATGCCGCGACCAGAGCCAGTGTCCTGGTAGTCGGAAGCCTTCCCTCACCGCTGGATCCCTTCGGGTTCACAAAGTTCGTGTTATCCGGCTTCTGGCTGCTGATTACCGGCGTATTGATGCTGCGTTCCCATTACTTCGGTCGCCCGCTAGGCTACCTTACGCTGGTAGCGGGGATCGGCGTGCTGCTGCTGTTTATTGGCGATGTGACCAACACCTCGGCTTTGATTCTGGCCATAGGTGTGCCAGGGGCAGCCATTATTGCCCGCTCTTCTGGCTGTGGGTGGGCTACACCTTGTGGACGAGGCGTTAGAAGTAAACGGATATCCTGAGACCTTACAAGACTCTGCTGGCGAAGGACATCAGGGTTGCCTCTCTCATGATCCGCATTGGCCGGTGCCGCCGTCACCATAGTAGGGGCGGCGGCTCGTCCCCGCCCTGGGTGCTGGCTGCCCGACCTCTTCATTCACCCTGTTATTTTTGCACTGATCGTCGCCATCTGGCCCGCCGTTTATGTCCCTGTCTTTTTTGATCAACCATCCAGGAAAATGCTCTCTCCTCAAAATATGACAGAAGATGGCAGGAAAGGCTGTTTATAATGAACGATGAATAGCTGTGTGATCGCTTGGGTAAAAGCCTGGCCTCCACGGAGGCCACTACATGTTTATCAAAAAAGGAGAGGGTATTATGAAGTATGGTGTCACACTTCCGCTTATTGATCCACGCACGCTGGCTGATCTTGCTCATGAGGCAGAAGAATCGGGATGGGATGGCGTGTTTGTCTGGGATGGTATCTGGGGCATCGATGTCTGGGTTTCGCTGGCAGCCCTAGCGATGCGTACCGAGCGGGTGCGTTTTGGCACAATGCTGACGCCCCTGTCGCGCCGCCGCCCATGGAAGGTAGCCAGTGAAGTAGTAACCCTGGATCACCTCTCTAATGGGCGGGTAATCCTGCCGGTCGGGTTAGGAGCAGTAGGCGAAGAGCACGTTCACAACTGGTTTGCTCAGGTAGGAGAGGAGACGGACCGCAAAGTTCGGGCGAAAATGCTCGACGAAAGCCTGGATATCATTAATGGCCTGTGGAGTGGAGAGCCTTTCAGCTACGACGGCGAGCATTACCACCTGCGGGATGTAGAGTTCTCTCCTACGCCGGTGCAGAAGCCGAGAGTCCCCATCTGGGTCGTGGGAGCGTGGCCGCGGATGAAATCGATGCGGCGCGTCCTGCGCTGTGATGGCGTACTGCCCACCAGGATGAGCGAAGACAGATCAACGAGCGAAATGACACCGGATGATCTCCGGGCCATGAAGGCTTTTATCGATGAGCATCGCACGCTCACAACTCCGTTTGACATCGTTATGGAAGGTGAAACGCCCGGAGACCATCCTGAGAAAGCAGCTTCCATTGTTCGCCCGCTCGCCGGGGCAGGCCTCACGTGGTGGCTGGAAGCTGTCTGGGCCTCGCCGGAAACGAATGGCGGCATAGAGGGTATGCGCATGCGGATCAGGCAAGGGCCACCACGTATCGACTAAAGGGTTGAGGTTTCTCATACTACTAAAGAGGTGAACTTATGCGTGTTGGCATAAACTTGCGACCATCAGGGGATTGGCCAGATATGCTGGCAACGGCGCTGGCTGCTGAAGCGCTTGGTTTTGACTCTATTGGTTTCTTGGATCATTATCACACCGATAAGCTCGAATGGCCGTATATCTGTGGTTGGTCAGCTTACGGCGCTCTCGCGATGGCGACCTCCCGCATTCATCTTGTGCCTATGGTGATCGATCGCTTGAATTACTTACCTGGAGTACTTGCGAAAGAGACTTCAGTTTTATCTATCATCAGCGGTGGGCGTTTCGAACTTGGCATCGGCGCCGGGGACTACTTCGAGGAAGCTCAGGCATGGGGCATCGAAATTCCATCTAGCACTGCACGAATTACCGGACTCAAAGAGACGATCATGATATTGCGCCGTATATGGAAGGGCGAGCAAGTGACGTTTGAGGGCGGGCAAATTCATCTGAAAAATGCGGCCTGTACGCCTATTCCACCTGGTCCTCCTCGTATCGTGGTAGGTGCGGGTAGCTCCCGCAGGCTACTTCACAGTGCTATCGAATATGCTGATGAGATCAATGTATATGCTGACGACGAGTTCATACGTTTTGCGCGCCGCGAGATCGAAGCATCACAGCGAGCAGTGGCATTATCTGCGTTTGTATGGGATTGGCCTGAGAACATTGCTGAGAAGTTGACTACCTGGAAAGAGTTGGGAGTTGAGCGGACTTTTGTGACTATCTGGCATCCCTCAGAACAGCTTGCCGCACTAGCAGAATTAGCTGCATAGCGAACATAGGGGGATGACCAGGGCGACGCAAGCATCCCCACCTCTCTTCATCGCCGCTCCCGCCCCTACAGGCCGTTCATCTGCAAAGATGGGGAATCTCAATCCTCACTTATTGTCACCTTGAACATACTGTGATACATTACGCCTATCAATACGCATAATATAGTGATATGTTGGCCTCCCTTGTGGGAGTCAGGCCAGCATCTATCAAATGAACCGTAATAAATCATCATGGCTATTTTAGCTAGAGGAGGTTGTTCTTATGGCACCTTTTTCTTCCATTCACAAAGCCCGTAGGCGGTACAATCTAAGTTTCGCATTCGTAGGCTGTTTGCTTGTACTGCTTTTGCTGCTGGCTGCATGTGGTAGCAGTCCGACCACCACGGGCGGTAGTTCCATGAACATGAAGCCGGCGGTGGCTCCTCCCAGCGACCTGTTGACACCAGGGTATTTAACCGTTGGGAGCGATACAACCTATCCGCCGCAAGAGTACATCGATACGGCTACCAACCAGCCTGCCGGCTTCGATATCGACCTGATTAAGGCCATTGCACAGCGCATGGGCCTGCAGGCAAAGATTATCTCGACCAGCTTTGACACCATCATTGATAGCCTGGTTGCCAAGCGCTTCGATGTCGTCATCTCAGCCGTGAGCATCACCCCTGAACGTGAAAAGCGGGTCGATTTCATCCCGTACTTCAGTGCCGGTGAGTCGTTACTTGTGCAGGCCGGCAACCCCCTGCATATCACCAGACTGGTGCCTGACCTGTGCGGGCAGAAGGTGGGAGTGCAGAACGGCACGATTGAGCAGAGCGACCTGCAGACGGCTAGCAGCCAGTGTAAAAAAGAGGGGAAGCCAGCTATCAACATGACCGTCCTGACAAATCAAACGGACGTCATCCAGTTGCTGGCCACCAACCGCGTGGTTGCGACGTATCAGGATTCGCCGGTGACCGATTACTACATCAAGCTGCATCCCGGCCAGTTCACCGTTGGTGGTTCCGTCGTTAACGCAGGCCCTGAAGGTATCGTTGTGCGCAAGGGGGATACCTCCATGTTTAATGCCATCAAAACGGCTTTCGACCAGCTCAAGGCGAATGGAACCTACCACACCCTCATTGAGAAATGGGGCCTGACAAGTGAAGAGCTGACCAGCATGATTGATCGCCGGACCATGGTGGCCTGATCGTATGGGCCCGATGATGCAGGTTAACAAAGTAGTATACCATGCCTGACTGTAGGGGCCGATTTATCGTGCCCACTGCCGATTGATCGGCCTCTGTTCCGGTCACACCATTGGCGGAATAATTTGTTAATGCGCGTTATCGTGCCCACCGTCGATTATGATTTTTGGCAACCAGGACCTGGCAATGATATAGAAAGGAGGGGTTTTGTGTTTTACTTGAATGGCATCAGGGAATTTCTCTTCTCCGGGATTTTCCTCCAGGCAGCCTGGACGACGCTGTGGATCTCGGTCGTTGCCCAGACGTGCGGCGTGATCATTGGCCTTTTTCTTGCTTTGATGCGCATGTCACATTTTCCCCTTCTTTCATGGCCTGCTCGCTTCTATATCTGGTTCTTTCGCGGCAGTCCTCTGCTGGTACAAATATTTATCCTTTACGATGGCATCCCTCAAGTTCTTCCAAGCCTCACTCCATACCTCTCCGTTTACTCTGTTGCCTTAATCGCTTTCTCCTTCAACGAAGGCGCTTATATGGCGGAGATCATTCGTGCGGGTATCACTTCGGTAGACCCGGGGCAGATGGAAGCAGCCAAATCATTGGGTATGCGCTATCCGCTGGCTATGCGGCGCATCGTGCTACCGCAGGCGGCTCGCGTCATCGTGCCGCCGCTGGGCAATGAGTTCAACAATATGCTCAAGACGACATCCCTTGCCTCCGTCGTTGGCCTGTTCGAACTCACCTACACAGCCCAGGTTTACGGCTCGCAAGACTTCATTATCTTTTCCTTGCTCATTGTCGCCACCTTCTACTATCTCCTCCTGACAACCCTGTGGGGCTATGTACAGAACTGGATCGAATACCGCATGAACCCCGATCGGATAACCAAATATGATATCAAGGAGAAAAAAGGGTGGGCGCAGCGAATGTTAGGATTTGGTTTAGCGCGCACTGGAGAAACGCTAGTGGAGGAACCTCTGGAACACCGCTAAGAATCGAGAGGAAGGACAATTCCAATGAGTACAGACTATGCCAGTAGAAATGGGACAGGCTCTATCAATGGAAATGAGATGGTACGTGCGGAGAACGTTGTCAAGCGCTTCGGCCACCTGAAGGTTTTGAACGGCGTTGACCTCTCTGTTAAGCGCGGGCAGGTCGTAGTGATCATCGGCCCAAGTGGTTCCGGCAAGACGACGCTGTTACGTTGTATTAATCACCTGGAAAAGATCGACAGCGGGCGTATTTATATCGAGGGGAAATTGCTGGGCTATCGCGAGGTGAGAGGGCGATTGGTAGAGGAAAGCGATGCGGCAGTTTCCCGCGTCCGTGCTCAGATAGGCTTCGTCTTCCAGCGCTTCAACCTGTTTCCACACCTGACCGCTTTAGAAAATGTGATCGAGGCTCCGATCCATGTGCTGCACCAGCCAAAAGACGAGGCGATAGAGCACGCTATGGCCCTGCTTGATAAGGTGGGACTTGCTGAGAAAGCTCATGTCTATCCTCATAAGCTATCTGGTGGCCAGCAACAGCGCGTGGCAATTGCTCGCGCCCTCGCTATGAATCCCAAGCTCATGCTCTTTGACGAGGCTACTTCCGCGCTTGACCCTGAGCTGGTGGGCGAAGTGCTGAAGGTGATGCGCCAGTTGGCCGAAGAAGGCATGACGATGGTGGTGGTCACGCACGAGATGGGCTTTGCGCGTGACGTAGCCGACCGCGTGGTCTTCATGGATAAAGGAGTGATCGTAGAGGAAGGTTCGCCAGTCCAGATTTTTGATCACGCCGAAAACGAGCGCACACGAACTTTTCTGGGCATGATCCAGGAGAAGTGAGTTTACTCAAAGAACCGGCCACCCTCCATATTGCTCAATCACCTCGTCGATCCTGGCTCTCAGATTGATGGTTTCTACCAGCACGGCAACTATCCGTTGATAGTGCTTGATATCTTCAACTGAGAGCGCCCGGCCCTTGCGATCCTTGAGCCATTTCTGACAGACCTGGTAGCCACCAATATGAAACTCCCAGGCTTCCGGTGGAACGCCTTCAACATATTGCGTCTTGTTGATATAGACCCTCCCGTATGCATCGCTGCCCGCTGGTTGCACATGTCTTACCTTCTCAACAATGTTGCTTCCCGGCACGGGATAGCTTGTTGTGATCGGCCCGCTCTTCTTGAGAAGATGCAGCCCGACAAGCCTGCTACCCAGGCCGCATAATTCACGAAACAGGCCAGCATGAGAGGTGAGCAGCAGGCGCGGGAAATCGCTTGCCAGGAACTCAGCATAGCGCTCGCAATAGCCTGGCGAGTGGAAGATGGCGTACATGTAGTTGAAGACATCCTCAGGCCCGAAGGTTGCCTGCAAGTCGCCTCTGCCGCGAGGGACGAACTGTAAATTGAGCCTGGTTACGATATCTTTAATAAAGGCCGGTGAGAGGTTGCAGTGCGGGATATAGGAAGGGCCTGCATCTGTGCTCGCATCCTTGTAGAGATACAAGGGAAAGACTGTGCCACCGCCGCGCCTGTAGATATTCTGATCGACAAGCGAGGCAGAGGCAAACAGGACGTCCCAGGTACTTGAGCCTGTAGCCTGCCCTTGCCTGCCAAGAATCATAGCCACATTCTCCTGGGCCAGGTGCTGCATTACCCGCCTGTTCAGGCGCGCCACCGGCGTCTCATCGTAGTAGACGTAACGCCAATCGAAGGGCCTGTAGAGTATGGGTACAATAGCTTCAGGCCGCACGTCATGCCTCACATTAGCCCGTGCTTTGGCAAGGTCCCACCTGTCTTTATCGCGCAAAGGGATGCGGAAATACGCGGCACACTCCTCATCTGATAGCTCGCAATCAACAAAGACGCGGATGTTTTGCAGAGTTTCACCAGGAGTGAAGCCAATTGCCAGCGCATCGCGTTTCGTCAGGACACCCAGCGAATACACAGGCATGAGATGCGTAATCCGCCATCCCTGCTCATACTCTGCTCGCACATGTGCACATCGTGGCACGAAGAGGTATAGCGGTCGTTCCGGTATGATACGTGTCCAGGGCGTGTTGCTCACATCGTGTTCAGCCAGCCAGTGATATTTGCCTGCTACGAGTTGCTGCTCCTGGGATGTCTCCTGATAGACCTGCCGTGGCCCCCATACATCAGCGTGATATACGGCAGCCTGGGCATCATTCTTCCCCTGCCGCTTTACGAAGATGCCGATGGCAACGCCCTGCTGGATATCAAACACATTCTCATCCTTCGAACCATCAGGAGAGCGCTCTTTCTTTTTACTATTGCCATGAAGATCTAGGATATAGATTTCGTCGAAGCTACGTAGGAGACTCTGCCTCATCCCCCGGAAGGTTGGATTATCCAGGTAAGCGTGATTGGTGACAAAGGCCAGTATGCCGTGGCCGGCCTGCTCGATGCACCACTGGCCAAAACAGATGAACTTGACGTAATCATCATTGAGCCACTTGGAGTTGCGTTCTGCAAGAGGCTGCCCGTCAACCTCAAAGTAGCTGCCTCTCTTATCATGCAGTAGTTCCGTGATCCACTTCCCTTTATTAACCGAATGCCCATAGTAGGGTGGATTGCCCATAATCACCATGAGAGGAGCTTCATGCTTCCCACCATTGCTCCCAGCTCTATGCTCTCCGGCCTTAATCCAGTCCCCAAAGGAGATATGCTTCTCAAGCCCTTGTTCCAGGGCATTGGCAAGATAGAGACCCAGGCGCTCATCGCCTTTGAAGTCATAGCCCGTTGAGGCGAGCTGGAGAGCCAGGCCCAGATGTGCGACTGCATAAGGCGCCAGGAGTAGCTCGAATCCAGAGAGGCGGGTAAGCAGGTGCTGCGAGACATAGCTCGACCACAGGTCTTTGTTCCCCCGAAAGGACTCATAGATCAGGTCAATCACAGCCTGTAAGAAGCTACCGGTCCCGGTGGCCGGGTCAAGCACCTGGACTTTATGGCTCTCCACGCTGTCCTCGCTACCTGGACTCATCGTTTGAATCATGCTTGCATCTGCCAGGCCCTCAGGCAGGCCAAAGCTTTTCTTCAGCAGGTGATCCACACTGTGGACGATATAAGACACGACGGGTTGGGGTGTGTAGTAGACTCCGCGAATCCCGCGCGCTTGCGGATCATATTCAGCAAGAAAAGCTTCGTAAAAATGGGCAATAGTTCCTTTGTGCTGTGAGCCTTTACCAGCTTCTTCTCCCATACCGGGCATATCGTAGCCGGCCAGCACGTCAACAAGCTCATCAACCGCTCCGGCAATGCGCTCATCGAGATCAGGGCCAGCAATGTGCTCGAACAACTTGCGCAAGCATGGATCGCCTTGAGGAATATGATAGGCTGCAGACTGGCGGGTAAAAGGAGTATCAGGTCTGGCATTGTAGCGCGCTGCAAACAGGCCAGAGCAGATCGTCTGAGCATACATATCCGCGACCTGCTCAGGAGTGAGGCCGGGAAGTAGCGCCTGGCGAAATTCCTGTAACTGAGTGTGCAGAGGGCTGCCAGCTTCGTGTACCAGCACCTGGTAGATGGCATTGCGAATGCCCCTGGCAATAGCTATCGAGCGAGCGATGAGTTCTTTTGACTGAGAAGGCTCCATGAGTACTCTGTCAACCTTCATGTGACTGGTGACATGCAGTAGAGTGCCAATTCATTGGCACGTTGGCCTCCCTTGTGGAGGCCAGGCAACTTAGACAGCGCCCGAGCCAACAATGCCAATGATGCGAGCATAGGCCCCTGTTTGAGCAATGGTAGCTACTGCTCCGCTCTGCACATCCAGCGCGTAAAGCGTGCCATCGGCGTAGAGCATGAGAATGTGGCTATTGTACCACACGCCAAGCTCAAGTAACCTGGCGCTCGATGTCTCCAGTAATTGCGGGCTACTCACATGTAAAGATTTGCCTGAACCCTTTATCTGCGCTGTGAAAATAGCGCTGCTGCGATCGTAGGGAGCCTGG
This sequence comes from Chloroflexota bacterium, assembly GCA_902812455.1. The sequence continues at coordinate 44,637 of CADDZH010000017.1, read as the reverse complement.
CCCTCACTAGAAAACTCGACGTAAATAAGGGTATGACCATCGGGAGTAAAGACCGGCGTGGTGACCCAGTGGTATTCAGCAGTATTGCGCAACTCATGCTGCTCTGGCAGCACCACCTGCGACTTATCCAATGCTAACAGGTCCCCGTCCAGGGTGGTCACATCCAGGCTATTTGCATAGGCCTGCGTTGCCACGTCAGCGGGTACACTTTCATCTGTGGGGATCGGAACTTCACCTTCATAGGAAGAATAGAGCAGGACGTTGCTGCCTGGAGCAAGAGCGAGAGGACCTTGCGTCCCATTCTCGTCTAGCAAAAGCTGCGGAGTTGCAGAAAGGGGCTTCGTGAGATCGAGCGACCATAAGCCAAACTGGATCGCTTCCTGGCTTTGCTGGTCATCGGTGAGCAGGAGCGTGCTATCCGCCTGTTTTGCCGGGCCATTCATGAAGCCAAAGACGCGAAAGCAGGGGCAACTGGTTGATGGTTGCTCAAAAACCTTCGAAGATTGCCCAAAGGCCTTTAGCGGAGCATCCAGAGACGCGGCAAAAATATCGATCATGCCATTACCATTGGCCGGTTCCGTGCTCCAGGCAAGCGTTGTGCCATCGCTGCTGAGCGCCATCGAGGTAATAACCTGGCCAGAAGCCAGAGAAACAATCTGTTCGGCCGTTCCATTCAAAACATCTGCCAGCCATATTCCATCCCCGCTATAGAGAAGCTGGCCGGAGGGCGTTAATATTGGTCGAACAGCCTGGTTGTAGATATATCCGGGCGTCGATAGGAGCTGCGGTATCCCGCCCGCGCTTGAAACCATATAGATGTTATTTTGCTGCTCGTAGAGCACGTAGTGATCGGCCGGCAGTTGAAAGGGAGGCGGTGTCGCGCTATCCGGCAAGAAAAGAGGAGCAGAAACTGTGCTTGTGGCAGAGGCAACCTGCGTCCCCCCGGTCGTAGTCGTAGGAATCGCGGTACCCGATCCCTGTTGGGTCGTTGTCGCGGTTGGAGTAAGCGTGTATGCACCGGTTGCTATCTGCACCACGTTGAAGAGCAATATCCCTGTGGATGACAGGATTAGCAAGCCAACAAGGACAAGAAAGAAAATGATTCCTGCTGTGGCTTGCCTGTGTGAAATTCCAGGTCTCTGTAGGCCTGCTGGTTGTGGTTGCTCCTCGTCCTCGCGTGGTGAGTCGTTAACTTGCTGTGCCAATAGTGTCTTATTCCCTTCAAAATATACTTTGACGACCAGGAGCGGCTACCCATGTCATCCTGAGTGCAGCGAAGCATCCGCTGCTTGCAATCATGTTATGCTGAGCCCATTCGCTTCGCTCAGGGGAAACTCCGCGAAGCATCCGCTGCTCCTCACCTATGTCATGCTGAGCGCAGCGAAGCATCCGCTGCCGATCGACGGAGATCCTTCCCCTTCGCTGCGCTCAGGGCTGCGGCTCACTCGCTCAACATGACATACGGTACGGTGCGTGCCGCAGGATAAATTCAGCCGCCTTAGCAAAGACTTCCTCGCGGTCATAATCTTTCATGATCACATGATATGAACGATGGAAGGTGACCAGGTGTTTCTCTTTTGAGCCAATCAGGTGGTAAATTTCGCGCCCATCTCGCGCAGGGACAACATGATCGCGGGCCGAGACCATAATCAATGCTGGCGCGCTTATTTGAGGAAGCTCGGCTCGTAATTCCGGCAAAAATGCTAGCAGGCTGGCGACAGGATGCAGGGGCGTGTAGCTATACCCCTCCCGTATGTAACGGCGACGGGCGTCTGGATCGCGGATATCTTCACGCGCGCCTGGCACTAATGGCATGAAGAATTTTGCAAAACCTACAGCGAGTTTCAATGCGGGATACATGCGAATAGGCGCGCACATGGCTACAATGCCGGCTACCTCTTCGTGCGCGGCTGTATGCAATGCCAGAGCGCCACCGAGCGAATGCCCCACGAGGAAGACGACATCGCACTTCTGCTTGAGGGCCTGTAATTCTGAACGCACAGCCTCTGCCCAATCTTGCCAGCCCAGGGACAGCATCTCCCATATATTCCCCCTGTGTCCGGGCAGCACCATATTGTTCGTGATCATCCCATAGCCCTGGAGCACCAGCTCCATTTCCGCCATGTCACGCCAACTGCCATTCAATCCGTGTACCAGCAAGACCCCTATTACGGGCTTCTTTGGCAATTGCGATGAATCTTGTAGCATATAGGATTCCTGTAAATCTATTTTCTCATCCAGCATTATACAGCAGCGAAACGTGCTATAATATCTGAAGCGCCAGCGCTAATACACTACTAAATGGTGCATTCGCTAAATACGTTGATGATGAAGGCCGATCAATCGGCGGGTGCGGTCTGGGAGACCGTGTACGTGCGATAAATTGGCCCCTACAATTTAACGAATACACTACTAAAAGCAGGTTAAAAGATGAAATTTGCAACAAAAGCTATCCACGCCGGTCAGGAGCCTGATCCATCGACGGGCGCGATTATGACCCCTATCTTCCAGACAGCGACCTATGCCCAGGCAGGGCTGGGAGAACATAAAGGCTTTGAATACTCGCGCACCCAGAACCCAACTCGCAGCGCTCTGGAAGCATGTATAGCCGCTCTTGAAGAGGGACAATATGGGCTGGCCTTTGCTTCAGGCATGGCTGCCGAAAGCGCGATCCTCAGCCTGCTCAATGCGGGAGATCACATGGTCTCCTGCGACGATCTGTACGGGGGGAGCTATCGCATCTTCGAGCGAGTGATGCGCCGTTACGAGGTCGAAACCAGTTATGTTGCAGCGGGCGACATCCCGGCTTATGAACAGGCCATCAGGCCAAACACGAAGCTGATCTGGCTAGAGACGCCAACAAATCCACTGCTGCGGCTGGTAGATATCCAGGCGGTAGCAGCGGTTGCTCACCGGCATAAGCTCTTGCTCGTGGTTGATAACACCTTCGCCAGCCCGTACTTCCAGCAGCCATTGAAGCTGGGCGCGGATATCGTCGTCCACAGCACAACCAAGTACATCAATGGACACAGCGATGTGATCGGCGGGGCAGTCGTGACGAATAACGAAGAGGCTTACCAGGCCATCAAGTTCTATCAAAACGCTGCTGGCGGCGTTCCTTCACCTTTCGATGCATGGCTCACTTTGCGGGGCATCAAGACGCTCGCAGTGCGCATGCGCCAGCACGAGGAGAACGCCCAGGCTGTGGCGGCATTCCTTTCAGAGCATCCCCGCGTAGAGAAGGTCTACTATCCGGGCCTGGCTTCACATCCCGATCATGCATTGGCCAGGCACCAGATGAGCGGCTTTGGCGGTATGGTTTCCTTCCAGTTTAAGGGAACATCAGCCGGTGTAGACAAAGTAGTGCGTCGCTTTAAAGTGTTTACACTGGCGGAGAGCCTGGGAGGCGTCGAATCGCTGGTCTGCCACCCGGCTACAATGACCCATGGCTCCATTCCAAGAGATATTCGTGAAGCTCGCGGCCTTACCGATACGCTGCTGCGCCTGTCGATTGGCCTCGAAGACATAGAAGATCTGCTCGCAGACCTGGAACAGGCCCTACGCTAGATAGCAAGGCATCTAACGTTTAATAATTTAGAAGGGGATCTGTTACTTTGCAGGCTGTCGAGCGATGTAAGTAATGTAGCATGATGCCGTATGTATACACTACCGGCACCCCTTGTCAAGCTTCATGTGCTGGTGATATGTAGTGGCCTCCCTTGTGGGGGCCAGGCAGCCATCGATCGCATGAACATTGGCAAAATACTATTCTCTATTTTACGTATTTGAATTGATGAAAATATAAGCATATGAGGAGGCACTAAAAATTATGGATCATATAGCTGTTTCCCGGCGCCGTGCCAGGCGCGGTTTTATGATCGCCAGTATGCTTCTGCTCGCTATGTTTTTACTGAGCGCCTGCGGCGGCGATCTACAAGCCCAGCAGAGTGCAAGCGCGAGTAAAGCCCAACTGGACTCGTTGATCAGCCATGCTGAAAGCATCGGTGTTCCTGCAAATTTGCTGCAGCCGATTATCCGGCAAGAAATTCAACTAAGCGATACTAATGCTCCCTGGAATCCACTCAACAGCCAGGTAGATAACGATTACTATACCAACCTGGCGCTGCGCTATCACATGCTCGCTGTCCAGGTGCAAGGCTTGCAAACCCAGGCCACCCAGCAGCTTGATTACCAGGCCTCACAGGACATACAAAGCTTAGAGAATGCCCTGGCGGTGCGGCAGGCGCAGAACTTCATCGAGGTCAAAACCTTCCAGCAGCAGCTCGAGCAGGACCAGAATATGCTGGCCAAAGCCCAGTATCCTAAAGATTATGTGCAAATCAGCAATAACGCCAGGCGTTCGACGCTGGCATTGAACCTGATGGGCCCGGCATATAACGACCTGGTGACATTCCAGCAAGAGATCAGCCAGCTTCAAGCCTCCCACCTCGATACGACAGCGTTCAACCAGGAGCAAGAACAGGATCTCCAGCTTTTCCGTACAGCCAGCACGCCGGAGGACTTCACGCATCTGATCAACCTGCTCAATACGCAGATACAATCAACATCGACGTTCTCTATCCAGGCTATTCCATATGTCGGAGCAGCCAAGCTCCAGCAGTTTAGCGCGGATATTGCCCAGCTCAAAGCGTATGGGCAAAGCACCACAGCTTTTGAGCAGAAGTTCAACGCTGACACTATTGCTTTCGACAACGCCAAAACGATTACCGAGTACATGAAAATCTCGGCGCAGATCGACCACGATATTGCATCACTTCAGTATGCCATGATTGTTGGCCAGGCCAATTACCTGTACAAGCAGTACGAACAGGAAGTGAGCAATTGGGGCAATAGCCACCAGTACCACGATCCTGTCGATGGCAATAACTATCCCCTCGATTACGAGTACGGCCAGTATGGTACTGGCCTGGATGGCGGATCGTACTTGCAATATGCGCAGTCAACGGGGCAGGTCTCCGACTACCAGGCAGCAATCACGGTGATCCAGAACAACATGCTGGAATTGAAAGCCATGGAGGCTGACTACAACGACAAGACGCCATACAACCAGCCGCATGCCACCGATATCGAGCTGATGCAGCACTACGGCGTCTACGGCCCGCACTCCGGCCCGGTGCTGGTTGTGTCCTTTATTGAACAGACCCTGCGCTACTACAATAATGGTAAGCTTGTGAGAGCCTTTTATATCGTCTCAGGACAGTATGAGAGGCCATCGCCTCCTGGCTTCTGGAGCATCATTTTGAAGCAATCTCCAACGGTGTTCAAATCTACCGAGCCTCCTGGGTCAGCATTCTGGTATCCTGATACCAATATCCAGTATGCTATGGAGTATCATTCCGATGGCTACTTCTTCCACGATGCATGGTGGAGAGCCAGCTTTGGACCTGGAGATAACTTCCCGCACTATGATGCCAGTGGAACAACCCAATTTAACGGCAATGGCAGCCACGGTTGTATCAATATGGTTCCAAGTGATGTGGCCTGGCTCTATCCACAGATTCCCTATGGCACACCGGTAATCCTGTATTAGGCCCTAAAGGGGGGAGTGCAGAGGGGGCGCAGCCCCTTCTGCCGGGGTCTGGGGTGTCCCCAGTTTCTCTCAGCTTTGGCCGGGTGGAGAAAAAGACTTGTAAGTAGCCCCTTCTGAAGGGGGCTTTTTGGTTTGACAGACTTAACAAGTTTTTGATATAATTCTGAAGCCATTCAGAAACCGGCCTATCACCGGCCTTTTTTATGGATTAGCCTGTCAACCCTATCATGGGAACAAATAGATAAATGTTCCAGGGAGGATTTGTACGTCATATGCCTAATACTCGTTCTGCCGCGAAGCGCATGCGCCAGGAACAAAAACGCCGCCTGCATAATCGCAGCATCAAATCACTCGTAAAGACTCAGATCAACAAGGCACGCCGCGCTATTGCCACAGGAGAAAGCATAGAGGAAGCGCGAGAAGCCGTCCGCGTCGCCGTGAGCGCATTAGATAAAGCCGCCAAAAAGGGAGTTCTTCACCGCAATAATGCTGCTCGACGTAAATCACGCTTGATGAAGCAGCTTAACGCCAGCATACAGGAAGAGTAGGGGGTGAAAACAAGATGGCAGATAAATATACTGCGCCGAAACCGGTGGGACATGCATTGATGTCCGCGGTCGAAAAGGGCCAGTTGCGTAAAGATCTACCAGAGATTAAATCAGGGGATACTGTACGCCTGCAAGTACGCGTTGTTGAAGGGAACCGCGAGCGCCTGCAGCCTTTCGAGGGTATTGTTATGCGCCTGCGTGGAGGTGGGGTCAACCGGAACTTCACAGTTCGCCGTATCACACATGGCGTTGGAGTTGAACGTACATTTCTCCTGCATTCCCCACGTATAGAGAAGATTGAAGTCATTCGTCATGCTCGTGTCCGCCGTAAGCAACTCTACTATTTACGGGGCCTCACCGGTAAAGCTGCACGCCTTAAAGAAGTTCGTCCGATGACGAGCAGGGAGGCAGCAGCCAAAGCCGCGAAAACAGCCAGTATAACTAGTACAGACACTAGCACAGATGAAACCGAGTAATACATCCTTACCGGATATAGAAGAAGAAATGGCCCTGTTTGCACAGGGCTATTGCTTTATTGCAGGGCTTGATGAAGCAGGACGTGGTTGCCTGGCCGGCCCCGTTGTGGCTGCTGCTGTCATCTTACCCATCGATGACGAGGTAGAAGCCCGCTTTGCAGGCGTTCGCGATTCCAAGCAACTGACGTCGCTAGCGCGAGAACGGCTGTATGAAACGATCATGCAACACGCCATAGCCGTCAGCACCGGATTTGGCCCGGTCGAACTGATCGATGAGCAGAATATCCTGCAAGCCACTAAATGGGCCATGCGCTCAGCTCTCAGCCAGTTGTCTCCTCCTCCACAGGCCCTGTTGCTCGATGCCCTGCTCCTGCCCGGTGTTGACCTCCCACAACGTTCCATTATTCATGGCGACACCCACTGCCTCTCCATTGCCGCCGCCTCTATCATTGCCAAAGTGACCCGCGACCGCCTGATGCTTCAGCTACACGAGCAATACCCGCTTTATGGCTTCGCCCAACATAAAGGCTACGGCACGCCAGAGCACCTGGCCGCGCTCCAGCAATACGGCCCATCTCCCATCCATCGCAAAAGCTTCGCTCCTGTACGCGAATTATCCCCTGACCGAGAAATTGACAGAGAAATCACATGCCTGAATATATTTGGGGACGCAACCCCGTTCTAGAAACACTCCATTCAGGAAGACAGGTCAAACGCATTCTCCTTGCTGAAGGGCACCGGAATGCACCGGTGCTTGCAGCTATCGTTGGCGAAGCCGAGCAGCGTCACATACCCATTGAGACCGTGCCACAATCCCGGCTCGATCAGCTCAGCCATGGATCCGTCCACCAGGGATGCATAGCAGTTGTCGAAGCGCGCAAGTATGCCACAATTGAGCAAATTCTGGCCGAGGCCGGGCGCAAACAGGAGGCTCCCTTTCTCCTGATCCTGGATGCTATTCAGGATGTCACTAATCTCGGCTCTCTCCTACGAACAGCCGAGGCTGTTGGCATCCACGGCGTGATCATGCCAGAACACCGGGCGGCAGAGGTCAATGCTACCGTGGTGAAAACCTCGGCGGGTGCCAGCGAACACCTGCTCATCGCCCAGGTAACAAATCTTAGCCGTACCATCGAATCGCTTAAAAAGCAAAACATCTGGGTCATCGGGCTGGCAGGCGAAGCTCAAACAGTATATTACGAGGCCGATCTTACCGGCCCGCTGGCTCTTGTCGTCGGCAACGAAAGCAAGGGCATCAGCCGGTTGGTGCGGGAGCATTGCGATCTGCTGATCAGGCTGCCCATGCGAGGACATATCAATTCGCTCAATGCAGCAGTGGCAGGGAGCATCGCACTTTACGAGGCGTTGAGGCAGCGAGAGAAAGGCTCACAACGATAGTTTTTTGAATACCAAACCTGGCCCCCACAAGGGAGGCCACTACATGGCGAAGGCTCACAACGATAGTTTTTTGAATATGCCCTCGGGAATACTCTTGATCACCAGCATGATCGGATACCAGAACCAGGGCACATAGACCACCTCTTTGCGCTTCTTTATAGCACGGTAGATACCACGCCCGACCGTGTGGGCGCTGGAGAAGAGCAAGCCCTTCTTGAATGACGCGGTCATAGGCGTATCAACCATGCCCGGTTTGATAGTCAGCACAGTGACGCCTGACTGCGATAAGCGGTTGCGCAGTCCCTGGAGAAAGATAGTCAACGCGCCTTTGGCTGCCCCATAGACGTAGTTGCTTTTGCGCCCCCGGTCACCGGCAACAGAGGTCACCACCGCGATACAGCCACGACGTTGCTGCTCAAAGTAATTCGCCAGCAGGGTCAATAAGGCGATCACGCTGGTGCAGTTGGTAGCAAATTCTCGCAAGGTCTCGGAGACGCTGCGTTCGCACTTCTCTTGATCGGCCAGCGTGCCGTGAGCGATGAGCACAGCGTCAAGCCCATCGAAGGCAGCTATAACCGCAGCGAGCAGCTCTTCATGTCGCGCAATCTCGTTCACATCGAGAAGAAACGTCTCCACGCACTTCGCGCCGCGCACCTTGAGATCGCTGCTCACTGCCTGCAATTTCTCTGCGCTCCGGCCAACCAGGAAAAGCTCCGCGCCATCCTTTGCGAAGCATTTCGCTGCTTCCTGCGCTATAGCCGATGTAGCCCCGATTATTAGTAATCTCATCGCATCTGTCGCTTTTCCGTTAATGCAAAAAGTAGGGGCCGATTTATCGGCCTCTACCTCCTATTCATCCCTTACAAGCAATTCATACACCTCTCACCCTTCGCCAGAAACTGGAAGAGAAATGCGGGTCAACATATTGCGCAAACTCCTTCCAGCATGGGAAAAACGCCTGAAAGCTCTCGGCGCTCATGCGAGCGTCTTTCGCAGGGTAGACAGCGCCTCCGCTCTCACGCACGATCTGATCGAGGTCATCGAGCAATTGCAGCGTTCCCGGCCCACGATAGGCAAAGTCCAGCGCGAGGGTCAGGCCGGGCCTGGGAAACGAGAGCAGGCCCGGCGATTGGATATCGCCGAACTTCTTGAGCACTGTCAAAAACGATCCCTCGCCTGAGCGCCTGATGCGGCCAAGTATCTCTCGCATCGCATCGTAAGCGTGAGCAAAGGGAACAACAAACTGGTATTGCAAAAAGCCGCGCCTGCCATACATGCGATTCCAGTTATGAATGGCGTCAAGGGGATAAAAAAACGGCTCATAATGCACCACGTGATGGGATTGCTTGCTTCGCTGCACTCGATAATAGAGTTCGTTAAAGGCTTTGACCGTCAAGGGATTGAGCACAAACGAGGGGAAATCGAACGGCACGGCAAGCGCTAGCTTTTTTCTTGCCGGTTGTGCTGTTCGTGGCCTGCACCGATCATGGTTGCCGCACATAAAGATGCCCCGGCAAAGCTCTTTCCCCCCGATCAGAATATCCACCCAGGATACAGTACATTCATATTCCCGGTCTGCCTCGGCTGAGATCGCAAAAAATTCATCGAGTGACGAGAAACGAACGCGCTTCATATCAATGAAAGGATTGACAATTGGCTTCAAACGGAACTCGGCCCACAAGATGATACCGGTCAGGCCAAGTCCCCCAATAGTAGCGCGAAAGAGGTCGCTATGCTCTTCAGGAGAGCAAGTGAGGCGCTGGCCATCCGAGCGAAGCAGCTCAAAACGGGTGACATGGCAGCCAAAGGTTCCGGCCCAGTGATGGTTCTTGCCATGAACATCGTTAGCGATGGCACCGCCAACCGAGACAAATTTTGTGCCGGGAGAGACGGGAACAAACCAGCCGCGTGGAACCATGATATCGAGTATATCGGCGAGCGCAACGCCTGCTTCGCAACGCAGGAGGCCCTTCTCTTCATCGAAAGAGATGAAACGGTTCAAGTGGCTGACATCGAGCAAGATGCCGCCTTCGTTGAGGCAGCTATCCCCATAACTTCGGCCATACGCATAGGGCAGGATCGGGCGTTCAAAACCGGCAAGATCGGGGAATTCGCTCTGCCAGTACACGCGCTGCATCTCCATATGCTCTACTCTCGGATAACGCCCCCATGATAACGCTTGCTTCTTTGTACCGGAAGAAACCATGTGTGTTTTTTATACACCTTCGTTCTTTAATCAGCTTGGGTAGAAACTGGATAATCAAGTATAATACAAACATAAATTAGACGGAATCACAAGAGAGAACAAAGGCTAATCCTTCTATGTACACCGTCATCTTTGCAGGCGGCGCACTGCGACCAGGCAAAGCTGTACAAAGAGCCATTGCCTCAGCAGACCTTGTTATTGGCGCCGACAAAGGGGCAGCGCTTGCCCTGCAATATGGCTGCATACCCGCTATCGTGGTGGGAGATCTCGATTCGCTCGCTTCGCTCCCCTTGCAGCAACTGCAAGAGCAGGGAAGCCAGATTATATACGCCGCTGTAGAGAAAGACGAGACTGATACCGAGCTGGCGATCCAGGTGGCGTTTGAGCAGGGCGCTAGCGAGATAACCCTCCTCGGAGCCCTTGGAGGCGCGCGTTTCGACCATACCATGGCAAACATCCTGTTGCTGGCAGGTTTCGAGATGGTGCCGGTACACATCGTTGATGGGCCATCGGTCTGCTGGCTGCTGCGTGGACCGGGTAGCACAACCATCAATGGGCAGGCAGGCGATCTGCTCTCCCTGCTCCCTCTCACACAAAACGCTACAGGCATACGCACGCAAGGCCTGTACTATCCCCTGCACGGCGAAACGCTCTACTTCAGCAGGCCACGCGGCGTGAGCAATGCCCTCACACAGGAAGAGGCTGCCGTCTCATTAGAAAGCGGCCTGCTGCTCATTGTTCATACCGATATCCAGGAGCTAGGAGAGTAACTCCCGCTCGCGCCCGCTTCACAAGGGTAGGGGTTTGAGACCCCCTGTCCCTACAGAATTTTCCCATTCGTGAGGGAATGACGACCTGGGTCGTCCCCGTAGGGACAGGGGGTGAGAATGACCCTTCCTCAATCCGCTCGACAAGCGGCATGGCGTCTATCGTAGGGGCGAGAGCGGATGTGGAGCGGAGCGGTGTGCCTTTATGGTCGCCCGCCTGTTTGCCAGGACGACCGCAAGGGTTGCCCATCTCTCTTTGTGCCCTTGTGATCGCCCCATGCGGAGACTCAAATTGACAAGCTTCCCCATTTTCGCTATATTTATATCGTAATACGACACAGACTGAGCCGCACGTAAGGGAGCACGCATTGATCAAAACAGGAGCAAGTAAAGAGGAAAATACTATTCCAAAGCCGCCATCAAAAGAAAATCTCTGGCAAAAAATTCTCCTGGCGCTCAATCGCCTCGGCCCTGACGAGGAAACCGGCAGGCTGGGCGATTTCACCACCGCCCCACGCACAGTTCTCATATCGATCCTCGCCCTGTTCATCGGCGTGCTGAGCGCATTTATTGCCCTGATCCTCCTGCGGCTCATTGGCTTCTTCACCAACTTATTTTTCTTCGGTCGCCTGAGTACCGCCCTTGTCTCGCCGGTCGGTAATAAGCTTGGCCCATTTGAAATCCTCGTGCCCGTCATCGGAGCGCTCGTCATAGGCGTTATGGCTCGCTACGGCTCCGAGCGCATTCGCGGGCACGGTATTCCTGAGGCTATCGAGGCCATTCTTATCAATGGCAGCAAAGTCAGTCCCAGAGTCGCTATCCTGAAACCGCTATCCTCTGCCATCTCTATTGGTACCGGTGGGCCGTTCGGCGCTGAAGGCCCGATCATTATGACCGGCGGCGCTTTTGGCTCAATGATCGCCCAGTTCTTTCATCTTTCCAGCGCCGAGCGCAAAACCTTGCTTGTCGCAGGCGCGGCGGGCGGCATGTCGGCTACGTTCGCCTCTCCGGTCGCCGCCGTTTTGCTGGCCGTTGAACTGCTGCTCTTCGAGTGGAAGCCGCGCAGCCTCATCCCTGTAGCCCTGGCAAGTGCCGCCGCTGCGGGCATGAGGCGTTACATTATTGGCCCAGGGCCGCTCTTTCCCGTGCCCCCTCACCCGCTTTTTATCGGCCCTGAGGGACTGGCCGGCTGTCTCCTCGTCGGCCTGCTGGCCGGCGCCCTCTCAGCGCTGCTCACCATCGCGGTCTACGCTGCGGAAGATGGCTTCCGCCGTTTACCCATTCACTGGATGTGGTGGCCAGCCATTGGTGGCGTCTTCATCGGCGTTGGCGGCCTGATCTTCCCGCAGGCGCTTGGTGTGGGATACGATACCATTGGCAAGCTGCTCCAGGGCAACTTTACCGCCCAGATCATCCTGGGTATCCTGATCGTCAAGTCCGCCATCTGGGCCATCTCGCTCGGTTCCGGCACATCCGGTGGCGTCCTGGCCCCGCTCCTGATGATGGGTGGCGCGCTCGGTGGCCTCGAATCTATGATTCTGCCCAACGAGGGCGCGGGCTTCTGGCCCTTGATCAGCATGGGCGCTGTCCTCGGCGGCACCATGCGCTCTCCCTTCACCGGCATTATCTTCGTGCTGGAACTGACCCACGATGTCAACGTCCTGCTGCCAATGCTCGTGGCAGTCGTCATCGCCCATGGCTTCACCGTCCTCGTCATGCGCCGCTCCATCCTCACCGAGAAGGTCAGCCGGCGCGGCTATCATTTGAGCCGCGAATATGCTGTTGATCCCCTGGAGGTGATCTTCGTGCGCGAGGTCATGCGCACCAACGTCCTGGCCTTCCCCGCCAATGTTTCTCAGAAAGAGCTTGCTCAATCCTTCAACAACGAGAACAGGGTGCGCGGCCAGCATCTCTTCCCCGTCATAGATGCCGATGCGCACTTGCTGGGCGTCGTCACCCGCAGGGACTTGCAAAAGCTCCTGCAAGAACAATCAATCTCTGGTAAAGAATACCCGCTCGCCGAACTGGTGAAATCTCACCCCGTCGTAGCCTATGCTGATGAACCATTGCGCGTCGTCGTCAATCGCATGGCAGCCACCGGCTACACACGCTTCCCCGTCGTCGATCGGGAAGAGCGTAAGCTGGTGGGCATGATCTCCTTCGATGACGTACTGAAAGCCAGGGTACGCAATCTGGAAGAAGAACGTCGCCGCGAGCGCGTCTTGCGCATACGCCTCTTTACGCCAGGCCGGCCGCCCGCCAAACCACAGATCACTCGCCAGCTCGAAATACCAGATACCGAGCCGGAGGTACAATCCGAGGCAGCCCAGCAGGCCAGCTCCAAAGAATCGTAGGGGCCCGATTTATCGCGCCCTGCGCCGCGATGATGATTTTTACCAACCAAGATCGACAATACTGGTCATCCTGAGCCCGTTCGCTTCGCTCAGGGTAAACTCCGCGAAGGATCTCTGTCGATCGGCTTAGATCCTTCGCTTCGCTCAGCATGACATGATGGAAGCATTCGTCTTCCCATGATGCAGGCACTCTTGGTTAAGATGTTTCTTTTTGTTTAGTCCTTTTCTCCTATGTCTCATCCAATTTCACCCTGCCTTTTCCTACTGATGCGCTAATATCCAGATTGACCGCCATTTATTTGAAGTGTGGACAAACGATGTCTCACGCTCATCGATTGGCTAGAAGATCAGCTAGAAGAGGAGAGGCGAATGAACGTGCAAATGCGCAAACACCAGCGAATCTGGCAGTATTTTCAACAACATCGAGTCGCAAGTCTTATTTTGGGGCATGCCTGCGTGCTGGTAATGATCGGGTTGGTGGTGCTGGGAGGGATAGTTGGCCAGCAGCTATTTGGGGCATTTGCCAAGTCTCCCTGCTCGAGTGGAGACCATGCTTATACGGTCGTGAGCGGCGACACGCTTAGCGCGATTGCTGCCCATTACGGGACGACGTGGCAGCAGCTTGCCTCGTACAACCACATCAGGAATCCTAACCTGATCTATGTGGATCAGATCGTGTGCATTCCAGGGGCCCACTCCGGTTCGCCGAGTCAGGGCCCGGCTCCGGCGCGAGGGACAGGCAACTATTTCCCCTATGGGCAATGCACGTGGTGGGCTGCCCAGCGTTACTACCAGTTGCATGGCGTCTATGTCCCCTGGACAACCAATGCGGATGCCTGGCAATGGACGGCCCGCGCCTACGATTACCACTGGCACGTGTCCAGTTCTCCATCGGTGGGAGCGATTGTGGACCTGCAGCCGTGGGTGCAGGGAGCGTATGGCTATGGCCACGTGGCGGTTGTCGAGCGGGTTTTGGGCAATGGGGATGTCATCGCCAGCAATATGAACTGGTGGCCCTATTACTGGGAGGTGACATATGTGCAGTTTTACCCCGGCCCCGGCGTAACGTTTATCACGTTTTGATTCAATTTAGGTGACGAGGGCGGCGCAAGCGCCACCACCGCTCCCGCCCCTACGGCATGTTCATGTGGAAGGATCAGGAGCCAGATGGCAGGGCGCTCGTCGCAGTGCCGTTGCCATCTGGACGCGGCTCGAGCAAGGGGTGCGAGATGAACCAGTCCTGGCTATCGAAGAGCTCCTCACCCGGTTCGGGCCGTACACGGATGTAGCAGCCATCGGGCAATAGCTCGCGGGCGTTGACCGTATCCGCGAGCAGGCTCTGTAATATGTGGTCGCGGATAGCATCTCGCAGTACAGGGTCTTCAACGGGGAATAGCGTCTCGACCCGTCCATTGAGATTACGAGGCATCAGATCGGCGCTCCCCAGGTACAGCTCCTCATTCCCGTTATTGCTAAAGTAGTAGATGCGGCTGTGTTCCAGGAAACGCCCCACGATGCTGCGCACGCGAATATTCTCGCTCACTCCGGCCACACCGGGGCGCAAACAACATATACCTCTCACTATGAGGTCGATGTTGACCCCTGCCTGCGAAGCCCGGTAAAGCAGGTGAATGATCTCCGGGTCAACCAGCGCATTGATTTTGAAGATCAGGCGGCCTGTGCCATATTGCTCTTGCACGCGGATCTCGCGCTCGATACGTTCTGTAAGGCTGCGCCTGAGGGACATCGGCGCTACCAGCAATTTGCGGTAGGATTGCTGGCGCGAGTAGCCTGTGAGCAGGTTAAACAGGTCGGTCACGTCTGCCCCGATATCGGGATGGCAGGTAAGGAGACAGAGGTCTTCGTAGGTGCGCGCCGTCGTTGCATTGTAGTTGCCCGTGCCAAGGTGGACATAGCGGCGCAATCCATCGTCCTCTCTGCGCACGACCAGAGCTACCTTCGCATGGGTTTTCAGGCCAACAAGCCCGTAGACGACGTGTACGCCTGCGCGCTCCAATGCCCTGGCCCATTCAATATTGTTCTCTTCGTCGAAACGCGCCTTCAACTCCACAAGCACCGCAACCTGCTTACCATGCTCTACTGCATCCAGGAGCTCGGCTACTACCGGGGCATTTGTGCCCACGCGATACAATGTCTGCTTGATGGCCAGGACATTGGTGTCGTGGGCAGCAGCATGAATAAACTCGATCACCGAGTTGAAACTATCGTAAGGATGATGCAGCACAATATCGTGCTGCCGGATTTCATCAAACAGGTTTTGCTCTTTGCGCAGCGCGGGCGGCGTGCGCGGCGTGAACGGTGGATCTTTAAGGTCTGGCCGATCCAGATTATACAGCTCCAACACAGCGCCGATGCCGAGTGGCCCATCGATAACCGTCAGGTCGTTGGCAGTGATCTCTAGGTTATCGAGCAACAGGCTGCGAATGCGTAGCGGCATGGATGGGTTGACCGCGAGATCGACGACCGAGCCGAAGCGGCGCTCCCGCACTTCCTGCTCGATGTACTCGAGCAGGTCGGAGGCCTCGTCTTCCTGCAATTCAATGTCAGCGTCGCGCAGGACGCGAAAAGGATACGATTCCCAGACATCGAAGCCGGGGAAGAGCATGCTGAGGTGAGCAGCGATCACCTGCTCGATCCAGACAAAGGCAGCAGTTTGCGCGTTGCCAGGAGAGACAGGCACAGGTAAGAGGCGAGGCAGGGCCGGTGGAACTTTCACGCGCGCAAAGCGCTCGCCATAGACCGGATCGGTAATCACGACGGCCAGGTTCAGGCTGCGATTGGAGATGAGCGGGAATGGATGGCCTGGATCAACTGCCAGGGGAGTCAGCACCGGGAAAATCTCGCGCTCGAAGTAGGATTGCATGGCGGCGCGCTGCACGTCGTCGAGTTGCTCGTAATTCAGGATATGGATATGCTGCTCCGCCAGCAAAGGCATCAGGGTATTGCGCCAGTACTGGTGAACATCCTGGATCAGCGGCCCTAAGCGCTCTCGTACTGCCGCCAATTGCTGTTCCGCCGTCAAACCATCGGGACTGAGCGTGCTGAGATGGGCCGCAAGCTGGTCTTTGAGGCCAGCCACGCGGATCATGATAAATTCGTCAAGGTTGGTATCGAAGATCGAAAGAAACTTCACCCGCTCCAACAGGGGATGGCGCTCATCCTGCGCCTCCTCAAAGACGCGCCGGTTAAACTCTACCCAGCTCAGCTCGCGATTTATATAGAGATCAGGTCGATCCAGGTCCGAAAGAGATGGAGCAACTGTCACATTCTGATGCATATATTTATCCGTTTCTCCTCCCCGCTCTGCTCTGCCTTCCTATCCAGAGTATTTATTCATTCTATCACCTGGCATAACTGTAGGGCAAACAGGGTTCCGGGCGCTTTACAGGGGCAGGTTTTTACGTGGACCCGCCTGGAAACCGATCCCAGAGCCTGTAGGGGCAAGGAGTGGAGTGAGGTGGTGTGGGGGCCTTGTGCTTGCCCTCCTCTTCGCCTATCACAATGCCTCTCCAAAAACGCACACCAGCAACCGGATGGCGTACCTGTGGCCCTCAACGCTGGCACCATCCTTGACAGTTGTGGTATAGTAATGACGTGCCGACGTAGCTCAATGGTAGAGCACCGCTTTTGTAAAGCGGCTGTTGGGGGTTCGAGTCCCTTCGTCGGCTTATATTTTATTATAGTGCCATGCCTCTCATGAAAAACAACGAGGAGTTTTTTAGATGAAGATCATTCTTTTACAAGATGTTGAGGGTCTCGGTAAGGCTGGTGACTTGAAAGATGTCGCCAATGGCTATGCTCGTAACTACTTGCTGCCGCGCAAGCTGGCAGCAGCAGCGACCCCTTCGCTGCTGGCAAATCAACAGCAGCGCATAGCGGCTGAACAGCGCAGGCTGGAAAAGCAGGCTGAGCAGAATCGACAGCAGGCCGAGCGCCTGAGCCAGGTCACGCTTACATTCAAAGCGCGGGTGGGCAGGCAAGGCCGCCTCTATGGCTCGATCACCAGCCAGGATATTGCCGCTGGCCTGCGCGAGCTTGAGGGTATTACGATTGACCGGCGCATGATCGATTTGCCATCGCCGATTCGTACCACCGGCACCTTTACCGTTCCGATCAAGATCGCACAGAAGCTTGAGCCGAAGATCACGGTCAATGTGATCCCTGAAGGGGAAACGGCAACGGCAACGGAAGCAGAAACAGAAACGGAGTCAGAAGCGCCAGAAGAGTCAGAAGCAGCCACGGCTGAGTAAACAAGGGGCCAATGCTGAGGGAATCTTGCTATGCCGCGCTGGCTTTACTATCTGCTCGTAATGGCCATTGTTGCACCGCTTATCGATCTGATTTGGGGTTCGCGGCAAGAAATGGCCATTTTTATTTGTTCAGCTATTAGCCTGATTCCTCTTGCCGCTGTCATTGGCTACGCTACCGAAGACCTGGAATACTATATTGGTCCTATCGCCGGTGGCCTGCTCAACGCAACCTTCGGCAATGCGCCGGAGATCATCATTGGCCTCTTTGCGCTCCAGCAAGGCCTGCTTTCAGTTGTCAAGGCTTCCATCACCGGCTCGATCATCAGCAACGCCCTGCTTGTCCTTGGCAGCTCTCTTGCCCTTGGCGGGTGGCGCTGGGGAAGACAATATTTTAATGCTCGTGATGCCGGACGGTATTCCGTTATGATGGTGCTGGCCGTTTCCGGCCTGCTGATCCCGTTCACGGCTACACTCGTGATCAAGGATCAGGGGCGCATTCAAGCGATCAGCGTCGCCATTGCTATCGTCCTCCTGCTGCTCTACGTTATGTACCTGTCTATGCATATTTTTCACGTGCGGTCAAAGCGGCGTAATCCTACCAGGCGCGGAAAGCATCACTCTCCGCCTCCTGCAGCAGACCCGGCCAGCGAAGAGGAAGTGGAGGCCGTTAGCGGCGCTCCCGATGTCAGGGAACTCGATCAGCGCGTTCCTCCAAAACCCTGGCTGACCAGCCTGATCTTGCTTATCGCCACGGTTGGCACTGCATGGAATAGCGAGCTCCTCGTCGGCGCGATCAGGCCCGTCACTGAACAACTCGGATGGTCGCAGGTCTTTATTGGCCTTGTCATCATCCCTATCGTTGGCAATGCTGCTGAACATTCAAGCGCGTTGTTCGTTGCCTACAGAGACCGTTTAGACCTCAGTATGGCTATTGCCGCCGGTTCGTCAATTCAGGTTGCCACCTTTGTTGCTCCCTTCCTTGTTCTTGCCAGCCTGCTGTTTGCCACGCACCTTGATATGGTCTTTCACCCCCTGGAGCTGGTCATCCTGGGATTGGCTGCCATCCTCTTCGCGCTCATCAGCCTGGATGGCGAATCATCCTGGCTGGCCGGTGTCCAGCTCGTCGCCCTCTATATCATGGCCTGTATCGTCTTTTTCTTCGTCCCTGGATAATGAATGGAGCAGGGCAAGCGCAAGGCCCCAACCACTCGTCCACACCACCCCTTGCCCCTACAAGTTTTCGGTCTGGAGGATTGCGCGAGGTATGGCGGGCAATAAATCGGAGGCCAGCAGTCCCGTGTCCCCAATCTCTGCACTGATCAACTCGGATGCTGCTGTGTGCAGGTAGACAGCGGCGCTGGCGGCATCGAAGGGACTCACATGCTGTGCCAGCAACCCGGCAATCATACCCGCCAGCACGTCACCTGTCCCGGCGCTGGCCAGCGCCGGATTCGCCGTCCAGTTAATGCGCGTCCGCCCTGCCGGTTCTGTAATAATGGTGCAGGCGCCTTTCAGCACCAGCGTCACGTTCCACTCTCTGGCCTTGCTACGTGCCAGTTCCAGGCGGTCAATGCCACCGCCGGAGACTTTCAGGCCCTGGGTAAGGCGCCCCATTTCACCTGGATGGGGCGTAATCACCGTTCCCTGTGGCAGCAGCGTCCACCAGCGTTCCAGCGCCGAGAGATTGTTGAGGCCGTCGGCATCGACAATGAGGGCCGGGCGCTGGCCAGCAGGCATGGCCCGCAGTTGCTCCAGGATTTTCAGGATAACTTCGCGTATGTACGCTGACTGGCCCAGCCCCGGACCCATCAGCAGCACGCGATATCCTTCCAGGTGCTTCATAAGGGTGGTTACACATTCATCGCTGCCCGCGCTTTCTTGAGGAAGGAGCGCGTAAGTAGCCTCGTGAAATGCGCTGGCATAAATAGGTAGCATCTGTTGCGTTACAGCCAGCGTGATCAATCCCCCGCCAATGCGCCCGGCAGCGCTTCCCGCCAGGTAGGCAGAGCCGGGATAGGGCGGAGAGCCACAAAACAGCATGACCCTGCCAAAAGTGCCCTTGTTGCTGTTCAATGGGCGCCTGGGCAGCAAGGAATGAACCAGCCTGCCCGTCAGCATTTCGGTTGTCAGGTGGCTCTCCATTTCAGGTGGCAAGCCGATGTCAGCAATTTGCAATTCACCAATGTAATCGCGCGCCGGGAAAAAGAAGAAGCCCTGTTTAGGGCAGGCCATAGTAATCGTCATATCGGCGGCAATCGTGCCGGGATCAACTTCCCCCGTATCGGCATTGACGCCGGTTGGCAGATCGACGGCTATCACCTTCAATGTACGCCGCTTCTCGCGCTCCTGCCCCATACGCCTCAGTAGTGAGCGCATGCTATCGGGAAGAGGCCGGGAATGACCTGTTCCCAGCAGGGCATCGAGCACGTAATCGGCATGCCGGATCACGTTCTCCAGCTCTTTTTGCGTCTCGGCGGCGGGAATCTCTCGCCCGTGGACGGCCAGTTGCTCATCTTTCCAGCGATAGGAGCTGATATGTGCTCCCCAATCGGCCAGATGGCGTGCCATCACCATTCCATCCCCGCCGTTATTGCCAGGCCCGACCAGCACTAACACCTCAAGACCATCGAGCGAGCGGTGCGCTCGAATGTGCTCTGCCAGGATTTCGGCTGCGCTTCTCCCCGCGTTTTCCATCAATATTGGCGAGGTAAGCCCGTATTCACGGTCTGCTCGGACTTCCAGTTCGTGCATTTCATCAACGGTTACTATGTACATATCTCTCTCTCCAGACTTTGCTTGTTCGATTATGCCGTGCTGATTCAATTATGTCATGTTAAGCGAATGAGCCGAAGCCCTGAGCGCCGCGAAGGGGAAACATCCGCTGCCCATCGACAGAGATCCTTCGCTACGCTCAGGATGACATGGGATGTGGCCCTTAAAAATAATTGTAGTCCCTGGCAGTGTTATGGCGCAATTGTGGTGTGCTATACTTCCTTGCATGAACATTGTCTTGAAGATCAGGCCGCAGCGCAGCACCCAGTACGCTCATATGACAGAAGCGCTGGCCGCCCCCGAACTGCTGGCCAGTCCTCTGGGGCCTGCTATCAAAAAGATTACGCCTATCAAGCTGGCTGGCCAGGCTTACCTGCTAGTGGACATCGAGAGCGAACAGCGCCCGGTTATGATGCCAGTCCTCTCGCGCCTGGGAGCAACCAGCGAAGTATATGAGTACTTGGAGCGCGTCGCTGATGTACCGGGGCCACTTTTACGGCCAATCGAGCCGCAATTTTGTCCTTTTGTTCCCCTGGAGATGGCGGAGATTCGCCGCTATAAGGGGAAGACCAACGAAATCTTCACGCGGGTGCTGCTCAATATTGCCGTCTTTGCCGGGGCATATGCCGGGCAATATACGGAGCGCTTGAGAATCCTCGATCCGCTGGCCGGGGGTGGCACGACGCTGTTCCTGGCGCTGGCAGCCGGCTACGACGCCTTCGGCATTGAACTCGCGCGGCATGACATTGAAACGACGGCCCTTTTTATCAAGCAATATCTGAATAGCGAGCGCATCCCCTATAAAGAAGTGGATGAGCGCCGCCGCAAGGCAGGGCAGCGATACCTTTTCGAGATCGGGAAAAAAGGCGCGACACGCTATCTCGTGCTGGCACATGGCGATGCAGCCCAGGCCAACCTGCACATGCAGGAAGTCCCTGGTGGCCCCCGCATGCACGCCATCGTCGGTGACCTGCCTTACGGCATCCAGCATGTTGGAGAGATTGCTGCCCTACTGCAAAACGCGCTTCCGGTGTGGGAACAGATGCTCTTACCGGGAGGCACTATTGCGCTTGCCTGGAATGCTACCCGTATCGAACGCACAAGTATGGTAGAAGCGCTGGAACGCTACGGCCATCTTAGGGTGAGAAACGATCCGCCTTATACGGAGCTGGCCCATGCAGTGGATCGCGTGATCAAGCGCCGGGATGTTGTAGTAGCTGTGAGGGGGAGCTAATCTTTTTGCTTCCCAATCACTTTTTGCTCTACCCGAAAAGCCCTGCCCTCTTCCATGTGCGAAAACTCGATGTCTGGCTATACCTGGTCAGGATCGATACCGAGGGCACGCAGTTGCTCGGCAAGAACTCTAGCCCTTCTCGCCTCCATTTCCGCTCCTCCTCGGTGGGGTGGGAGTCGAAGTAGTAGACCACCTCGTCGTCTATATGTTGTGCCATGGTGCGCTCCTTATGGACAGAGGTTCGACATGTCATGCTGAGCGCAGCGAAGCATCTCGGTGCCCAAGGACGAAGACCCTTCCCCTTCACGCGCGTTCAGGGCTTCGGCTCACTCCCTCAGGGTGACATGGTATGACTATTTCTCTCACTCCTTGCCCTCTTTAGAAGAGAGCAAGCAGTGTTGCACTGATGATGTCATATATCCAGGGAGCCAACAAGATCCCTGGTTTCTCTATAGGCTTGCCACTCCTGTACTGTTTTATCCGCGCTGCCCGAAGCGATAGCGCTTCCATCCGGCGACCAAGCAACAGTATTTACCACATCAGAATGCCCTTGATAGGTGTAGGCATTACTGCCATCGGTTGCCTGCCATCTCTGTACCGTTTTATCGTTGCTGCCGGAAACAATCAGCGTTCCATCCGGTGACCAGGCAAGCGAGTTGACGGCATCAGCATGGCCCTTGTAGGTGAAAGGGGCAGCACCGGTGGTGTCGAAAACAAGCCAGACCTGCACCGTTTTATCATTGCTGGCTGAGGCTATAGATTTCCCGTCAGGCGACCAGGCCACGCTGTTCACAACATCAGAGTGCCCGCTGTAAGGGCTGCGAGCATCTTCGCCCGAAGCGGACAGCCATACTCGTACTGAGGAATCTTTGCTGCCTGAGGCAATGTAACTGCCATCGGAAGGTGACCAGGCAACCGCTTCCACTGCATCAGAATGGCCAAAGTAGGTAAGGATAGTAGTTCCTACAGGAATAGGTGTAGGAGTCGGAGTTGGTTTCAGCGCTTGCTTCCGGTAGTGTTGGGTCGCCCAGGTAATCCACCTCCCAGGCCAGCAGTTACCAGCCCGGCAAGGCCTAGCAATACTCTTCGCTGAACTGCTCCAGGTCTTCACTGACAAGCTTCGCGTGTAATATTTTGATGGCGGCAAGTCTACCGAGGTGGATATGTTCTCCCAGGTAAACTTCCGCGAACCCTCCCTCCGCAAGCAGGCGCACAAGGCGATAATTACCCAGTTGTTGCCCTATGCGGTCAAATTTACTCAAGCTGCGGCCATCGGATAGTTGTGTTGGCGTGAGTTCTGGCTGAGAGTGCTGCATGCCTGCCCTCTAGACGCACGTTGAATTGGCCTGACTATCTATGCCCAGGTCATTATAGAGATATCCCGCCATATATCAAAATGGATGAGTAGAGGCGTTTGTCTCTCTTGATTTTATGAATATCTCAGCGCCTCGGCGGGCGCGACACGCCCGGCCTGCCAGGCGGGCAGCAAAGCCCCCAGGAATGAGGCGAAGAAGGCAACCCCCACAATAATTCCCAGCTCTCCCCATGGGATAGAGAAGGTCAGACCCACATTAAACTGCTCAAAGAAGTTGGCAGCAAAGATATTGCTGGCGAGAATCAAGCCCAGCACCAGGCCCAGAATACTTCCCAGTGCGCCAACCAGGAAGGACTCCAGGAGAAAAGCCGCCTGGATCAAGCTGCGGCTGCATCCCAGCGCCCGCAGCATCCCGATCTGCTGGCGGCGCTCGATCACGGCACGCGTTCCTGTGATGGCCAGCGCGGCAACACCGAGTAGCAAGATCATGCCAACCACTCCCAGCAGGAAATCGCTGAGCAATATTCTTGGACCTCGTACCTGCCAGACGGCATCCTCCAGCACCGTTGTTTCCAGGCCATTGTCGAGAAAGGCTGAGCCAAGCTCCAGGGAGAGCGCCCGCTTATCCTGTCCTGGCGCTACCTTGAAGTAGTAAGTCTGGGCTTCGGGTGTATCCAGGTTCACAGCATCGCCGCTGTGATATGCTCCGCTGGGAATGTACAGCCCAAAATGCGCCCCGTCGCTATTGTCCACCACGCCAATAATTGTCAGCTTGACAACGCTGGTCGAGTTGGTGACAAGTGTGGTCGAACTGGCGTTAGGAGTTGGTACGCCTGTTGTTACCCACACTGGAGTTGCCGGAAATGTGCGATCTCCCTGGTAGACGCCGCCCATCGAGAAGATGTATGGGGTGACGTTCGGAGCATTAAAGCCGGGCGGCTGAACTGGCACGCCTGCGTCGGCAGGAAGTGGTGCGTTCGGATCATAGACCGGCGTAGTCACACTATCAGGGCGAGAGGGCAGGGCATTACTATCAATCAGGGCATAATTTGGATGAGTCTGCAGCGCCTGCCACACAGCCGCATCGCTGTTGAAGCCGTCAGCCCGCGCTACCAGGTGCAACCCGAGGCCCTGCAAGAAGCCCCCGCTAACAACCTGCGCCGGGTAAATTTTCCAGCCAGGGTGTTCGTTGCTCAACTGGATGACTCCTACTGCTGTGGTCGTTTGCACGCCGATAGCGGAGAATACATCCGGGTTGATCCCGTGCTGGATGAGTGCGGTTTGAATATCAGGAATGGGCTTGAAATAGGGCACCGCCTGGATATCATAGCCGCCTGTTTGAGCATTGACATTGGCATATGTATTTTGCATCGCGTTCGTAATGACTGCCATCACCGTCATGGCAAAAACAACCATACTGAACATGATCACACTCAGGCCAACGCGAAAACGGCGGTGCAGGGGATAGGCAGAAGCGAGCCGGGCAAGGATATGCAATCTGGGGAGCCTTGAGAAGCAGGCTACTAACGGCCTTACGATCAATCCTGCGTTGCTGATCAGCGCCCAGACGGTTCCCAGCACCATCATAAAGCTGGCAAGAAAGAATATTTCTATCCCGCCCTGAAAACGCGGGAGACCAAAGCGTGCCAGCACATCAAATGGCAATGCCCAGTAGGCAACGATCGCCAGTCCCGTTAGTGCTGCGAACACTTTATCTGCGACCAGCCTGGTATAGCGCAACCTGCCAAGAAGAGCGATAACGATTGCTCTCAGCAATAGTCCTGCCCCAAGGATGATGAGCGAGAGCCCCAGCGAAAAGTAGGCGATTTGCGCGCTCTCCAGCCCGAACTCCATCAACTGGTAGCCCGCCAGCAGTGGTAAGAAGCCCAGCATGATCAACGAGCGGATAAGCCCGATCACAATGTCGGGAATTTGCTCCAGCAGGATACGCCGCACATGTACTTTTCTGTTGCGCCTGGCTTTGGTGAGTTGCCGCGCTATGGCACCTAGCAGCGCCCAGAGCCGCAGGCATAACTCGCCAAGCGACATACTAGCACGCGGCGGCTCCGGCAGATCGTGTATCGCTTCTATCACTGTCATGCGGCTGACCAGCCAGGAAGAGGCTACGACCGAGCAGAAGGTAAAGATCACGCCCAGGCAGTAGGCAATGATCAGGCTGCGTGGCTGAAAGGTGATCTTGAGTGGGAAGTTAAAGCGGGCCACAATAGGCCCGGCAAAAACAAACAGCAGTGTCCCAATGCCCACGCCTGCTGCCAGGCCAACCAGCGATGCCAGGAAATCATAGACCGTTCCTTCAAAGAGGAACATCAGCACGAGGTGGCGGCGCTGTACGCCGATGGCCCGCGCCATCCCCATTTCTACGCGCCGTTCTGCCGCCAGCAGCACAAAAATCAGGAAGATCAAGAGTAGCCCGATGGCCAGGGCAAACAGGCTGAAGAGCGTGAAAACCCGGGAAAAGATATCTTCGGCCAGTTGCGAGATTTGTACGCCTTGCTGTTTCACCTCGTTGACCTGCACGTCACCAGGTATCAAGGGGTTCAGCGTATCTGTCACGCGATCGGAAAGCCCGACGCCATTGACACCGCCGCCACCGCGATTTTCCACAAAAATCTCTGTGATATCGTCAGGATGACCCTCGATGTTCTGGAATGTCTGGATATTGCTCAGCATATATGGCGAGTCACCCACAATACCGCCGTTGGCAACAATGTCAACAACATGCACAGGATAGCGTTGCCCCGGCCAGCGCGCCGAGTAGAGGTAGAGAAAATCACCTGGATGCGCGTTGAGCAGCGAGGCCAGCGTGTGGTTAAGGTAGACATCGTTGATGCCAAGCGCGGCAATGGTGAGATGCTTTTTCCCGTTATCCTCCTGCATGCCTCCAAAGCCTTGCTCGCTGGGAGCGATGATGCCAAGTCCTGTCACTTTTGAGCGTACCTGGCGCGAGGTCTCGTCGGCAACAAGCAGGTCCGTTTCGACCATCGCGGCTGCCATATGCGCAATATCGGGGTCATGCTGCGTTTGCCTGAGCAGGTTATAGTACACGCTATCCGGGAAAAAGCCCAGTGATCCGTGACCTCCCTGAATCGTCTCGTCCACATTGCCCAGGTTATAGATGGCCACCGTTTGTACCGTAGCGTTAATCACATCACCGGTTGCCAGCACACTGGACAGCAGGGTGGTCGAAAGCATGAGGGCAAAGATGATCAGCCCCATCTGAACGCGCCGACGCGGGATATTGCGCACGCCGATCTTGAAAAAGATGATGTTGCTCAGAGCAAGCAGCGCCACGACCCCGATAATGGCCAGCGTCGTGAAGAGGAGTATGCGCTCGAGCGTATCAAGTGGTATGCCAAAAAGGTGCGTCATCCTCTGTTCTATGCTTTCGTAGGGGCCCGATTTATCGCGCCCATCGCCGATTCATCGGCCCTGTGGAATGCCAACAATGTCCATTATCACCGGCCTATCTCCCGATCGCATGAGCAGCGATCAATGTCTGGTAAAATAACCCGGCCAGCTTCTCATATCCAAGCGTACTTGGATGAAAGCCATCACTACTGATATATTCGGGATGTTCCCGTAATGTTTGCCAGCGCTGGAAGATATCCACCAGGATAATATGGTGGCGTTTGGCGGCAGCGGCAATCACCGCATTATAGGCCTGTACCTGGGCATAAAGCCACTGCTGATCAAATATCTGGAAGTGAGGCACGAGTCGAAGGTCTGGCACATTGGCAATAGCAATGCGCACATGAGGATCTGCCGCTTGTAGGCTGCTCAACAGCGTTTCCAGGTCGCGAGCGTAATTGGCGGCTGGCACGCTGTTGCCGATATCATTGACGGCCAGCCAGATCGTCACCAGGTCTGGATGAGCATCTATAGCCACAGGCAACTCGATATTCAGCGCCTGGTGCAGCGTCACACCAGGGATGCCAAGATTGATTAAGTGAACACCAGGCCCGATTTCCCTTGCCAGGTCTGCTGCCCAGTTTTGCGTCTGGGGATCGTCAGCTCCCAGCCCGAATGTATCGGATGCGCCGATAGCCACATAGGTCAGGCGAGCTTTGGGGTTTTGCTGGACGACTGTTGGGCTGCTTCCCTGCTGCCCTGCCGATAAAGAGCTGCAACTGCCTAAAAAAGGCAAAAGAAAACACAACACAAGGAGAGAAAGCGTAATTCTCTTCCATGCGCTGGTATTTCTATATGCCTCTATCCATCGACGCCTAATTTGGGTGGTCTTAGTGAAGAAAAGCACTGAGCAAGGAGACAAGAGCAAAGAGCACTACGAAAACGATCGTGAGGTTAAAAATCAGGCGCTCTACTCCTCGCCTGGTCTTGAATACTGAACCAGCACTACTGCCACCGAAGGCGCTTCCCAGACCGGCACCCCGCGCCTGTAGCAGGATAAATATGATCACGGCAGCAGCCAGAATGATCTGTATGACTCGAATTGCCGGAAGCCATTGGGCCAAAGTAACTCCCTCACTTTCCTCATGTACCCAGAGTATCTATTGGTCAGGTCGTGATGATTATATCATATGCTATGGAATACGTCGAGATGTCACTCATTTCAAGGCATTCACTAAATCGGGCAAAAGATTCTCCGCATCGGGGGAACCCAGGCCCGTGATCGGATCCCACCCCTGGGTTGCTGAGTAGCCCGGCACATTCAGGCCGTCCTGGTGCACACTGTTGTTGCCAAGGGTGATATCGTGGAAGTCCAGGGGGTAGCGGTTCGACATGGCCAGCTTGTAGAGCGTTGGGTTGATGAAACCCAGGCCTTTGCCTGCCATCTGGTCAGCGATAGCCATTAATCCGGCCCACACAGGGGCTGACGCGCTCGTCCCTCCCGCCAGACTCCATGGTTGCCCGGACTGGTACATGATCAGACCGGTAAGCGGATCGGCGTCTGCTGCCACGTCGGGGACGCCGCGACGGCCTCGCAACAAACTCTGGTCGGAAGCAGGCAACATTTTTTGATACGATGGCTCCGGGAAGAACGCGCTAAACCCACCGCCACTTGAGTCCCATGCCACCTCTTGAGTGCTTGATCCGTTCCGTATGAGGCTGGTTCCTCCCACAGCCGTGACCCAGGGATCATCGGGCGCAAAGCTGGTCGTCGCTACCTTTGAGAGTTTCGTCGCCTGCAAATCACTGTAGTCGGTGGCGCCATTATCGCCAGAGGACGAGAAGAAGGTGATACCATCCTGCGTGGTCGCCTGTTTGAAAAAGGCATCCCATTGCTGTATCTCTGATGGGCCATTTCGGTCTACATCTGGCATGAGTGTGACCTCGGACGCTCCCCAGCTCTGGGAGAAAATATTGCCGAGGTGATGATTGATGGCGTACTGTTCGAGCTGGAGGAATTGGGGTAGCCCGCTAGTTCCCTCAAGCTCATCGACCGGGCTGGTCAGAACCACAATATTGGCATCTGGAGCGATAGAGTGAATAATCTCTACATCCAGGGTGGTCTCGCTTGCCCATCCCGCTACATCCTTATTTGGGGAGTGCTTCGTGCCCAGAGGCGCAATAACCTGGATGTTAGCCGGAGGGAGGCCAAATTGCCGGTCATAGAAGTCCATATCTTGCTGCAGCGTGGGGCTGCCATAGGAAACGATATCGATAACCGTTTGCCCTTTTCCCGTCCATCCGCGCAGGTAAAGCGGTTCGACGCCATAGGCCACGCGGAACTGGTAGGGTGTGTAGCAGTATGTTCCCTGGGTAGGATATCCAGGCAGGTCGGGGCAGGTAGCCTTTTGTGAAGGGTCTACAGGGCTGGGTACGGCTTGTGTAGGATGTATAGCGGTTGGTGTTGTTTTTCCTGTTCCGCCACCTCCAAACGGGCTGCACGCCGTCGCAAGCAAAGCAAAAGTCAGAAATAGAGCGCCAATTCCCGCTACTGCTCGTCTCGATATGTTCATCTATCGCTCCTATCTGTCGTTCCTCGAATCTTTTTCTCTAGTATACTACGTCGCTGTGCTCTAGGGTACTCATGTTAACGTCAAAATTGTTCCAGGTACCTTAGTCCTATGCCCAATCTCATAAACTTGACCGTTCATTGGAAAGTAGGTAAAGTTTTTCTTAAGCATGAGATGAGAAAGAAGCCCGGCATGCTGGGCTGCATGTACTCTTAGGATTGAGGTTACAAGTATGTCGTCTGTTGAGGATCGTTTGAATAGTGCCGCCCCTATTTCTGGAGAGAAACCCGTTACCGGACCGTTACAACTGCCAGGAGATGTGAGCGAGCTATCGCCAATCGAGCAGCTCCCCTTTCCCGCTATTTCTACACGGCCAGCAAAGACAACTCCACTGGAGCCTCAACCTTCTCCTGGCGTCACTCGTCCCTTGCCCCAGCCGATCATGTTGCCCGCGATCACGCGGAACCTGCCAGAAATACGCACCGGCGCGTTGCCTCCTTTGAGGAGTACAACATCGACGCTGCGCCAGCCTGTGGTCATTCGCAGCACTGGTAAGAAAAGTACGGGCATAGTACGTCCCCCTCAAGGACGGCGCTGGGTTATCCAGGTAGCTGTTAGCCTGATATTACTCCTGTTCGCAGTTGGCACGTTGCTGGCAGTAGCGCCTGCTGGAATGGCCAGTGAATATGGCTTTAACCCATTCCAGCCGATTATGAGCTGGGTGCAGGGAGGCAACAGCAATCCAAGCCTGCTGGCGCAACAAGCAGCGACAGTGACTGCCGTCACCCAGGATGGCTATCAACCCCCAAACAATCAGACCTATCCCGGCCTGCCGGCTGCACCTCCAGGCGTTGGCAACTATGATGGCTTCACCTTTGGACAATGCACCTACTGGGCCGACTTTTTGTACCATCAACTGACGGGTGTCTGGGTTCCCTGGGGTGGCGACGCATGGGAATGGGCTAACGGCGCCCGCGCCTATGGCTGGAATGTCTCCTCGACTCCGCGTGTGCCCTCGATTATTGTCTTGCAGCCCTACGTTCAGGGCGCAAGCCCTTTCGGTCACGTTGCTGTTGTGGTCAGCATCAATTCTGACGGCAGCGTGGTTACCAGCAACATGAACTGGTACGCCGGAGGTGGCGGCTGGGATCGGGTCAGCTACTGGACGTTCTACCCCGGCCCCGGCGTCAGCTTTGTGTGGGTATAACACCGGTCAGGGTTTTACAAATATTTTACGTTTTCCTTTCCCTTTTCTCATAAGTGCATCCTATGCTTGATTTATCCATTCCAAAAAGGAGGATCAAGTTTTGGCCAGTGATTTACAACCCTCTGCCCTGAGTGGGCCTATCCGCATTGTGCCTTTATATGCGCCTGAAGCGCCGCCTCTTGCTCAGCCGGCGCACCTTGTCTATAACAATGGGCCATTGCTGACCGCAGTGCAGGTCTACACCATCTTCTGGGGTGCAGCCTGGCAGCAATCGCCCCTGAGCGATACCGCGCAAAGTTTGAACAGCTTCTTCGACTATATCCTGACAAGCTCTCTCATCGATCAGTTGGCGGAGTACAGCACTCCACAGCAGCAAATTGGCCACGGCAGCCGCATTGGCACAACGATGCTGACCACGCCGAGCGTAGGCACATCAGTGAGTGATAGCGACATCCAGCAGATGCTGAACAATGCCATCGCTAATAACAGTATTCCGCAGCCGACCGCGAATACGCTCTACTTTGTGTACCTGCCAAGCGGGGTAACGGTAGTGCAGGATGGAGCAAGCTCCTGCCAGTCATTTTGCGGCTATCACGACGACATCAATAATGGGCAAATCTTCTACGCTGTCGAGCCTTATCCTGACTGCTCGGGTTGTTCCGCCAATCTGGCAGTATTTGATGCGCTCACCACGACCAGTTCGCACGAACTGTGCGAGGCCATCACCGACCCCATTCCCGGCCAGGGATGGTACGACCCGAACAATGGGGAAATTGGCGATATCTGCGCGTGGCAGACCAAGCAAGTGGGGAACTACACCGTCCAGAAGGAGTGGTCAAACAACGCCAACGCCTGCGTGTGATCAGCCATCGCCCTAGCTCCTGGCTCTCTCCTGAAAGCGAACACCAGCGGCCTTGAGCAAAAACCGCTGGTGGTTGTGTTGTGTGCCTGGCCTCCACAAGAGAGGCCACTATATGTTACTTGAAGGTGTACTACGATGTGGCGCGAGATGTGCTCGTCGTGGTGGACGCGACTTCAGCCGGGCGGCTGATGAAAAGTCCTATGACATCGACGAGCAGAGCAGCAGCCACCAGCACACCGAATAGCAGCGTCTCCGGGAGAACTAGTCCGGCCAGAGCAAAGAGGGCATCCAGGGAATAGCTCCCGGGACCAGCAAGTCCAATGGCTACGGCCGCAGCCAGCAGCGACAGCGGAAACTCAAAGCCGCGATCCTTGTTCCAGAAGCCGTTTTTCCAGTGGCTCTTGAAAATTGCCATGAACATGGCGCCGAACATCCCCGCCGCTCCTAGAGGCGTCAAGAGCCCCAGCGCGACGGATAAGCCACCTCCAAACTCCCCCACAATTACCAGGCCGGCCCAGAGCCACGCCGGTTTGAAGCCCATTCTCTCCTGCGCTTTGATCGTTCCGCTGAAGCCACTGCCCTCAAACCAGCCAAAGAGCTTCTGCGCTCCATGCGCGGCAATCGTCAATCCAGCCACCAGGCGCAGAATGAGTAAACCCAAACTCACTGAGATAGCCATATTATACTCCTGCTAGTGGACTATCAATGTCCTTGTGATGAATGCATGCCTGGCCTCCACAAGGGAGACCGGGCTCCAGTCACATGCAGGTTGACAAACTATTAGGCGCTTGTAGTGCCGGCAGCCTGCTCTTGCTTTTGTTCGACGAACTCGCCTTCGATAAAGATATCGACCTCGTCGCTGACAAGCCACCTGCCATCGATCATCATGTTGAACGTCAGTCCGAAGTCTTTTCTGTTGATCTTCCCCTCGGCGCTGTAGGAGATGCGATGGCCCATCATGGGATCATTGATTTCCCCGTACTTCACCACCTTAAACGTCACCGGGCGGGTGTTGCCCTTGATAGTCATGTCGCCGGTCATCGTGTAGGTATCCGGCCCGGTCTGTTCAATCTTCGTGCTTTTGAAATGCATTGTTGGATACTTGTCGACTTCCAGAAAATTCGATCCCCGCAGGTCGTTGTCCCGCTGGGCGTTGTGGGTGCGGATACTGGCCGCCTGGACGGTGACGTCAACCCATGACGCTTCGGGGTGATCGGGGTCAATATAGCCAGTCGCGGTGAGTTCGGGAAAGTTGCCGCGTACCGTCATCATGCCAAAATGCTTGGCGGCGAACTCGACTTGCGTGTGGAAAGGATCAAAGACCCAGCGACTCCGGGTTGTAGTTCCAGCTTGAGGTTGCGTTGTCATAACATTTCCTCCTTGAAAACTAAATAGCTTACTTCTACCTGGAAAGGGAGCAAGCAGCGCTTTTTCTGCTCGTCCTGTTATACTTTCCTTATGGAAGTAAGAATACACTAGAAAGTTCCTTTTGTCAAGGATGCGGTTGTTCTTAGGGGAAAAATATGCTATACTTGTGCTATGAATATGAATATACCCAATGAGATACCCACAACGGAACAGGTAGAAACGTGTGCCAGCCAGCCGCTGGGCCGTGCCCTACGCTTGCTGGGCGATGTCTGCACGCTCATCATCGTGTATACGCTCCTCTCTGGCACCAAACGCTTTGGAGAACTGCTGGAAGTCATGAGCAATACCAGCCCCAAGACGTTGTCACAACGGCTCAAGGCGCTGGAAGAGCTTGGCTTTGTGCAGCGGGTGGCTTTCCTTGAGATTCCGCCACGCGTCGAGTATAGCCTGACGGAGAAGGGGCTGGCCCTTGTCGATATTATGGAGGCGATCAAGCAGTTTGCGCAACGCTACCTCTCCGATGTCGAGCCACCCTCGCCCGATGATTCGCCCATAGCCCCACCATGCCAGTAATCGAGGAGTGTGCTTTTCTTCACTCCTGACTGCCAACCATAATCCCTCTGTAACCAATTCTTCACCCCATCATCATCGCCTGGTGCTAAAAAAGAGCATAGCTACATCTTCTATGCTATGCGCTATTTAAGCTGCACATGTTCGTCCCATTCGCGCTAAGTTCTTACATGACAGGCAGAAAGGAGTCTTAGATTTGAACCTATCGATTATTTCCCATGTGCGCTACCGCACCACTATCCTGCTCGTTGTTATGGCGCTCGCCTTGAGCTTGCTCCCAATAGCCGGTATCATAACGCGAGCTGCAGGAAATTCCACATCATCACATCCATTTGGCAACTTCAAGGGCTTGCACTACGCTCTGGCTCAGCAAAGTACGCGGCCTCCTACCGATCAGCAATGCCTTGCTACCATCGGCTTTCCCTGCTATAGCCCGCAGGAAATTCGCCGGGCCTATGGTGTGACACCCCTTCTCGATGCTGGCTATACCGGCAAGGGCCAGACGATTGTGATCATTGATTCCTTTGGCAGCCCGACGATCCGTCACGACCTGCACGTCTTTGATCAGGGTTTTGGCCTGCCCGATCCTCCTTCCTTCCAGATCCTTTCACCATTAGGCACCGTGCCTTACAACCCTAAAAAAATTCCGGATCAGGTTGGCTGGGCCTTCGAGACTTCCCTGGACGTTGAGTGGGCACATGCAATGGCCCCAGGCGCAAACATTGTGCTTATGACCAGCCCGGTAGATGAGACCCAGGGCGTGATGGGTATGCCACAGTTTTTGTTCCTGGAGCAATACGCCCTCGATCATCATCTGGGTAAGATTATCTCTCAAAGTTGGGCCACTACTGAAAACACACTCTTTGATGGCGGCGAGTTTGTCCTCGACCAGTTTGAGAGCTTTTATGCGCGTGCCGATCAAGAGCATGTCACCATCTTTGCGTCTTCTGGTGACTCCGGTACCGCCAACCCTAATGTAAATGGCAAGATCTATCCCTTCCCTACAGTTGGATTCCCTGCTTCATCGCCCTTGATCACGGCAGTTGGCGGCACTAGCCTCTATGCTGACCCGAATGGCAACTATGATCATGAAACTATCTGGAATGAAAGCGCGCGAAGCGGTGGGGCAACTGGCGGTGGTATTAGCAAATTCTTCGGCGAGCCAGATTACCAGCAGAACTATCTCCCCAAATCGGATCAGCAACTGCTGAACAATCATCGTGGCCTGCCAGATATTGCTTACAATGCCGACCCATTTACAGGTATCCTGATCTATATTAGCTTCCCGGCTCCCTCCCTTCCGCCTGGCTATTACATCATAGGTGGTACCAGCGAAGGCTCGCCTCAGTGGGCTGGTATTATTGCTGACGCCAATCAACTGGCCGGTCGCCCGCTGGGATTCCTCAACCCGGCTCTCTACGAGCTTGGTAGTGGCGACTATGCAGAGAACTTCCATGATATCATTGGTGGAAACAATAGCTATGCCGGCATCCCTGGCTACAAAGCCACGCCCGGTTGGGACCCCACTACCGGTTGGGGCACACCCAAAGTTGCAACGCTCGTGAAGGAGCTAATCGAAGTCACCGCGCAACATAGCATCTAGAATTTATTCGGAGACCAATCATAGCCTGGCTCCCACAAGGGGAGCCACTACATGTCCTCCTCATAGGACTGCAAGATGTAGTGGCCTCCCTTGTGGAGGCCAGGCTTTTTGATAAGCCATAAACATTGACTTTTGAACACCCGTTCGTTATATTAATATATATGTTAGTGCAAACGCTTCCTGATACAATGATAAAACTCGCTCAGGTGAGCGATGCTACCCTGTACGAGCCGGCTGGCGATCAACCCCAGGCGGAACGCCGTCGTGTACCGTACCAGTCTCGGAGCCTGGCCGAATGCATCACCAATGTGAGCACGCCGCAGGGGAAGAAGCCGATCTTAAAGACAATGCTCACGACTGCTTGCGAGCGTAATTGCAACTACTGCCCCTTCCGTGCCGGGCGCAGCAAGACGAAGCGGGTCACCTTCTCCCCGGACGAGCTGGCAAGTGGTTTTGACACCCTGCAGCGGGCGGGCCAGGTGGATGGCATCTTCCTCTCATCCGGGATTATCAAGGGCGGCGTGATAACGCAAGATAAGATCATCGATACGATTGAGATTATTCGCAATCGCTACTCTTACCGGGGCTACATCCATCTCAAGATCATGCCCGGCGCGGAATACGAGCAGTTGTACCGCGCCATGCAACTGGCTGATCGCGTCTCGGTGAACCTGGAAGGCCCAACGGCTGAGCGCTTACATGCGTTGGCCCCGAAGAAGGATTTCATGAGCGAGCTGCTGAAGATATTGCAATGGGCAGAGACCATCAGGTGCAACAATCCCCATCAGAAACTGGCCAGTACCGTGACGCAGTTCGTGGTGGGCGCGGTCGGCGATACCGATCTCGAACTTCTCTCCACCAGTAGCCACCTCTACCGGCAATATGGGCTAACACATGCCTACTATTCCGCCTTCAGCCCCGTCGTGCAAACACCCTTTGAGAACCTGTCGCCAACCAACCCGCTACGCGAATTTCGCCTCTACCAGGCCAGCTTTTTATTGAGGGATTATGGCTGGAGCATACGTGATTTAGCCTTTCTAGAAGATGGCAATCTCCCCATAGATATTGATCCCAAGCGCGCGTGGGCAGAGCTGCACCTGCGTCATGCCCCAGTTGAGATTATGACTGCTCCCCGCGAACAGTTACTGCGTGTTCCCGGTATTGGCCCAAAGAGCGCCGGTGCCATTTTGCAAGCGCGTCGCCAGGGTCGTCTCACCGAGCTTTCCCACTTGCGCCAGCTCAATATCCGTAATCCCGAACAAGCGGCGCCATATATCCTGCTCGATGGCCGTAGGCCATTGATGCAGATGGAGCTGTTCTAACTTTATAGCTTTCACTTTGTTAGTGGCTCAGTGATGAGGAGAATCGTTCCGATACATCCTCCTCTCCCATTCAGGGCTGTCAATCCCATCCCTACTATCAAATCCCCATCGCCAGGCTGCTATGCTGAATACGACCACTATGAGGAGTAATATGAGAACTGTTAGCATTGTTTTCACCTCGCTGATGTTCGTAGTGTCTCTAACGTGCCAAATCGCTCCAGTCATCCTCTTGACGGGGATGAAATTAACCAGTAAAATTGTTTTTGGTAGTTAGAGTATACCAGAGAAAGACTAACCTGTCAAGTGTATTTTGCTGGTTATAAAAATTTGTGATAGATTGACATCAGGAAGATTTCTGGAGGGATGTGAGGATGAGTGAGATTGAGTTGGAAAAACCGGCATTCGAGTTTACAGGCGGACATTTAAGCCTGGATTTTGTGAATACTGTGCACGATCGCCTTGAGCAGCCGCGCGAGTTATTGAATAGCTACAATGATCTGCTCTTGTGGGGCCAGCAGGCGCGGATACTGAATGCCGGTGAAGCAGAGCGCCTGCGAGAGATAGCTGCGTATCATAAGGAAGAAACAATGGACGTGTTGCGGCAGGCTATCGACATACGGGAAATGCTTTATCGTATCTTTCTGGCAATAGCAGAGGATGATGAGCCTGACAAAACTGACCTGGCTGCATTTAATACTGTGCTCGCGCAAACAATGGCCCATGCACGCATTGTGCCGGGTGAAGATGGATTTGCGTGGAGTTGGGATGATCAGGAGCAGGCTCTTGATCGCGTACTCTGGCCGGTCGTGCGCTCTGCGGCCGATTTGCTGACATCGCATGAGCTGAAAGATGTGCGAGTTTGCGCTGCCGAGGACTGCGGCTGGCTGTTTTTAGATACCAGCAAGAACCACAGTCGCCGCTGGTGCGATATGAAAACGTGCGGAAACCGCGCCAAAGCCCGCAAGCACTATACTCAGAAAAAGCGGGCCTCCTAACTGCTACGCTAGTATCTGATCAACGCTTTTCAAACGTGCAAGAAATTAAGAAGGGTTAATTTTTTTGTCCTTTGCAAGGGCATAGGAGAAATAGTGAGCACCGGGGAGAGAGGCGTTGATCGTCGATAAGCGTATGCTGCAAAAATATGTGGCAGAATTTTTGGGCACCTTTGCGCTGGTCTTTTTTGGCTGTGGGACCCGTGCGATGGTTGGCGATACCACGAATTTTGCCGGCATTCTGCTAGTTCATCTTGCATTTGGCCTGACCGTTGCTGCCATGATTTATACACTTGGGCGCATCTCTGGAGGCATTATCAATCCTGCCCTCACCCTCGGTTTCGCTGTTGCACGCCGCTTTCCCTGGCGCTATGTCTTGCTCTACTGGCTGGCCCAGGTCGCCGGTGCAGTATGTGCCAGCTTCATCCATTTTCTTATACTCGGTGATCGCGCCGTCAAAGTTCACTTTGGAGCGACGTTACCTAAGGCGGGTATGGTGGTGGCTCTTGTCCTTGAATTTATTCTCACGTTCTTTCTCATGCTAGTAAACATGGGGACAGCAACCGATAGGGGTATCAATAGAGCTGCAGCGGGCCTTGCTGTCGGGTTTACGATCATCATCTGCGGGCTTTTTGGGAACTCGTTATCGGGAGCCAGCATGAATCCGGCGCGCAGTCTTGGGCCGGCACTCTTTGCCGGAGGCGCGGCGCTCGCTACCCTCTGGATTTATATTGTCGCGCCGCTAGCAGGGGCCATTTGTGCGGCCATTGTTTACGAGCTAATACGCCCCTATGAGAAAGAGGTCAAACCGGTGGTGGAAGACCTGACTACCAGGGAGACAAAGCGAGATCAAAGAGGGGCTCATAGTAAATAGAACTGGGTATCTCATATAATTCTTTTTACTGTATAGTCGGGTTTCCTATTTATTCGTCTATCTCGTAATTTTTGCCATATAGTGCGAAGCATCTTTGTTTCTTCAGTACTTAGCTCTACTTTTCTTTTTGTCCCAACACCTCCACCAGTTCCCTCAAAAATAGTTCCGCATCCGTTACCAGACCTGCGGCCTGGAAGCTGCCGCGATCGGCCAGCTTTGTCACAACTGCCGGGTTAATGTCTACGACAACGGTGCGGACGGTGGCAGGGAGCAGATTGCCTGTGGCGATGGCGTGCAGCATGGAGGCAACCATAATCGCCATTTCAACACCAGGAATCTCCTGGCGCATGCGTCGCTGGGCCTCTTGCATATCGTTGATCACGCCGGGCATTGGTCCATCATCGCGAATCGAGCCTGCCAGCACCATTGGAATGTGACGCTTCAAAGCCTCGTAGGTAATGCCTTCTCGCAGCAGGCCCATTTCCATGGCTTTCTCAAGCGAACCGGCTGCGCGAATAGCATTGATGGCTCGCAGGTGGTTGCGATGACCGCCCTCGACCTGCTCGCCTGTGCGCAAATCGACGCCGAGCGAGGTGCCAAAGAGGGCCGCTTCCACGTCGTGTGTCACAATGGCGTTGCCACCGAAGATGACCTGCACATAGCCGCGCCGGATCAGGTCAACAATATAGCGTCCTGCTCCGGTGTGGATCACTGCCGGCCCAAGCACAAAGAGAATCTTGCCGTCATGGGCTCTTGTTTCTTTCATCTGGCGCGCAATTTCGTGGATGGCCAGCACTTTGACCTTTTCAGAGGATACATCACTCTGCATGAAGGCGAAGGCCTCACGCGTTCTTGCGCGTTCAAAAGGGTGCACGCGGATGCCATCGTGGCCTACGACGACCTCGTCCCCTACCTGTACCTCGTGCATTGGTCTTCCGAATGCTCGCCCTGTCGCCCGATCAACCACGATGGCCACGTCCATTTCGATATTTTCTACATTTACCCATTGGCCGCCCAGCCGTACCTGTGTCGGCAGATTCGTCGTGGAGTAAAAATTGGCGGGAAGCACGCCATGCTGTTCAACCAGGGCTGTTTGGGCGTCGTTTCCTTGAAGGAGGACAGCGCCGAGCTGCTGGAGTTCAGATAAGATGCGCTCCAGTATCTCGTCACTCGGCGCTTCGACCTTCATCCTGGCATAGCTTGGCTCAGTTTTGCTGGCTCCGACGCGCATCTCTTCAACCTGGAAGTTGCCTCCCCTATCCATGATAATATCCCAGGAGCGGGGCAGTGTCCATGAGTCAATAATATGTCCACTGAGTTCGACGACTTCGCTTGGCATAGTTTACCCTCGATTTCTTACATAATGAATCCGCCGATTGTATGGCCAGAATAGAGGCCGATAAATCGGCGCTGGGCACGATAAATCGGCCCCTACATATATTTATTTATTCCGGCCGATGGGGCAAATGGCCTGAAAGGTACATTTACGGCATTTGACCGCCTTTTGATTTTTTAGGGGCGGCGGCTCTCGTTCGCTGCATTGTTCCATTTGAGCAAGCAGCTTGATCACTTTCCTGCGCAGCGCGGGCGTATATTCGACGGTAAAATCGCGATCCGCGTAGCGCAGGATGCCATGTGTCGGAGCCTGCTCGAAATAATCTTCCAGGATCAGGCAGTAAGCACCAAGCTGTACAACATGATTGTTGTAAGGCGCGCTGGCGTCATATACGTTGAGCTTGAGTTCGACAGGTATTGGGCGCCCATCCGGGGCCTGCACAACATAGTCGGGCTTTCCTATGAGGGGGTACTCGATAGAGGATAGAGGTTCGCCTTGCCCATCAGCGTCTTCATAAACCAGCGTTCCTTCAGGAAGGCCCAGCGCGCGGTGACGTTCCGCAATCAACCGCTGCCGCCTGTAGCGCCGTTCGTTGAGTACTAGCAGGCCAAGTGCCAGGGCCACAAGCAGCAGGATCAGTCCGATGGGAAGCAATAGGGTGTTAAACATAGCAAATCATCTCGTACAATTACCGCAAAATAACAGCCGCAGCGATGAGTGCCAGTGCCAGCACGAGTATAATGAGGGCTGCTAGCGCCAGTAGGCGCATATTGCCTGCTGCTCTCGTTACGGTGATACGTTCTTCCTCAACCTTTTCGACCTCTTCAGCATGGTCGAGGTGTTGTTGCTGCCCTTCCTCAAAGGCTCCCCTGCGTAATAGCAACTGCTCGATTACCCGGTATTCGGGAAGTGATGGCGCTTGCGCTCCATGTTCGTGTTCTAGCTCCACCAGGCGCGCAAACAGTTCCTCCGTATCCGCCTCAACGAGCGGCTCAAAGCGCTCATGCCACCATACGAGCGGGCAATATTCAAATTCTGCGACTTCGCTCGCTGTAAAGAAACGTTGCTTTTTCGATATTGCTTGAGATTGCTGGTGCTGTCGCTGTTGCATTGTATTTGTGCTAGAACGGTCGGGCGACCACAAGGGCCAACCCCACATCCACCCAGCCCCGCTCGCCCCTACTATACTATGGATAGCATTGGTGCAAGTCTATACGAGTCCTCGCCTTTACACATAGGGATTCCATTACTAAACACGAGTTGATTCCGGAATGCCGGCAAGGCCAAGGGTATCGGCGATGCTGGACATGGCTTCGATAACATTGGCGATGTGTTCATCCAGGTCGATGCCAAGCTCTGCCGCGCCCTTTACCAGGTCGTCGCGATTTACGCCAGCGGCGAAGCCTTTGGTTTTCATTTTCTTGCGTACAGAAGATACTTCCAGCCCGATGACGCTCTTGTTCGGTCGCACGAGGGCAGTTGCAGTGATCATCCCGGTTATTTCATCGCAGGCATAAAGGGCCTTTGAAAGCAAATTATTGCGGGGATGGGTAGCCTGGTTGAGGTCATTGTGAGCCAGGATAGCGTAGATGATCCGCTCGTCATAGCCGCCCTCGCGTAACCATTGTGCTGAGACGTGGGTATGCTCACGTAAATCGGGATATTCTTCGTAATCGCAGTCGTGAAGCAGGCCGGTCATTGCCCATAATTCTTCGTCTTCGCCGTATTTGCGAGCATAAAAACGCATAGCCGCCTCAACTGCGAGCACATGTTTTCGCAGGTTCTCATTTTTTGTATGGCTGATCATTAACTGGTATGCATCATTGCGTGTTGGCATTGTCCCTATCTTTCTATTACTCCGGTTGTACAGGCAAAAAGAAATCTCAAAGGCGCTTGAACCCTTTGCCTATTGCCGTATTATAACATAGTTGTCTGATATGGCGTATATTGTAGGGGCAATCCCACAGGCGTGCACATAAGGTGCCAAGCTTGTCATGCTGAGCGCAGCGAAGCATCTAATGCGATCGGCTGAGATCCTGAGCGAAGCGAAGGATGACATGTGTTGCCGATCCCGGCTGTTAATGTGCATAACCGGCCCTTATGGCAACGGGGCATGCCAAATTGTGGTATGATAGAGGTTAGAAAGGCCGATAAAACAGAGAGAACGTGCTGTACAAGTCCGTGACATATATCACCAGGAGGAATAATTTCTATGAAAGCTGTAAAAACCCATGTTGGGCGCTGTGATACTTGTGGAGAACCTGCCGCCTATAAACAGATTTTGCCCGGTGGGCGTCAATTTCTCTTTTGCGAGCAACATGTCCCCCTACTTGTGAAGAAACAAGCTGAGGCTACTGCAGCCAGCGAAAAAGGGAAGAAGTGAAAGTTACTTCTTCCCTTTGACATCTCATGATCCCCTTATCGTGTCTGTACCACAGTGATCTGCTGCGCTAACTTGCGATTCAATGCGCTATTCAGGAGAATAGCGTTAATGACGATGGCTGCAATGGCGAGAGGGAAGTCGCAGATAAGCCCAAAGCCGAGAGTGAATACTGCGATAGCAATAAGAAGAGGCCAGTAGATCACGAAGCTACAGATAAGCAGGACAACACCAACCGTTGTTTCACCTGACATGAGCCAGCCAACACCATAAACCCCTAGAAAGAGTGAGAGAAGTATCTCAACGATCAGAGGTGTAGTATTTTTCGTAGCTCCAGGGTTATTGACTACAGTGACATTTACACCGGGCTGCTGGTACATGGGAGTTCCGTACTGCTGCTGTTGATAGCCATAGTTCTGTTGCGGTGGCATGTACGCTTGCTGCTGTGGCGCGTACCCTCCTTGCGGTGGCATGTATCCCTGTTGAGGGGATATGTATCCTTGCTGCTGTGACGGGTACTCCTGTTGAGGGGGCGTATACCCTTGCTGTGGAGGATAATAACTACTGGGTTGCTCCGGTATCGCTGCTGAGACGGCTACCCCACAGTTAGGGCAGACGGCAGCGGTATCGGGTATGGCGTGTCCGCAATTCCGGCAGGAGATCATGAGAAAACTTCCCTTTCATTTCTTGGGCTATGCCGTGTGTCTACAATGAGAGCGGTCAAAAACCGGGGATATTGTAACATACGTATGAGTTTGATGCAATCACTTTGATGGCAAATGCGCGGCCATCAATTGGGAAAGGTGAAGCACCCGTATATTTCTCCCGCTGGCGTCCACGCCGCCACGCAGGTGCATCAGGCAGCCGGGATTGTCGGCAACGAGAATGCTAGCTCCCGTGCTCTCTGCATTGCCGAGCTTCTTATTGAGCAGGCGCTCGGCAACTTCTGGATGCTCTAAAGAGGTAGAGCCACCAAAGCCACAGCAAACATCCGATTGAGGCATCTCGCGCAGTTCCATCCCCAGAACGTCCTGGATGATGTGGCGCGCCTCTGGCCGTAAGTTGAGGCAATTGCATGATTGGCAGGAATCGTGGTAAGTAACGACGGCCCCAGGAAAGGCATTCCTTTTCCATTCGGGGATTGTGGGAACCCAATTCCCCGATATCGTAGGGGCCCGATTCATTGCGCCCGAAAGTGCAGGATCGTGTTGCAGCAGTTTGTCCATGAAGTGTGTAAAATCCATCACTTTGCCTGCCAGCGCCTGGGTGCGCCTGAGCCAATCATACTGCTGGAGGTCTTCAAACAACTT
Source organism: Chloroflexota bacterium (assembly GCA_902812455.1). The sequence goes on along the minus strand of CADDZH010000017.1, from coordinate 1,982 downwards.
GAGGTAGTCCTGAGTAATCGCGGCTACGCAACTCGTCGTGGCGCTGACGATATACTCGGCGCCGCTCTCTTGCAGCGCCTGTTCGAGTGTGGCCACTGTTTGACGTGCCATGACAGCCCCGTCCCTGCGGTCTCCCGAGTTCAGGCCGATCAGCCCGCAGCAGTTTTGCGCCTGGGGATAGACCACTCGTATACCGCAGGCCTCAAGCACGGCGATGACAGCTTCACCCATCTCTGGAAAGAGGCGATCGGTCATGCAGCCCGCAAAGTAGCATACCGTCATTCTATGGTTTTCTGGCGGCTCCTGTTTTGGCGTTTTTGTTTTGACGCGATCCCGTAGCGGCCTGGTCGCGAAGGCAGGCAGGCTGCGCCAGCGTGCCTGTGCCGCCAGGAAACGTAGAACCGGCAATTTAGCCAGGGGGCCGAAATAGCGTGCGCGGACAAAGTTGGTGCCGTGCGTGAAAGGGAATTGTGCCAGGCTGGCCAACCTGGTAAAGAAATCGAAGAGGCGCGGGTGGCTCATGGCGCCAAAGACTAGCTTCTTGATCCAGGGCAGGCCCTTTGCGCTCATCGTGCGGCGGCGAACGTCGAGGATCAGGCTGGGCAAAGGAATCTCGACGGGACAGACGGTTTCGCAGGCATTGCAACTGACACAGAGGCTTTGTGGTCCCGCGCCGGCTTCGATCCCGTGATGGAAGGGCGTTACCACGAGGCCGATGGCACCGCTGTAAATGTAGCCGAAGGCATGCCCACCTACTTGCTGGTAGGGCGGGCAAATATTGGCACAGGCTGCGCAGCGAATACAGCGCAGGGCTTCTCTAAAGCGCGGGTCTGCTCGCATCTCGCTGCGCCCATTATCAACGAGCACGATATGCATTTCTCGACCGGGAGTGGCAGGCCCGGTAATAAAGGTCGTATAGCAGGTAATCGGCTGTGCTGTGGCGCTGCGGGCCAGTAGCCGGAGCTGGGTCATTGCCTCGGCAAAGGTGCCGATCAGCTTCTCATAGCCGGCCAGGACGACATGGACGCGCGGCAGCGAGGTTACCAGCCGCCCGTTGCCTTCATTCGTGACCATCATCACCGTGCCGCTTTCAGCGATGAGGGCATTTGCTCCGCTAATGCCCATACCGGCGGTCAGAAATGCCTGGCGATGTTCGGTGCGAATTACGCCTACCTGCTCGCTGATATTTTCACGCGAGATCTCACGCCCCGTTTCCCTGCTCAAGATGGCACCAACTTGCTGGCGCGTCTTGTGGATGATCGGCATAACCATGTGGGAGGGCCGTTCATGATCGAGCTGGGCCACCCATTCGCCGAGATCGGTTTCCACTGGCTTGATGCCACGTGCTTCTAAATAATGGTTGAGTTCGATTTCTTCGCTCACCATTGTTTTCGACTTGACGACCAGCTCAATGCCTTTACGGCGGCAAAGCTCATAAATATACTCGTTTGCTTCCTCTGCCGTGCGGGCTTCAAAGATGATGGCGCCTGCCGCCTGGGCCTGGGCTTTGAATTGTGCCAGCAGTTCAGGCTGGTGCTCAATTGCGTAGTCTTTAGCAGCACGTAGCCGGGAGCGCATGCTGGCGAAGCTATAATTGGGGCCGTAATCGGTCTCCTCGGCGGCGAAAACTGCTGCTCGCGCAGTGCGCCATGCAGGGGCAAACCGCTCCAGCGCCTTATGCATGTTCTCGTCGGCCAGCGCATGTTCCAGCCGTACCTCGAAAGGCTGGAACTCGCTGCCAGCGCTGGCCATGTCTTCGGTCAGGGTTCGCTCCATAGAATCCATACTGCTCTCCTGTCTTACCGGTGAAATATGTACTCGCCTCCCTTGTGGTTTACAGGGATGGGTTTTCACACCGTCGTAGGGGCGGGAGCGGCGGAGATGGGAGGCTTGCCTCGCCCCGTCTGGCCATCCCCTTTTACTGTGCCAACAATGGCTGGATCGATGAAGGACGCGGGCGGCGCAAGCGCCCCCACCCCATC
>CADDZH010000016.1 GCA_902812455.1 Chloroflexota bacterium | reverse complement strand
CCCAACCACCCCGCTTCCCCGCTCGCCCCTACGATATACGCCGGAGGGTTGCATGGGTGCATTATTGGGGGCATGTTGAGGAATACCAGCATGGAAGGGCGAGCGAGGATGGCTGCCTAGCTTCGCCTGGAAGCCGTCGTCTTGCTTTCGGCGAACAACTGAATCATGGCCGGATTAAAGGCCGGCAAATCCTTCGGGCTGCGGCTCGTTACCCAGTTGTGGTCTCGCACCACTTCCTGGTCTACCCAGTTGCCACCGGCATTGCGGATATCATCCTGGATAGTATAGTAACTGGTAAGCGTGCGGCCTTTCACCAGCCCTGCTGAAACCAGCAGCCAGGGTGCGTGGCAGATGATTGCCATTGGCTTACCCGCCTCATTCATGCGCTGCACAAACTTGCGCGCGTTCATATCCATGCGTAGCTTGTCGGCATTGAGCGCGCCTCCTGGCAACATCACGGCATCAAAATCATCGGGATTAGCCTGATCCAGGGTCAAATCCACTTTGAAGGTATCGGCCTTCACATCGTGATTCATCCCCTGAATCTGCCCAGCCTGAGGTGAAACGATCTGAACCGTTGCGCCAGCCTGTTCGAGCGCCTTTTTCGGCTCGGCCAGCTCGGCTTGCTCAAAATCAGTCGTAGCGACTATGGCGACACGCATTCCATGTAACTTATTTCCTTGCATGAGAAACCTTTCCCTTCTAGTACCTAGTGCCTGTACACTTGACCTTTTCTAGTTGAGCGTGTATGCTCCCCCTCCAAGGGCAACAGGAGCAGCGTCCTTTCACAGCCCACTTGAGGGATTGAAAAGGGAACTCCCCTACCAAACATAAGAGGCTGGAACCTATCTTTCCAGCCCTTAGAATCCACGTTTGAGAGGGGACATGAGTTGCAGGGAAGCGGACGGGCGAGCACAAGGGACGTTGTTGGCGAATGCGATGGGGAGGCGAATCGGCTCCGCACCCAGGGCAGGGACAAGCCCTGCCCCTACTATGGTACGGCTGCGCGGGCCGGGACGTCGTATGGGAGGGGCGACCCAGGCGCGAGCCCTGCAAGGGCATTCCATTCCCGATGTCATTCGCCAACAAAGTCTTTATGGTCGCCCGTCCGGCTTACGTGTATGAGCGATCTTGATTGTTAAAATTCATAATCGGCCCCTAATGATGTTTGACACCCGAAACAGGGAATGGGTTGAAGAGGAGTGATGCGAAGGGGGGCGCGGGGACAAGCACAAGGCCCCCGCCCATCCCCCAGCCACCCACAGCTTCGATAAATCGAGCTTCTACAAGCCCCTACAGGGACGATCCAGGTCCTGATTCCCCATGTGATCGGAAAAGTTCATCAGGTCATTGGTGAATTATTTTGTTCATGCCCACTATTGGCGCCCCTCATGGTGTCCCATCCAGCCGTATACCAAGGCGTTCCAGGAGGCTGCGGCTCAGCTCTGCCCTGTATTTGATTGGTTTCTTCTCTGGACCATGCGAGTCTGAACCTGAGCTGGTAAGTAGATGGTGCTTCTGGGCATACTCTCGGTACATCGCAATCTGTTCTGGCGTATGAGCGGGATAATAGACCTCCAACCCATCGATGGGGACTTCCTGGCGGAGTTCATCCAGCAAATGTGCATCATAGCAGGTCCATCCTTCACCGCGGCCAGGATGGGCAATGATACACACAGCCCCGCTCCGGTGAGCGGCATCAACTACAGCAGCAATGTCGTTGGTTACCCAGTAGAAACCTGCACTCTTGATCATTTTCCAGCGAGAGGTCTCGTCTGCTCCATAGCCATATTTTTCTAAGAGCGTTATCAATTCATTGAGTTGCTGCGCACTCGGTGTTTCTAAGATTGCAGCCAGTTCATCAGGTTGAGAAAAGGATAGACCCTGCTGGCGCAGGGTTTCATAGACTTCCCTGGTGTTCTCTCGCTGGCGGCGCATAACATCCTGCGCTAAGTCACGCAACTCGTTGTTTTCTGGATCAAACCCATAGCAGAGGATGTCGGTCGGCTCACCTCTCCACGATGTGCTCATTTCCACCGCCGCGAGCATGGATAGTTGTTTTTCCGCCGCAAGCTGTTGCAGCGATGCAACGGTATCCACACGATCATGATCGGTTATAGCTCCCAGGCCAAACCCTTCACTCACCAGGTAGTCGATCAACTGCTCAGGAGTCCATGTGCCGTCACTGTATACGGTATGCAGTTGGAGGTCAATAGCAGCATCAGGAGCAAGAACAAGGCCGATGGTCAACGATTCCAAAGGTTCATCCTTTCATGGCGCTATCATCAAGCGACAGATTTTGAGCAGGTGCTGTCTAGAAGATTTGCAGAATCAGGCAAACATTTGCGACAATTATTCTATCACCCGTTGCGCAGGAGCGTCTATAATTACTGTCAGATAGAGAGCCTGCTTCTCTGCTTTTGTAGACATGATGGAGGAATTGAGAACATGGAGATCAAAAGAAGTGGTTCACGGCCTTCCGGCAAAGGAGCGGCTGAATACTTTACCGGAGCGGTACGTATTGACCCCCTGTTTGAGGCGCCCGATCCGGCACGTGTGGCCGGCGCCAGTGTCACCTTCGAGCCGGGCGCTCGAACTGCATGGCACAGCCACCCGCTAGGCCAGACCCTGATCGTGACGGCTGGCCGAGGACTGGCACAGAGCTGGGGTGGTCCGATTGAGGAAATTCATCCGGGGGACGTGATCTGGTTCGAGCCGGGTGAGAAACATTGGCACGGGGCCACGCCAACCACTGCCATGACGCACATCGCCATTCAGGAGCGGCTCAACGACAAGACCGCCGACTGGATGGAAAAGGTCAGCGATGAACAATATCAGGCCTGATCACAGATCACGATCCAGGGGGCCAGGTACCCCGAAGCGTTGGAGCGAAGGACTGGTCTCTAAGCGAGGCGGACGCATACGCCGCTATGGATGAACGACACGCCATTAAATCACTACTTCGAGTAAGTCACATTTAAGGAGATCTTTATGGCACAGGCAGATTTTCGCACTGCCCTCGAGGGCCGCAATGAAATCGAGATTACTGTGACCGGGCGCTCGTCCGGTCGATCCCTTACTTACCCTGTGTGGTTCGTCCTGGAAGGAGACACACTCTATCTGCTCCCGGTGAGAGGTTCAGAGACCGACTGGTACAAAAACGTGCTCAAGATCCCGGCCATTCATCTGACCGCCAGAGGAAAGACGTTCACCGCGAGCGCCACGCCGATCACTAACGCGGCGCAGGTCGGCGAGGTAGTGAAGAAGTTCCGAGACAAGTACGGCGCGGGAACAGTGAATAGCCTGTACTCCGGGTTCGACGTGGCTGTCGAAGTTCCACTCGCGTGAGGTACCACGAGCAGGACAGGCACAAGGCACTGTCCCTACAGACACCCGAAACAGGGAATGAGGAATGGACCCCGAGCAGGACAGGCACAAGGCACTGTCCCTACAGCCTTTGCCCATGCGGTTGTCAAAAATCATTAGACAACATCGTTTCAGCACCGGCCTCGCATAGTGTGGTATAGTGAGCAGTACAGGCCGTCCAGCCAGCAAACACACTATCCCTATGAGAAACGATGCGAGAGTCGATAAAGATCAGGCCAGCACAGCCAGCCGACGCAGAGGTAGCGGCAGTCCTGCTTTACTCAGCGTATACACATACACACGTCACCTTTCCTCTGCCAGAAGCACACGGAAGCGGGTGGATCGAGCATTTAGAGCACTACTTCCGCCAGGATGGCAATCGTTTTAGCTATCAAAACAGCCAGCTCGCTGAACAGAACTTAGAGGTGGTCGGGTTGGTGTTGAGCTTTGGGGGGCGAGAGGAGGCACGGCTCAACGCCGCCGTTGGAAGCTGGCTCGAACGGGAGGCGCAGGACGATGAATGGTATATCGATGCGCTCGCTGTGCTCAAACCCTGGGGTCGCAAGGGGATCGGTACACGCCTGGTACAAACTGCGGAGCGGCAGGCCCGCCAGCACCACTATTCAAAAATCGCCCTGCATGTCGCTGAAGGGAACAAAGAGGCATTGGAGCTGTATACGCATCTGCACTATGTGGTCACCCGGCAGACCGTCCTCTATGGACGGCCTTACGTACGCATGGTCAAAGCATTGGAAAGCTAAGTTCGTCTTTCTCATAGGCCGGCGCTTTGCAGGGCCTCATCTCTTGTTGCTCCATCGCCCATCTGGAAGATGTGCAGAATCAGACAATCATTTGCGCTAATTATTCTACCATCCAGGGCTTCGGAGCGTCTATAATCAAAGTCGTTAAGAACTAACTGCCTGTCTTCAAACAAGAGCGAGCCGTCGTATTACCGGTAACGCGGAAAGGGAATTTTTAACAAGCGCTTACCTGGAGAGAGAATATGCTTCTCTGCTTTTGTAGACATGATGGAGAATGTGAGAACATGGAGATCAAAAGAAGTGGCTCACAGCCATCCGGGAGAGAAACATTGGCATGGGGCTGCATCAACCACCACCATGACGCACATCGCCATTCAGGAACGGCTCAAAGGAACCTTTAAGAAGTAGGCGTAATCACACCTTCACTCATGAGAGGAGATCAACGATGCAAGGGACTATACTTTACGGCCCCAGGGACGTTCGCTTCGTGGAGCGCCCCGACCCGGCGATTCTCGAACCAACGGACGCCATCATCAGGATCACGGCCACCTGCGTGTGCGGGTCCGATCTGTGGCCCTATCGCGGCATTGAAGAGGTTAGCCAGCCTCAGCCAATGGGGCACGAGTACGTCGGCATCGTCGAGGACACCGGCAGCGAGGTCAAGAACGTCAAGGTAGGCGACTTCGTCGTCGGCTCGTTCTGGGCCTCGGACAACACCTGCGAGATCTGCCAGGCCGGTTACCAGAGCGCGTGCATCCACCGGGTGCTCATGGGCACCATAGGAACGCAGGCGGAAGCGGCCCGCATCCCGCTGGCCGACGGCACCCTGGTGGCCACGCCGGGCATGCCCAACGAGAACCTTATCCCGTCGCTGCTGGCTGCCTCCGACGTGCTCGGCACCGGCTGGTTCGCTGCCGTGGCCGCCGAGGCGGGATCCGGCAAGACGGTCGCGGTCGTCGGCGACGGCGCGGTCGGCCTCCTGGGCGTGCTCGCGGCCAGGCAACTTGGCGCCGAGCGGATCATCGCCATGAGCCGGCACCCGGCTCGTCAACAGCTTGCACGCGAGTTCGGCGCGACCGACATCGTGACGGAGCGCGGCGACGAGGGTGTAGCCAAGATCAAGGAGCTTACCGACGGACTCGGTGCGCACTCGGTACTGGAGTGTGTCGGCACCCAGGAGTCCATGCTGCAGGCGATCCATTCCACTCGCTCGGGCGGCTACACGAGCTATGTCGGCGTCCCGCACGGAGCCGAGTTGAACGGCGAGGGCTTGTTCTTCTCCCTCATCCACCTGCACGGCGGCCCCGCCCCGGTGCGCCGCTTCCTGCCCGAGCTGATCGATCTGATCTGGAACCGGAAGATCAACCCTGGCAAGGTGTTCGACCTGCAACTGCCTCTGGCACAGGTTGCCGAGGCCTACCGCGCCATGGACGAGCGGCGCGCGATCAAGGTGCTGCTCTGGCCGTAAGGCGCTTTGCGTCTCGTGATGCAATGGGACATGGAACCGAGTGAACTAAGGGGATGCTCTACGGCATTGAAACGTTATACGAGAGAGACTTTGCAATGAGTGGCTGGACACACAATGACCTCGAACGAATTGGGGCAGCAGAGGAACTGCGGCTTGCCACCTTCAAGAAGGATGGCACACTTCGCAAGCCCGTCACAATCTGGGTCGTTCGCATCGGTGATGAGCTCTACGTCCGATCCTGGCGCGGGCGCACCGGCGCCTGGTTCCGTCACATAGAACGGCGGCCCGAGGCACGCATTTCAGCCGGCGGGGTGACGAAGAATGTGCAGTTTGTAGATGTCAGCGATGATGAGGCGCTCAATAACGAGATCGATGCTGCCTATCAATCGAAGTACCGGAGATACAGCGCAACGTATGTTGACCCGATGATCGCCCCGCAAGCGCGGGCAACCACCCTGAAGCTGGTGCCATCGGCGTAAAGGAAGGAGAACAGATTATGCCTCAAGAACAACCCACCAGAGAAGAGATGATACAGAAGAGAAAAGACTTCGTACCGAAATTAATGGAACTGAACGAACAGGTGCTCTTCGGCGACATCTGGGAACGTCCGGGTCTCTCCAAGCGGGACCGGAGCTTGATTACCGTCGCGGCACTTGTCGCGCTGTATCGCATCAACGAATTACCCTTTCACATTGCCCGCGCCCGGGAGAATGGGCTCAGCAAGGACGAACTGGCTGAGGTGTTCACGCATCTGGCTTTCTATGCCGGATGGCCGAGCGCGATGACAGCAGTCAACATAGCCATGGAGGTCCTAGCCGAAAGCGAATGATCACAACACCAGCTCAGCGGGCAACTCAACAGCCAAGAACACAGACGATGATACCCCTGCTGGCTCTCTGCCTTGGCTACTTCATGACGATTCTCGATGTCACGATCGTGAATCTTGCCCTGGTCAATATCAAGGAGCAACTGGGTGCGAATGTAACAGGGCTGCAATGGATTGTGGATGGCTATGCTCTCGTCTTTGCCAGTTTTCTCCTGACTGGTGGAGCGCTTGGCGACAGAAGAGGAAGCAGTCATTTGGCTGTGCTCTGCTGGCGACATCGCTCTCTGGCACGCTCATGGCCCGTATCGGGGCAAAACGCGTGATGCTCATTGGTCTGTTCCTCGCCGCTTTGGCCTGTTTTGGGTTTGTGATGGTCGATACTCAAACCAGCTACGTGCTTCTTGCCTGTATCATTGCTGTCCTGGGATTCGGGCTGGCCTCTGTCTTACCGTCCATGACCGAGGCAGCGATTTCGCATGCACCGAGGGCACAATCAGGGATAGCAGCGGGCATGCTGAATGTGAGCAGGCAAGTTGGAGGTGTCTTAGGAGTCGCGATCCTGGGAACGCTGGTGAGCAATCAGCAGGCGTTCCTCTCGGGCATGCATATCGCCTTTGTGATCGCCGGAGGTGCCCTCGTCCTCGCGTTGGTATCTGCAAGGATCTTCGTCAGAACCCAACAGGAAACACTCCAAAGCTGATACAATTGAGAAATCCTATTACAAATCATACTGAATAAGAAAGGAGAACCATCATGATAGAGGCTCAGTTGCCGGCACTTGCCGCCTGGCAAAACTTTTATGTTATTGTTGGCTCCGCATCTGCGGCACTGACAGGATTGATGTTTGTAGTCGTGACCTTAATTGCCTCAAGGGGGATGCACAGATCGGGTGAGGCCATCGGAGCTTTCGGCACGCCCACCGTCGTGCACCTGTGCGCTGCGCTCCTCATCGCCGCCATTCTCAGCGCGCCCTGGCCGGCGCTGTGGAATGCTGCCCTGCTGCTGGGCATCTGCGGACTGGCCGGGGTGATCTACATGATCGTCGTCACCCGGCGAGCGCTCCAGCAGACCGATTACCAGCCGGTGCTGGAAGACTGGGTGTGGCATACGATCTTTCCGTTCCTCTCCTACGCGGCCCTCGTTTTCACGGCGCTGGCGATGCTGAGCAATGCAACGCCGGCAATGTTCGTCACCGGCGCTGCGACGGTGCTGTTTCTCTTCACCGGCATCCATAACGCCTGGGATACGATTACCTATATGACCTTCGCAGGCTCCCAGCCGGAGCAGGAGAGCCAGCAATAGATACCCTCAGACGCCGGGGCGATGGTGGCCGGTGGCGAAGCCTGGCCCCTACCCTCGATGAAGAAGCCAGCACCCCATTGTTAGGAGAAGCGACGACCTTGCGCATCCTGGTTGATTCTGGTACAGTGCTGTAATAACGCGCGGAGTGGGAAAGCGCTGCCTCAGAGCGAAATGCTGACGTGAAAAGGAGCACAACATGCCAGAGATTGCTATTGTTGGAGCCGGTATTGCGGGACTCACTGCCGCCCTGACACTGCACGACGCCGGTCTCTCATCCAGCATCTACGAGGCATCCAGCCATATTGGCGGTCGCATGCATTCTGATGCAACGACATGGGGAGGACAGATGGTGGCTGAGTTGTGCGGCGAATTCATCGATAGCGATCATGAGGTGCTTCACGGCCTGATCAAGCGTTTCGGACTCAAAGCCGTCGATCTGGAACACAAAGGCGTCCGCCGGAGGCAAAACATCACCTATCTCTTCAACCACTATCGCAGCGCAGAGGAGATCAGCGAGGCGCTCGATTCCATCGCCCCCATCCTTAAGCAGCAATCGGCTGAGGCGCCATTCCCAACGACTTACGCTTCCTATACCGAGACGGCATATCGCCTGGATCACCTGAGCGTCTATGAATGGATCGAGCGCTACGTGCCGGGCGGGCATCAATCCCTTGCCGGCCACCTGCTCAACATCGCCTGTATGGGCTTCTACGGGCTGGGAACGAAGGAGCAGAGCGCCCTCAACCTCGTCTATATGTATGCTCCGAGAGTCGCTCCTGGCAGTGCAGGCCCTTCAGGACCGTTGCAGGGCACCGTCAAAATCGTGGGAGGCAACCAGCTCCTGCCGCTGGCCATCGCTCGCAGCCTGCCGCAAGAGCGAATCTACTTACAACATCAACTTGTGGCGATCCGGCGCAGCAACAATGAGATGATCACGCTCTCCTTCACCACCCCGCGCGGCCCGTTGGACGTGACCTGTGACCATGTGATCCTGGCTCTTCCATTCAGCACCTTGCGACACGTCGATTACAGCCAGGCGGGATTTGATGCCTTGAAGCAAACCGCAATCACGCAGCTCGGCTACGGCACGATCTCCAAACTGTTCTTGCAGTTCGACACGCGCTACTGGGATCAGGATGGGCCCTGGCCTCACCCGCACAGCGGCTTTATTATCACCGATCTCCCTATCCAGGTGCTCTGGGATGGCTCGCTGGGACAAAAGGGGCCAGGTGGCCTGCTGGTTGATTACATGGGTGGCGCATTCGGCGCCGCCTACAACCCACCCATGCCCTATACAACCACCCGCGACTCTGTACTGATCGAGCAGTATGCGCAGCGCAGCCTGGAGCAGGTAGAGCGCGTTTTCCCCGGTATTCGTGCGCATTATAGCGGGACCGCGGCCCTCAGCTACCCCCCAGGCGATCCCTACCTGCGGGGCAGCTATGCGTGCTGGGGCGTAGGACAATATACACGCTTTGCAGGCTACGAGCGCGTGCGCCAGGGGCCGATTCACTTCGCCGGTGAGCACTGTTCTGTTGAAATGCAGGGCTATATGGAGGGGGCGGCGCGCGAAGGAGTGCGTGCCGCGCGAGAGGTCTTACAGGACCTGGCTTCCGGCAAGAACTCTTCTTTACCTCTGGACCTTATCTAAGCAGCAGGTATAGCCTGCCAATCGACAAGGGCAGCAAAATGCTCGATTGGCGTGGGATCGTCACCGGCGGCCCATTCCTCTGGATGCGTGCGTATATACTGCCTCAGATAGAGCATGGCTATATGAAGCTTGCGCGTACCAGTCCCTTCAGGCCCCCGTAGCAACTCCAACTCCGCCTGCTCCAGCAACAACGTGATAATCGTTAATTGTGCCATGCGCTCAACCAGCCCGCGCAAGGGCAACTGCGCTTTGTCGATATCAAGCTCAAAGAGCTGGCGCAGCCGTTCGGAAAGCCGGTTCGCTAATGTCTGCACTTCCTGGGCCAGCGGAACAACCAGCGGATGTTGCAGCGTCTGCAAACGCTCGTGCAGCATAGCAAAGAGAACGGCATCCACACCTTCCCTGGCAATAGCTCTCGCTACGTCCAGCGCGATAATATTGCTGGAACCTTCCCACACAACATTCACAATGGCATCACGCACCAGGCGTGGATTGACCCAGTCTTCGATATAGCCGTTACCGCCCCGCATCTCTAATGCTTCCAGCGTGACGTATTCACCGCGTTTTGGGATGTAATATTTAGAGAGCGGCGTCAGGATGCGCAGCAAGCGACGATCTTCTTCAACGCCGTGCCGGTCTACGCGCTCAAGCACTGCTGTTGTCAGGAAAGCCAGAGCCGCGCAGCCCTCAACCTCAACGAGCAGCTCTACCAGTTGCCGGCGCATCAACGGATGATCGGCCAGCGGGCGCCCAAAGGCAACGCGCCCGCGCGTATGTACCAGCGCTTCCAGGTAGCTGCGTCGCATCGCTGCCAGCGAGCCTATAGCCGCCCAGATGCGCGTGAGATTGATCATCTCGGTCATCTGCACAAAGCCTCGCTCTAACTGGCCAACAAGGTAGGCCCGCGCTCCATGCAGCGTCACTTCACCGGTTGCCAGCGAGCGTGTTCCGAGCTTCTCTTTGAGGCGGTTGATGCTATAGGCGTTATGGGTACCGTTCTCCAGCAGTTTTGGCACCAGAAAGAGGCCCAGGCCACGCGTGCCGGCAGGCGCCCCTTCAGGCCGTGCCAGCGTGAGAATCAGGTCGGCAGAGACATTCGAGCAAAACCACTTATCCCCCCAGAGTTCCCATTCAGGTTCGAGCGTACCCGCCGCCTCTCCATCCTGGCGGGGTTTCGCTACAGTCTCCGTTAGACCAACATCTGAGCCGCCTTGCTTCTCGGTTAAAAACATGGCTCCCTGCATCAAATCCTCCATGTGAAGAGCGGTCAGGTGGGGGAGGAAGCGCTGTTTGAGTGGCTCGCTAGCGTAATGTTCAAGCACGCGAGCCAGGGCATCGGTCATGGCCACAGGACAAAATACGCCGGATTCGGCCTGCATCCCCAGGTAGCCCAGGGCAAATTTGACGGACTGGGGCACTCTTCCTGGCCAGCCCAATGCCCCTTCACGATGAGTGCAGGCTGCTATGGCAAACTCCTCGTAGGCGATGCGCTCAAGCTCATGGTACGCCGGGTCAAAGATCACCTCATCAACTCGTCGCCCGCGTTTATCGTACTGCACGAGTACCGGCCCGTGGCGATTCGCCATCTCCGCCAGCCTGTCCATCTTCTCGGAGGCTACCGCTCCCATCCTGGTAAGAATTGCCCGCGCTCGTTCAAATGCTTCTGAGGTAAGGTGCTGCTGCAAGAGAAATGAGAGATCGGGATCGGCGGTAAAAAAGTTGAGGCCGCTGGTATCGGGCATGAGAGTAGAAGGCTCTGGCATGGATATGTATCCTTTTCTATTGTACTGTTCGTGTTCTGAAGTGAACAACGGGTCTCCATCCTTTGAGGTAATTTATGAGAGCGGGCCGATCAATCGGCGATGGGCGCGATACAGCGGCCCGTACAGTTATCCCCGATGAATTTGTTTATGTTCACAGGATATCACATACATGCGAGCCGTGCTGATACTTAACCCGGTGGCAGGGGAATCCATCATTGCAGAAGCGCACGAAGAACACGAGGCGCTGGAGTCAACCGAAGAGAGAATTCTCAGGGCATTACAAACCTATGGCATTGAGCCAGAGGTATGGTACACGACGGTCGAGGAGCCAGGCGAGGGGCTGGCCAGGCAAGCTGCTGACGAGGGTGTTGACCTGGTCATTGTCGCCGGGGGCGATGGTACTGTTCACTCGGTAGCCGGTGGGCTAATTGGCCGGGAAACTACGCTCGGCATCATCCCTATGGGCTCTATGAACAATCTGGCCCACAGTCTCGGTATTCCTTTGCCCATCGAAGCCGCGTGTGCTGTGATTGCAAAGGGAGAGACACGCGCCATAGATGTGGGGCAGATGAATGGAGAGATCTTTATTGAGGTAGCAGGTGCCGGATTGGAGGCCGCACTTTTTCCACCATCAGAGGAATTTAAAACTCCTGGATTGTTTATGACCATACGCGGCGTAGTTGGTGGGCTGATTACGCTCCTCTCTTTCCGGCCAACAAAGCTCAAAATTGCCTTCGATGAGCAACCAGATCGTTGCTATGAAGCTATCCAGATCACAGTCTGTAACGCGCCCTACTACGGCATACACTTTCAGGCCGCACCCGAGGCTCTTATGGATGATGGCCTGCTGGATGTGCTGATTTACAAGCACTTTAGCAAACTCGAATATATCCGGCATGCTATCGCAATCAGCCAGGGTCGCCGCCTCTTTCAACCCAAAATTTCCCATCGTCGTGTGAGGTCATTGCGCATCAGCGCCGATCACCCGGTGGAAATTCAGGCCGATGGCTTCCCTCATGGCTATACGCCAGCAGAGATCACAGTGATGCCTGCTGCTCTACGTGTCCGCACTCATGCACAAAATGCTCCCGGACTGAGGCGTGAGGCCATCACTGCAGGTGTACATAAGTAAGTAATCAACAGAAAGCGAGGTGTAAACTATGCCAGGCAGCAATGCTGGATCAACACCCGATCCTTTATCTTCAATTGTACCGCCGGTGGCTACGACGGTTGAGCAAAATGTCAGGCCGGTCGTCACAGAGGCGCAGCGTATTGCCGCGCAAACCTCCGTTTCCGGTCGTCACGCTGTCTCTCGTGGTACAGTATTTCTGGCCTTCTACTTCTGGCTCCTTTCGGGAGCGCTCATGCTCTCTGTGATCGCCCGCTATACCGACCTTTTCCCTTTCGATATGTCGATTACGCGCACGTTGCAAAAGAGACAGAATCCCTGGTTCCGGCGCATCATGCTCGCTATCTCTGCGATCGGGTTTTCTAACCTGTCTATCCCGATCACCATCTCAGTTGCGGGCATCTTCTGGGCGCTGCGCTTCCGGCTGGAAGCCATCTTTGTGCTCCTGACCAGCTCTTCCGGCCTGCTCAACTACCTGGTAAAACGCCTGATTAAACGCCCGCGACCCGCCAGAGAGCTTGTCACGGTCGTGCGCGTCATCAACGAACCGAGTTTCCCCAGCGGCCACGTGATGCATTATATGAACTTCTTTGGCTTGCTCACCTACTTGCTCGCGACGAACTGGCGCTCGGGGCGGCTGAGAAACTTCCTCATCGCCATCTGCCTGGCGATGATCATCAGCATTGGTCCGTCGCGTGTCTACCTCGGCGCACACTGGCCGAGCGATGTGATGGCCGGTTATCTCTACGGCGGGCTATGGTTTGCCGGTCTCATGGCGTTATACTTGAGAATCAAAGCCTGGATTCACCCACCGCAGGGCAAGACTCCAGAGATCATGAAACCATTGCAGCAACCGGGAGATGAAGAAGATTAGCTCAAGCAGAGGCAGGGCGGGGACAAGCCGGGGGGATAAACCGGGCCCCTACTATGGTGACGGGTGGCCGCTCAGTGGTTTGGTGCAGCAAAGGAGCTTTTACTGACTTACGGGTAATTACCAGAGACCTTTGCATTTGACATTCTGGCAAAATGCGGTATACTGATGCACAACGCTATGGAACAGTTACTGCTCCATAGGTGTTGAGATGCTAGCAACGTATACCGGAAGTGGTGCGTCTGAATGGGCAGGAGAGAAACGATAGATGTCCCTCATTAACATGGCTAAACGAGAAATCAATTGTAAGATTGTCTACTATGGCATTGGTTTGTCGGGCAAAACGACAAACCTCCACTATATACATCAAGCAGTCAACCCCCAGGATGTGGGTGATATGGTCTCGATTGATACAGAGACCGAACGCACGCTCTATTTCGATCTGCTCCCCCTCGAACTAGGGAAAGTGCATGGCTTCACTATTCGCTTTCAACTGTACACTGTGCCTGGGCAGATCCTCTACCAGCAGACCCGTATCTCCGTCCTTAAGGGGGCCGATTGCGTGATCTTCGTGGCGGACTCACAAGCCAGCAAATTGCAAGAGAATATCGAATGCTGGAACGAGCTACAAGAACAACTGCGCCGCATGAACAAGAACATTATGGACTTCCCACTGGTTATGCAGTGGAATAAACGCGACTTGCATGACATCCTCCCTGTCTCTGTGCTGGAGCAGTACCTCAACACCTACCGTGCTCCAAGCTACGAGGCCGTTGCCGTAACGGGCCAGGGCGTCATCGAGTGTTTACGCACGGGCATTAACTCCACCTTGCGCCGGTTGGAGCGTATCTAGTTTTGAGGGTAGCATGGAAACGATACGTGTCATCATAGTTGAAGAACAGCCGCTGTTTCGCCAGGGCATTCGCTCAACGCTCGAACAGATGGGAAATTGCGTGATCGTTGGGGAGACCACCGATATCATTGAAGTGCTCGATCTGGCTCGCGCCAGCAGCCCCGAAGTGGCGCTTGTCAGCACCAGCCTCAGTTCTGCTGACCCACTGGAAATCGTCAGGCAACTGCGCCACCTTGCCCCCGGTATCGCCATTGTTATGCTGACGCATAGCGAAGACGAAGAGCTTCTTTTCCAGGCTATCAAGGTTGGCGCTGCCGCCTACTACTCGCGCAATATTACACCAGAGCAACTCGTTGATATCGTGCGGCGAGTAAGTGTTGGCGAATACCTGATCAACGATGATGTCCTTTCTAAGCCCCAGCTCGCCAGCCGTGTCCTTAAATCCTTCCGTGAGCTGACCGTAGAAGAGGAAAATTCAGAGACCAGAGACCTCTATTCTCCACTTTCCAGTCGCGAAGTGGAAATCCTGGACTATATCGCCAAGGGGAATAGCAACAAGGAGATTGCAAAATCGCTCAAGATTAGCGATCAGACGGTCAAAAACCACATCACCTCTATTTTGAAAAAGCTCTCGGTAAATGACCGTACTGCCGCAGTTGTCCACGCGCTCCGTCGCGGCTGGATCAAAATGGACGACAACGCATAATATTTACACTTGTACGACAAGAAGTTCCTTGCCGCTATTCGCATCCAAAAAGACGTAGAGGTCATAGGACGACTGGGATTGAGAGGACGAGGAAGAATTGCCAGTCGCTACAGGGACTTTCTGGTACTCAATCAGCCAGGCAGGCACATTCCTTAAATTAGCATGCGTTGCCGGTGTGGACGTATTGGGATAAGTGAGTAGCACATACTCAGCGATCACATGTTGAGCTTTGGTGGCCGCTTCAGGCTCGAGCTGTCCTGCTATCAGTAACGCCTCCTGCTTGTTCAGTTTGGGCGCCTGGCTCGTATAACCGAGCGTAATTCCTTCCTCTGCAAGAGGCGTGATCTGGGCAACGGGTGTATTGGAGGCAGGCATCAACCCGCTAATTGGGATATTAGGCGGAGCAGTTACCAATGCTCCAGCTTGATGCAGTAGCAGCCAGATAAACCAGATGCCTGCAATAGCGATCAGCAGCCCGCCAATGATGCCGCTAATCACCCTCGATGGTCTTTTCGACGAGCCACCCTTCGTATTTTTGCTTGCTGTTGGCCGCCTCTGCTTCATGATTCTAGAGTCCCTGCCTGCCTTTTCTTGCCTTTCGTTCTGCCAGTCCAGTATAAGATAGATTCACAAGAAAGACAATCTTTACCCGCCGCTTGCGGGCATCGTGGCTTCGCCACATAAATATGACAAAAGGTGTCATGAAGGGTAGCGTATACTTTATGAGCAGAACTTAAAGATGAGGAGTTTCTTGAATCAAAGGAGCGATTGCGATGAAGTATGGACTTGATATACCAATAAATGGAGCGTATGCTGATGCGCGTAAATTGGCCGAGCTTGCGGCTGAGGCTGAGGATGCTGGGTGGGATGGCTTCTTTCTCCAGGATGTGCTTTTCTCAACTGAGCCTCTGGTAGACCCGTGGGTAACACTGAGCGCTATTGCGATGCGCACTCAACGTATCAAAATAGGTGTGTTTTTGACTCCCTTGCCGCGTCGGCGACCATGGCAGGTGGCTCGTGAGACAGTAACGCTCGATCACCTGTCGAACGGCCGGCTCATTTTCGGAGCGGCATTGGGCTTTCAAGCGCTCGACTTCACTCCTTTCGGAGAGGATTATGATCTCAAACTTCTGGCCGAAAAACTGGATGAGGGCCTGGAAGTCTTGAAGGGGTTATGGAGTGGCGAGCCTTTCAGCTTTCATGGGAACCATTACCAGGTCGATAATGTGGTATTCCTTCCGAAATCGTTGCAATCGCCCAGGATTCCTGTATGGGTCGCGGGAGGCTGGCCAAAGCGCAAACCGCTGCGAAGGGCAGCACATTGGGATGGGATCTATCTCATGACGGTCAACCAGGAAACCGGCAAGCTTCTGACGCCAGAAGAGATAAGCGAGATCGCGGCATATATCAAAAGCCACCGGGAATCTACTGAGCCGTTTGATATTGCGGTGAATGGCGAAGGTTCTGCTGATATACACAAATGGGCTGAGGTTGCCGAACGCTATAGTGAAGCTGGAGCGACGTGGTGGGTTGAACTTGAAGCAGAGGGCGAGTCATTTGAGGGGTACCGGAAACGCATACGACAGGGGCCACCGCGTATCGAGGAGTAAGGGCAAAACACTTCATGGTATACTCGTGGGAAGACATGGTTTACTGTTTTGCAACGACATGGTAGGGGATATGACAGTAGGAAGCGATGGCAGAGGCGGGAGGCGATGGCAGAGGAGGGGGAGGCGATGGCAGAGGCAAGCTCTGCCACTACAAGGGACGATGCTGGTGGTGCAGAGCTTCATTCTTAGCTGAAGGGAATAGGGAATGAATAGAATGATATGAACAGTGTGATTGAGAAGCTGTTTGATTCAGAGGAAGCGGTGATCAGCTATAAAGTGCGGGCGCATTTGCTGGATGAAAGCCCCGATACGCCGGCGATGCGGCAGTTGCAGAGCGAGATAAAGACGTGCGAGAGAGTGCAGCGGTTGCTTTCTGAGCGCGGCGTGGGCGGCAAGATTCCTTATCACCCCTATCGCAAGTGGTGTGGCGCACACTGGGTGCTGGTTATGCTGGCGGATATGGATTATCCGGCGGGAGATGAGGAGCTTACCCCACTGCGCGAACAGGTGTATAACTGGCTCTTTTCGGATGGGCGAATACGCGCTAGCAAGAGAAATACGCTCGCCGGACGAACGCGCATGTGTGCTTCGATGGAAGGCAATGCGATTTTTTCGATGCTCAAGCTGGGGCTGGCAGACGAGCGCGTTGATGAGCTGGTCGAACGTCTCCTGGGATGGCAGTGGCCCGATGGCGGTTGGAACTGTGACAAGAAGCCAGAGGCTCATGTTTCGTCGTTTATGGAGACATTAATTCCCCTGCGAGCATTAGCCCTCTATGGTCAATTGACCGGGAACACGCGAGCGCAAAGAGCAAGCAAGCGCGCCGCTGAAATCTTTCTTGAACGGCGTTTGTTCAAACGCCTAAGCGATGGGAAGATCATCTCGAATGACTTTCTCAAGCTGCGCTATCCCTGCTACTGGCATTATGATATTCTGTTTGGCCTCAAAGTCATGGCTGAAGCCGGTTTTCTCAAGGACCCACGTTGTTCTGAAGCACTGGAAGCGCTGGAGAGCAAGCGCCTGCCAGATGGGGGTTTTCCGGCAGAGTGGAAGCATTACACCCTGGCCAGCGAGATGGGCAACGGTCGTTCACTGGTAGATTGGGGAGGCACGAGCGCAAAACGGATGAATCCTTTTGTGACCGTGGATGCCCTTTATGTGCTTAAGCAAGCAGGAACTTTCAAATGCTGACAGCAGGTGGCAGGTATTGTGTGATAGAATAGCCATGCCAACCTGAAATCCCAGAGCTAAAAAGAATGGATAGGGAGATAGCTGTCTGTTGGAGGTGCCTGCTTGTCTAAAAGCAAAAGAGAATTTACTGTTGCCCATGCATATCATTACAATCAGAAAAGCGCGATACGCTGGATTATCTCGCACCTGCTGCGCTACAAGCGCTTCATGCTGAGCTTCTCGCTGTCTTCGATCATTACCAATTCGTTTTATGCCAGCGTGCCGGTGCTGACGGGTATGGCTTTTAACCTGATCAGCCAGAAGGGAGCAGGACAGGAACAACTCCTGGGGATTGTGTTCATGATTCTGGGCGTCGTGCTGACGGGCGGCGTCTTTGACCTGAGCGCTCGCATTTCATCGGAGATGCTGGGCAAGCACCTGGCGACGGATGCTCGCGATGAACTCTACCTCAATTTGCTGGGAAAGAGCCAGACCTTCCACAATCGCCAGCGCGTAGGTGATATCATGGCGCGGGCAGCGAACGACATGACCCGCTTGAGCGATATGATCGTGCCAGGAGTTGATACGGTCTTCGATTCGTTTACCAGCCTGACGATCACCACGATCTTTATCGCGCTGTTGGATCCGCGATTGCTCTTAGTGCCGCTGGTGTTCATCGTGGCATTTCTTATTGCGCTGCGGCACTATTCGCGCCGCTTGCAGCCGGTAGCCGACCGGCTGCGCAATCAATTTGGCAAGATGAACGCGGTTCTGACCGAGACGGTTTCGGGCATCGAGGTGGTGAAGGGAACGGCACAGGAGAAACAGGAACAGCGAAAGTTTGAGGAAATGGCGCGGCGGTACAGGGATTACTTCATACAGAACGGGGAAGTGCAGGCGCGCTACCTGCCCACGCTTTTGCTGGCACTGGCGCTGGTTGGAGGATTCTTGCATGGTCTTTATCTTGTCACGCATGGCCAGCTTTCTATCGGTACACTGGTCGCGTTCATGGGCCTGATGGCGATATACCGCTTCCCCACGTCGATCTCGATCTGGTCGTTTAACCTGGTGCAGCAGGGCATAGCAGGAGCGGGGCGCATCCTGGCTATCCTGAAAGAAGAGACGGAGCTTGACGAGAACGAGGGTGGCTACCGGGGAGAAATACGTGGTGAGATCGTCTTTGAGCACGTGACGTTTAGCTATGGCAATGCTCCGGTGCTGAAGGATATCTCGTTCAGGGCAGAGCCTGGACAGACGATTGCTATTGTCGGGCAGACGGGAGCCGGGAAGAGTACGCTGACGAAGCTGGTGAACCGCATCTATGATGTTGATGTGGGCAGAGTGTTGATCGATGGCGTGGATGTGCGGGAATGGAACCTGGACTCCCTACGCTCGCAGATTTCGACGATTGAGCAGGATGTCTTCCTCTTCTCGCGGTCGATTGCGGAGAACATCGCTTATGGGTTGGGGCAGAAGGCAGATCGGGCGGCTATTGAGCAGGCGGCGCACGATGCGCAGGCGCACGAGTTTATCATGAGCTTCAAGGACGGCTACGAGACGGTCATTGGCGAGCGGGGTGTGACACTGTCCGGCGGGCAGCGCCAACGTATCGCTATTGCACGTGCCCTGCTGACGGATCCACGCATCCTCATCCTGGACGATTCAACCAGCGCTATCGATAGCGCGACGGAGGACGAGATCCAGAAAGCAATCCGGCGTGTGCTCGAAGGGCGAACGACATTGTTGATTACACATCGTCTATCACAGATACGCTGGGCGGATAAGATACTGGTGCTGCGCAAAGGCGAGCTGGTTGACCAGGGGACGCATGAGGAGTTGTTGGAGCGCTGCGAGCTGTACCGGCGCATTTTCATTCATCGCGATATAGTGACGTCTACAATACCTGTTGGCGGCGAATAGGAAGCAGGAGAGGAGTATTCAATGGGTTTCATTATGGATGGGCTGGATGCCGAGGCATATGACCGGACGTATAGCGACCGGCAGTTAGTGGCTCGCATCATTGGCTACTTCCGCCCGCTATTGAAGATCATGATCCTCGTGGCTGTGCTTGTCGTGCTCAACTCGCTGATGGACACAGCGTATCCCATCTTGATCGCGCACAGCCTCGATACGCTGGCTGCCGACAGGACTTTGAGCGCGGTAGTATTCCTGGTGGTTACGCTCTTGATCAGCGGCATCCTTTCGTGGACGTTCAACTTTCTGCGCCAGCGCTACACAGCCCGCTCGGTTGGGAACGTGGTTTTCAACCTGCAGCAGGACGCCTTCGCTGCTATCGTCTCGCGCGATATGTCTTTCTACGATGAATTCCCCACGGGGAAGATCGTGAGTCGCGTGACATCGGATACGGAGAATTTTGCCACAGTGGTGACGCTAACGCTCAACCTTTTGAGCCAGTTGTTATTGTTTGTGCTGATTGCTGCTGTCCTGTTCTATATCAATCCCCTGCTGGCGTGCCTGGCGCTCACGATTACGCCTGCAATTGTTGGACTGGCCCTGGGCTTTCGCTGGGTGGCCCGCCGCACAACGCGAAGAT
This sequence comes from Chloroflexota bacterium, assembly GCA_902812455.1. The sequence goes on along the minus strand of CADDZH010000016.1, from coordinate 41,348 downwards.
CGCAGCGATCGCTGGCGAGGGTCAACGCGAATGTGCAAGAGGTGATTAGTGGTATTACTGTGGCGAAGAACTTCCGCCAGGAACAGAACATGTATGATGAGTTCAAAAAAGTTAATGAGCAGTCATACCATGTGAATGTGCGCTCAGGCTTCGTGTACAATGGCATTTTCCCATTGCTGTTCCTGGTGGCGAACATTGGCACAACGATTATCATCTACTTTGGTGGGCTGGATGTGCTGAGCCATGTCATCTCAGCAGGCGACTGGTTCCTCTTTGTACAGAGTATCGGTATCCTGTGGTACCCTCTGACAAGTATTGCTTCGTTCTGGAGCCAGTTCCAGTTAGGATTATCGGCCAGTGAGCGCGTGTTTGCGCTGATCGATGCGGAGCCGAGAGTGCGGCAGATCGACCGGCAGCCGGTACCACGCTTAGCAGGCCGGATCGAGTTCAGGGATGTGTTTTTCCAGTATACGGAGCAGCAGACGGTGCTGGCAGGCTTCAATCTGACCATCAAGGCGGGCGAGACGGTGGCGCTGGTGGGACATACAGGTGCGGGGAAAACAAGCATTGGCAGGCTGGTGGCGCGTTTCTACGAGTTCCAGGGAGGGCAGATACTCATAGATGGCCATAATATTCGCTCGTTCGATTTACAGGCATATCATCGCCAGCTTGGGATTGTGCCGCAGGTGCCATTCCTGTTTTCGGGGACGGTAGCAGATAATATTCGCTATGCACGGCCTGATGCGACGGACGAGGAAGTTGAACGTGTCGCACGGCAAATTGGCTGGGGAGACTGGATCGAGGCGCTGCCAGATGGCCTGAATACGGAGGTGGGTGAAGAGGGCAAGGCGCTGTCAATGGGGCAGCGACAGCTTGTGGCACTGGCACGGGTGCTTCTGCAAGACCCATCGATCATTATCCTGGATGAGGCAACGGCCAGCGTCGATCCGCTGACCGAGGCACAGATTCAGGAGGGATTGGATATCCTATTGCAGGGCCGGACGGCGATTATCATTGCCCACCGCCTCTCGACGATCAGGCATGCCGACCGGATCATCGTATTGAGTCACGGGAGGATTGTGGAAGAAGGAAATCACGAGGCGCTGATGAGCCATGGTGGGCACTATGCTCACCTGTACAATACGTACTTCCGTCACCAGTCGCCCGACTATCAGCCAGGAGAGGGATTTGTCGCGGTGAGAGCGCCGGTGATCAGTGAAGGGGGATAGTGTTCGCATGAACGGAGGTAGCAGCACATGGAATGTAATCTTGGAGATATCGCCATCTACTATGAAACATATGGCAGCGGCCGGCCCATCGTGATGTTGCCTGGGCGACCGAGCGATCACCGCGTCATGATGCGGTTCATGGAACCTCTCTTCGCGCAGCGAGACGGCTGGCTGCGCCTCTATCCTGACTTGCCCGGCACAGGACGCACGCCGGGCGTGGACCGCCTGGCCACCCACAATCAGATGCTCGAGGCGGTGCTGGCATTCATCGACACAGTCATCCCCGGTCAGCGCTTCGTACTCGCCGGTCTGTCCTATGGTGGGTACCTGGCCCGTGGTGTGGTCTACCACAGGGCAGCGTCGATTGATGGCCTGCTGCTCTGTGCGCCCCAGGTGAAGGCGGATCCCGCACAGGCCCACCTCCCACCAGGGACCGCGCTGGTGGAAGATCCGGCGCTGGCGGCTGAGCTAGGGCCGGTCGCGGGCCTCGTTGTGGTGCAGACTCCCAGGGTGGTTGAGGCGATGCGCGAGCTGCTGGCGGAGGTCCAGATAGCCGATCATCCCTTCAATGATCGGCTGGAGGCGGCCAGCCCCTTTTCCTTTGACGTGGATAGCCTGCCCGTGCCCTTTGGTGCCCCCACGCTCATCGTGACCGCACGACAAGACTCTCTTTGTGGCTACCGCGACGCCTGGGATCTGCTGGATAACTACCCCAGAGCGACGTTCGCAGTGCTGGATCGGGCCGGACATTTTGTGAATATCGAACAGGATGTGCTGTGCCAGGCCATCATGCATGAGTGGCTGGATCGAGTGGAGGAATACACCACAGGTCTCGACCGCCCACCGGGATCGTGATCGAGAGATCCTTCCCCTTCACTTCTTTCAGGGCTTTGGCTCACTCGCTCAGGATGACACCCAATAAGGCCCTTAAAAAGTTAATGTCCATCATTGGCTACGTTGAAATGACCCAGCCCCGGCAGACGATACTAATTGGAAAGCTATGTGCATCCACCACTGAGAAACCAGCGCACTGGCACAAGGTCTCTGCCTCTTCTAGTGTGTAGAGATGGCGATGCTGGGGATCGACGATTCTGATGAGCCGCTCAAATGGTCTCCAAAGAGAGGGAGAGCCTCGCAGGATATAATCCTCGATGATCATCTGTCCCCCTGGGGCAAGCAGGCGCTTGAAGCCACGGAGCGTTGCTGCCGGATCGGTAAAATAATGCAGGGTATTGGTACAGGTGAGGAGATCGAAAAAAGCTGGCGGATAGGGTAGTCCGGCCGTCTCGCCACCTCCAAGCACTGCCTGGACAAGATGAACGCCTGGGTGATCTTGAAGCAGGTGAGTGGCTTGAGCGAGCATGTCCTGGCTGGCATCGACCCCGTACAGTTCGGCGCGAGGGAAGAGATGGCTTAGTTGTTCCAAAAGCAGTCCCGTCCCGCACGCGGCGTCGAGGATACGCAATGGCTTGTCTGAGGTCTTTGCTCTTTGCTGGAGAGAAGCAACATCAATGCTCGCAAGTGTGGCTGCAAGCGTTTTCTGTAAGAAGGAGTGCCACGTGCGGTTGTAGTGAACTGCATGTTTTCCGATGTAGTAAGTCTTCATATTTCGGACATGGCACGCTGCATCAGGCTCAAAATACGATGGCGGTAATCGGCGTGGGTCTCGTATTCATCTTCGACCAGGATATCTTCGCCGCCGGTGACAGCGATCTCACGTTGGAGCGTCCAGAGGCAGCGAAGAGCGAGACGTGGGGCATTCCATGACCATGTTAACAAATCCTGGCCGGGAAGGACATTCAGCACGGTCATTGCGCCCCATGCCGGTCGTGAGGGATCAACGGTGGGGCCTGCAAGGATTGTTGGCACAGGCAGACCATGCTGGGCGAGGACAGGTAAGATCATCGCTTCCCGCTCGACACCGCCTATGCGCTGGTCCATACGAAGAATCAACATTTGTTCGTCGCCAGATGGTAAAGCAACGTTCACCCAGATTGGGCCGGGCAAACGCACGGTGCGATGAAAGCGGGCTGAGAGGATATATGACCCAGGAGGGCAGGCAGAGAGGATCAGCGCCTCTTGAAAAGGGGAAAGCGGATGCTGCATATCCGGGGGTGGTTCCCAGGTATATATATCAGGGGGAGTGGGTATTTGTGTTTTAATGTCAGATGAGTTTTGCAAGGTGGTCTTCTCCTGATTGATGATAAACATGTAGCAATGATCTTTATTATAGAGAAATCGTGGGGCGAGGCAAGGGCCGGCCTGCTTCCAACTTGACATATTTCCGTCTTAGAAGATATCTTATCATTAGTAGCTTCATAAAGTGAAGTATTGATGATGTTTAACAAACAAGTTCGGTAAGAGCAGTGTGGGGCATGTCATGTTGAGCGCGTGAGCCGAAGCTCTGAACGCAGTGAAGGGGAAATATCTCAGCCGATCAACAGAGATCTTTCGCTTCGCTCAGGATGACATGTATTCGCTCAGAATGACATGGGTTACCGATCTTGGTCGTTAAAGTTCATGAATAACGAGTATTACAATCGATGATAGACGGAAAGGCAGCTATCTGATGACAACGCAAGAAGCAACAACACCGGCCAGCATCGATTTTCACTTTGATCCAATGTGCCCGCTGGCGTGGCGTACTGCACTCTGGATGCGCGAGGTGCGCCAGGTACGCCCGGTCGATGTGACATGGCGTTTCTTCAGTCTTGAGACCATCAATCGCAAAGAAGGCGCGCAGCCTGATTACAAAAGCGCAGGCTGGGCAGCCCTGCGAACCCTTGCACTCGCTCGCCGCAGGGGCGGCAACGAGGCTGTGGAGCGGGTGTATCTTGCTTTGGGAGCAGCGCAACATGGCCGCAAGGAAAGCATACGCGAGCCTGACGGAGTGCGGGCCGCTTTACGGCGGGCAGGGCTTGATCCAACCCTTGTTGATGCGGCGCTTGCTGACGAGAGCACCATCCGGGACGTGCAGGCTGATCACGAAGAGGCTGTGCAGCGCTACCATGCCTTCGGAGTGCCCACCATTGCCTTCAAGGGCAGCGATGTTGGTTTCTACGGCCCCATCATCCAGTTTGTGCCGCGCGGCGAAGATGCCGGCCAGTGGTGGGATCACCTGGAATGGGCACTGCAACAGCCCAACCTCTTTGAATTGAAGCGCGACCGCAGCTATGTCAAATGGGAGCCGATTGCGGGGTAAAATTGGGGCGCGATAAATCTGGCCCCTACGTGTGATTTTTGAGGAAGCGCTCCATGCGCACGAGGGCCTCTTCTAGCTTGTCATAGGCGGTGCAGTAGGCGCAGCGCACATAGCCAGTGCCGGCAGAGCCAAAAGCGCTGCCGGGAACGACGGCCACTTTCTCCTCGAAGAGCAGCTTTTCAGCAAAAACCTCGTCGGTCATACCTGTATTGCCGATATAGGGAAAAGCGTAAAAGGCGCCTTTCGGCTCGCAGGTAGGCAGGCCGATCCTGTTGAGGCCGGCAACAAACATGCGGCGGCGGCGATCATAGTCGTCGTGCATGATCTTGATATCGTCCGCGCCATTGCGCAGTGCCTCTATGGCAGCTTCCTGCGGAGCCGTACCGGCGCACATAATTGTGTACTGGTGTATCTTTAGCATGGCTTCCAGGATATGGGCGGGAGCAGCCACATAGCCAACGCGCCAGCCGGTCATGGCATAGGCCTTGGAGAAACCATCCAGCAAGACGGTGCGGTCGCGCATCTCAGGCAGCGCAGCCATACACACATGCTCGGTATCATAGACAAGATAGCTATAGACTTCATCGGTTGCGACAATCAGGTCATGCTCTTTTGCCAGGTTGGCAATGCCCTCAAGCTCTGAGCGCGGGATAACTGCCCCAGTGGGGTTGTTCGGGTTGCCCAGCAAGATCACCTTTGTGCGGGGTATAATGGCAGCGGCAATATCCGAAGCCCGCACGGCAAAATCGTTGCCAGCATAGGCAGGGACCGGGACGACAACGCCTCCCGCAAAGACGATATCCGCCTGGTAAGCGACGTAGCCAGGATCAAGGCAAATAACCTCGTCGCCCGGATCGATGAGCGCTCGCATGGTTAAGTCCACCCCCTCGCTAACACCGACCGTGATCAGCAACTCGGTTTTGGGGTCATAGTTCAGCCCATAGCGGCGCTGCAACGTGGCAGCCAGCTCTTCACGCAGCTCAAGTAAGCCGTAGTTCGATGTATAGTGAGTATGGCCGAGTTCAATCGAGCGAATACCTGCCTGCCGGATATGCACGGGCGTCACATAATCAGGCTCGCCCACTCCCAGGGAAATTACATCCGGCATGGTATTGATGATATCAAAGAATTTGCGAATTCCAGAGGGTTTTACCTGTTGCACGCGCTGCGACAACACTTCTCGTTTGAGCGTATCCATAAAAGCCTGCTTCCTTTTCTTTCTGAATTTACCTTCTGTCTTCTCTTATTCCATATTTCAAATGTAGCACATTTCAGGGTATATGCACAATGCGCCAAGAGAAATGTAGGGCGCGATAATGGATCGTGACACATTTCTATGGACATGGTTGTCACTCCATGCGGGCCGATAATGATGTTTACCAACCAGGATCGGGAATGGTTTGTTATCCTGAGCGAAGCAAAGGATCTTCGTCGATCGGCAGCGGATGTTTCGCTGCGCTCAACATGACATGGGCGGGCAGCGGATGTTTCCCCTTCGTTCCTCAGGGCTTCGGCTCACTCGCTCAACATGACATACCACGCATTGGTGTTGCCGATCTCTTCTGAAAAAGACCTCCGGTAGGGAATTATCCCACCTGAGCCAGCGGCTGGAGTTCGACCTGATAGCCCAACTGTTCGAGGCGCCGGACCAGGCGCTTCTGCACTGCCTGGCGATCCCGCTCGTCGAAATAATTGCCGCCTAAATCCTGATAGGTGCTGTGGTCGCGCAGGATGTGGTAGATGATCACCAGAATGCTATGGGCGACGGCCAGCGCAGCCTTCTTGGCCCCTCGACGACTGGCGATGCGATGATACTGAGCCGCCAAATAGGTGTTCTTGCTGTGAGCCGCAGCATGCGCCGCCTGCACCAGGAGCCGACGCAGCCAGGGATTGCCTTTGCGGGCCTTGCCCGACAGCCGCTTGCCCGCACTTTCATGATTACCCGGACAGACGCCGGCCCAGGAGGCCAAATGCTGGGCCGAGGCAAACTGCTCCATCTCGATCCCGATTTCGGCCAGGATGCCTTGCGCCGTTTCTTCGCTAATGCCGGTGACCGCATCGATGAGCGCAAGCGCTTGCTGCCAGTTCATCTCCTTCGTGCAGGGAAGCTGACTCGGTTCTTTCCCCTCCGCTTCCCGCTGCTGCATTCCCTGCGCCTGGGCTGACTCCTCCCCCACAGGCGCATCAGGAGGGCTGAACCGCCGGGCAATTTCCTGGCTCACTCTCCCAATTGCTGCAGTCAAAGTCTCAATCTGCTTGAGATGCTCACCTAGCATGAACCGATGATGGGCCGTCACCTTCCCCGTTAAGGCGCTCTCCAGCTCCTGTTGGCTCGCCTGCACTCGCCCCACGGCAAAAGCAGCTAAACGCACGGGATCCGTCTCCCCATCCACAATCGCCTGCAGGATGCGTTGGGATGCTTTGCCCATCACATCACTCACCACATCGCCCAATTTCAGGTTGCTGTCCTCTAACGTCTTCTGCAGCCGATTGATTTCTCGTGCCCGTTCTTCGACCAGCCGGCTGCGGTAGCGCGTCAAGTCGCGCAATTCCCGTTGGGGTGCCGGCGGGATGAAGCTGGCCTCCAGCAGGCCATACTGCAAGAGCTCGGCAATCCACTCGGCGTCCTTCACGTCCGTTTTGCGACCGGGAACCCGCTTGAGATGCTGCGCATTGACCACCAGAATCGCAAACTCCCCTTCCAGCAGGTTATAGATCGGCTTCCAATACACTCCGGTGGATTCCCTGGCCAGGTGCGTACATCCCTGCTCCTTGAGCCAATCGCCCATCGCGAGCAGATCCGCCGTCTTGGTACTATACGTGCGAAGCTCCTGACTCGATCGACTGCCTCGGCCGGCCTTCTTCAGGCACACCTTGACAGTCTTCTTATGTACATCCAATCCTGCACACCGTTCATAGAGCACTTCCATGTGATCTCACCTCGTCTGATCTGTTGCTAGCGCTGTCTCTCCCACAGGGGTGCTCCAACCTGGATGTGGATGACTGAAGATTCTCTTCTGCGTGCTGCTCACGAGTACTGCCGTCTCGTCAGCGCAACAATGGGTGGTCCCTGCACACACCCGGATCAGTCTTGGTCACTGGCTCGCAGCACAACATCGGCTCGATCTCTGTGTTCGAACACCCTCCTCCATTCTACTCTTTTTCATCATGGGTGGTGAACCCTTTTCATGAACGTCTTGGTTGGAACAATTCATTATCGGCCCGCTCTGATCATTCACCCTAATGAATTGTTCCAGGCGATTCGGGTTCTGGGGTGGAGAGGAGTGGTACAGAAGGGGCGCGGGGACAAGCACAAGGCCCCCGCCCATCCACCCACAGCTTCGATAAATCGAGCTTTTACAAGCCCCTACAAGCCCCTACAGGCGACGACCCGGTCCTGATTACCCCATGTGATCGGAAAAGGTCATCAGGGACGATCCAGTTATCTCTGCAAGCCTCGCAGCTTGTCGATAATGCCGGGGAGCGCGGCAAGCACGGTATCCACATCCTCGCCGGTGTTATCCTTGCCGAGTGTGAGCCGCAGGCTGCCGTGAGCCAGCTCCACTGGCAGGCCCATAGCAAGCAGCACGTGCGAGGGATCCATGGAACCTGAGGTGCAGGCAGAGCCAGTTGAGGCTGCTATACCTAGCAGGTCGAGGCTGAGCAGGATAGATTCGCCCTCGACGCCCTCGAAGCAGAAGCTGGCATTGTTGGGCAGGCGCTCGGTTGGATGGCCCGTGAGATGGCTGCCTGGAATGGTCAATACGCCCTCGATCAGGCGATCGCGCAAAGCTGTGATACGAGGCATTACCTGCGGCAGTTCCTCATATGCCAGGCGCAAGGCGGCTGCTGCGCCTACAATACCGGCTACATTCTCTGTGCCAGCACGCCGACCTCGCTCCTGCGAACCACCCTGGAGTTGCGGCAATATACGCACCCCCTGGCGCACATACAGCATACCCACACCCTTTGGCCCGTAAAACTTATGGGCAGAGAGCGAGAGCAGATCGGCATTGAGCGCTGAGATATCCAGGGGCAGCGCCCCTCCTGCCTGCACCGCGTCGATATGAAACGGTACGTTCCTGGCACGGCAAATGTGCCCGATCTCGGCCACCGGTTCGATGGTGCCAACTTCGTTATTGGCATACATGATCGAAACCAGGATGGTCTGATCAGTAATTGCGCGAGCTACATCCTCAGGATTGACCCGTCCATAGCTATCAACCGGCAGGTAGGTGGTCTTGAAGCCAAAGCGTTCCAGGTACTGGCAGGTGTGCAGGACAGCATGGTGCTCGATGGACGAAGTAATGATGTGGTTGCCCTTTCTCTGGGCAGCAAAGGCTATCCCTTTAATGGCCAGGTTATCGCTTTCAGAACCACAGCCTGTAAAGGCAATTTCGGTGGGACGGCATCCCAGGATATCAGCCACCTGTTCGCGCGCGCTATCAATCGCCTGCATAGCATGACGGCCCAGCGTATAGATGCTGCTGGCATTACCATACTCGGTTGTCAGGTACGGCAGCATGGCATCGAGTACGCGGCGATCGAGCGGAGTAGTGGCAGCGTGATCAAGATAGATTACGCGCTCCGGCATAGCGACTTCCTTTGAACAAAACAATCCTGCAAAGTGCTGCAATTAGGATATAAGATCGGTTATTAACAATCTTATTATACCACCTGAGCCGGGGGTTATAAGCCGTTCCAGGCATAGCTTGTATCCGGCTTCACGCCAGGGCTTTGATAGGCCAGGGTAATGAGTTCGTGGGCCGTTAGAGGAATCTTATGGAAATCGCCATGATAGGGCTTCCCATTTACCCAGACCTGCCAGCCGCTCGTCAGATCTAACTCAACAGGGTAGTTCATTTGCGAAAACTGGGGAGATGCCCACTCATCAAAGAAGTTGCCGAGCGTGAATGTGCGGTTCGCCGGAGCTTCGATATGGATGACGCCGCTCGTGTCGTGAGTATGCAGCCAGTAGTAACAGGAAGTATCGCTCGCAATGCCAACTCCCTGGGGAACCGTTACCTGCTTTCCATTGATATAGATAGAGACATGTGCATGGATATGATAAGCCGTCTGTTCCAGAGTATCACAATAGATGCCATCGACCGGAGGATACGAAGGATTCACAATCGTTTCGGTCTGGGATTGAGCTTGAACATGATTATAATAGACGATACCACCGATAACGGCCAGCACAAGTACCGCAACAGCAGCAATGGCAATGATCGTATTGCGTTTCCTTCGAGCTGCTTGCTTCTGCTCCGCCTCGCGGCGAATCTGCTGGTCCCGGCGTTCCTGGCGGCGCGTCTGCTTCAAAGATTGTTTTACAGGAGGGGGCGTCGCCTGTTTACTCTGCACACTTTGCTTGCTCTGAACGCTTTGTTTGGTTGCAGTATTCTGATTGGCCTGCCTGTTCTGGCCATTTTGTTTGCTGGTAGCGCTCTGATTGCCTTGTTTGTTCTGGACGTTTTGTTTGTTTCCAGAGCCTTGCTTACCCTGAGAGCCTTGCCTGTTTTTTGCGCCTTGCTTACTCATTACAAATCCTCTACCTTCTCGAAGAGATTAATAAGCCTTAAAAAATTCATCGGGGTTATGCAGGGGCGCGATAAATCGGCGTGGGCACGATAAATCGGCCCCTACAGATGTCGCGATCAATTTCACACGCTGTTCAAGTCTTTTTCTTTTTCAAGAAAACCTCGTTCATGCTACCGCTGCGAAACCCCTGGAGATCAAGAGTTACATAGATATAGCCTATCTTGCGCAGGCCATCTATCACCACCCGGCTCACTTCTTCGTCGAGCAAGCGAGCCATCTCCGAGCGCTCGACTTCAATGCGGGCAATCTTGTCGTGATGGCGCACGCGCAGTTGGTGAAAGCCAAGCTCGTGCAGCAGCTTTTCCGCCTTGTAGACCATTTGTAGCGACTCGGCATCAACCCTGGTGCCATAGGCTATGCGCGAGGAGAAGCAGGCCATTGCCGGCTTGTTCCACACGGGCACACCCAGGAAACGGGCCATTGCGCGTATCTCGCGCTTGCCCATACCTGCCTCTTTCAAAGGGCCTCGCACATGAAACTCGCGCGCGGCTCGCTGCCCAGGACGGAAGTCGCCATCATCGTCCTTATTCACCCCATATGCAATATAGCGGAGATGATGCTCTTTGGCAAGTGGTTCTAGCCTGGAAAACAATTCCGTTTTACAAAAGTAACAGCGGTTGAAGTCATTGGCGGCATAGCGCTCGTCTTCAAGTTCGTGCGTTTCCAGCCTGATTACCCTGATTCCCATCTGCTGGGCAACAGTGATAGCCCCCTCAGTCTCTTCAGGCGCGAAGGCAGATGAAGCGGCTATTGCGCCTATAGCGTGATCGCCCAGCACATCGTGCGCTACTTTGAGCAGCAGCGCGCTATCGACTCCACCCGAATAGGCTACCAGCACAGACCCCATCTCGTGCAAGATGGCCTGCAAGTGTTCATATTTTGCCTGTGTCTCGGCGTCTAATGTCTCAACACCTTCTTTCTCGACGGGTTGAGTATATGGCATTGTGTTGTTTTCTCCTGGTCTGCGCTATGATAGATATACTGGTATGTTACGATATTACAGTTATATAACGCCTGCCGGGCGTATATCACACACCTGGCAACTATTATACCATTGTCGAACAAGACCTTTGTGAAAACGGAATGCAGCAGGAAGCGAGTATCATGTCATGCTGAGCCCATTCGCTTCGCTCAGGGGAAACTCCGCGAAGCATCTAAGCCGATCGACAGAGATCCTTCGCTTCGCTCAGGATGACAAGCCCAATCACAAGCCCAGCCATACGCATGGTAATAAATCAGCAGGTGGATCATCAAATGAGTAATATGAACCCTCGCTCTACGGCGGCTATTATCCTGGCGGCTGGCAGTTCCAGCCGCATGGGAAGCGGCCAGCACAAGTTACTGTTGCCGCTTGGCGAGCGCCCGGTGCTGGTGCATGTGATCGAAGCTGTGCTCGCTTCCCAGGCGCGTCCCATTATCATTGTGCTAGGACACCAGGCAGAGCAGGTGCGCACAACAATAACTCCTTATATCAGGCACTCTGATACTATCATCGTGGAAAATCCCTATTATGCGCAGGGCATGAGCACCTCAATGCGCGCAGGGCTGCAAGCATTGATCGATATGAACACCAGAAATGAGCGATCAGGGCAACCATCTTTTCCTGTTGACAGCGCCTTGATTGTACTGGGCGATCAGCCTTTGATAACACCGGAAATCATTGATGCACTTATCAACACGTGGCGAGCAACAGGAAAACCCATTGTCGCACCTCTTTACGAGGGGAAACGCGGCGGCCCAACCCTGTTTGCCGCCAGCCTCTTTCCCGAACTGCTGGCAGTCACAGGAGATGAAGGTGGGCGCAGCGTTGTCGAGCGGCATCGCCAGGGGCTCGAAACAGTTGAGTTAGGCAGCGCCACAGCCAGCTTTGATGTCGATACATGGGACGCTTACCAGCAGGTCATGGAAATATGGAAGCAAGGCAATCTATAGAACCTGCGAGATTATGCCCTCAAGAAAGCAACCACTCCTGCCAGGAAAAAGAGCGCACCGGCCATAATGAACATGATCACGATGCCGAGTGCATTTCCCAGCAGGCTTGCCAGGCCCATGCCGGCAAGCATCATCAACGAAACCGTATTGTAATACGAGCCGGAAACGCGCCCCCTGAATGTGCCGGTCGTATGGCTTTGCAGCAGTGTTTGGGCGCTTATCACATATGCCATTGCTGCTACCCCTGCTATAGCTAGCAGCAGCAGATCGAATGCAAAGATGGGAAAGCCAATGACCAGCAGGGTGACCATGCTTACCACTACCAGCCCTATGCCCGTGAGACGGAGTGGCTGTAATGTACGCCCCAACTGCCCAACAAGCAGGCCCCCAACGAGTGATCCCAGGCCATTGGCAGCCAGTAGCCAGCCATATTCCAGCGCATTGCCGTGCAATCTCTCTCCTATGAAGACCACAAGGAACACCTGAACAATTCCCTGGCCTATCATGGCAATGGCGGTGACGATAAAAACCGTGCTCAGCGCTCGCTCGCGCCTCACCAGCATCAGCCCATCCACCCATTCGCGCCATATTGCTTGTGGAACAGCCTGCTCGATGCGAGGTTTCCCGCTCTGGTGTTCATCTTCTCTAGGAGCTGGCAGCATAATCAAGGAGATCAAGGCCCCGGAGATAATATAGGAAGCGCTGTCTACAATGACTACACCGGTGAGGCCAAGCAATCCTACAAGTACGCCGCCCACTGACGGCCCAATTAAGGTTGTAATGCCGGTGCTGAGAGCATCTAACGAGTTGGCAGCCATCAGGTCTTCTTGAGCGACCAGGCGTGGGATGAGAGCGCTTTTGGCGGGATCAAAGAACAGGGAGATGAGCATCTCCACACAGGCAATGACGTACACAATCCAGAGGTCTGCACGCGAGCGAACCAGGAGCAGGAAAAGCAGGAGCCCGGCCCGCGACAGGTCAGTGACGATCATTGTTCGTTTCAGATTCCAGCGATCCGTCAACGTGCCTGCCAGCGAGCCGAACAATACGCGGGGCAGCGTTTGCGCAATGAACATGGTGCCGGTGGCGAGCGCCGAGCCGGTCAGGCTATAGACATAGAATGGCAGGCCAACCAGGATGACCCAGTTGCCAATAGTTGAAATAACCTGACCAATCCAGAGCAGGGCAAAGTTGCGCTGTCGCAGGGGAACGAGCACTGGCGCTCACTCCTCATGCTTATTCCTCATACAACTCGTCTGTTTTAGCTGCCATAATGAAATCGTTGCGGTGCAGGCCGCCGATGGCGTGCGTCCACCACCACACCGTTACCTTGCCCCACTCGGTTAAGATAGCAGGATGATGGCCCTGAGACTCGGCCAGCTCGCCCACTTGATTTGTGAATGCTAGCGCCTCGGCAAAGTTCTTAAACCTGAAGGCGCGCTCCAAACGCCTGACGCCATCGATCTCCACCAGTCTCCAATTGGGAACCTGCGGCTGGTATTCGGCAATTTCCTCATCTGTTACTGTTGGCTCGTCTCCACGACATGCTGTACATTCCATCTGTGTCAGTCGTTCCATGTATTTCTCACGCTCCTTTCTCGTGATCAAAAACTTTCTGATAAAACCCTCTGCATAAGAATCTATCATATCTTGCCAGGTATCGGTAAACATCAAAAAATGTGTCAGGTTTCCATGTAGGGGTGCGATATGCAAGATAGGAATTGCTTCCTGGTAAAACAAAGGGATGTTCTGTATATTAATGAGAGAAAGTATAGGCAAGATCATGGTTCAACAAGCTGAAAAAGAAATCTCATCACCTGAGAACAGTGACTATCGATTCGAAGCCATGCTGGCAAACGAGCGTACGCGGCTAGTACGCTTCTGTGCATATCTAACACATAATCCTGATGTGGCCGAAGACCTGGTCCAGGAGACGCTGCTGGAGGCGTGGAGAAACCAACATAAGCTTTGCGAACAGGATGTACTCAATCCAGGGCATCGAGCAAAATGGCTTGTAGCTATTGCCCGCAATGTGTGTATGCGCTGGGCGCGCAAGCATAGCCGTGACCTTTCCCACCTCGCTCCATCCTATGAAGATGGCTATGAGACGGAATTTGAAATTGAAGATGTCGCCACAGATGACTACAACATAGAGATCGAGCTGGAGCGTGAAGAACTGGCACAATTGCTTGATCGCGCGCTCGCTCTCCTGCCGCCGGCTACACGCGATGTGCTGATTGAGCGCTATATCCACGAGTCTCCGCATGCCGAAATTGCCGGGCGCCTGGGTTTGAGCGAAGATGCGCTCATCCAACGCCTACATCGTGGCAAACTGGCTCTGCGCCGCGTAATCACCACTCAAATGGGCGAAGAGGCCGAAGCCTATGGATTAACTGTGCCGGACGAAGAAAGGCTCCGGCAAGAAACTCGCATCTGGTGCCCTATGTGTGGCAAAAGTCACCTCACCAAATTCCATGATCCTTCTACCAGCAGAACAGGTTTCATTTGCCCTCATTGCTGGCATATTGCGTGTCCGATCAATTCACACAATTCAGGTATATGGAGTGGACTCAACAGTCCGAAATGCATTCTTGCCCGCCAACTGATCTACTTAGGGAACTACTACTGGCAGGCCATCAACACGCTTCAGGCCAGGTGCGAACTATGCGGGCGTCCAGCGCAGGCCAGGATATGCATGCCACTGGAGTGCTCACAGATGGGAGGACTGAACTATCACGGAGTATATATCTTCTGTCCTGCCTGCCAGTATGAAGATCTTAATACGCTCCCCCATCTCACACTCGATACACCTGAAGCGCAGCAGTTCTGGCGTAAGTATCCACGAATACGCTGGCTTCCCGGAGGTGAAATCGAATATAACGGTCAGCCTTCCCTTGTGAGTAGCTTCCAGAGCACAACCAGGTCAGCTCAGATCGATGTGATCTTCCAGCGCGATGCCCTCAAAGTGCTGGGCATCCATGAACAGATGCGCTAATAGCCGCACGACATAGCATCCGGAACAGAAGGAAACTCAATCATGATTGCTACGTTGCGGCAGCGTAATTTTGCTCTGATCTGGCTTGGTGGGCTGATTTCTCAAACTGGGGACTGGCTACTGGGCATCGGGCTGACCGTCTATGTCTACTTTTTAACAGGCTCAGCTCTTGCCACCAGCATCACGCTCATCGCCCAATTCGTACCATACCTCTTGCTCGGCTCCCTTGCTGGCGTTTTTGTAGATCGCTGGGATCGTCGCTGGACAATGATCATCTGTAATCTGCTGCTGGCGTTCGGGTTGCTCCCTCTGCTCATAGTCCATGATAAAGGCTCTCTATGGATCGTGTACCTTGTGCAGTTCTTTGAGTCATGTGCCAGCCAATTTGTCAGTCCTGCCGAGCGCGCATTGCTGCCTAACCTGGTAAGCGAGGAACAGCTTGTCCCCGCTAACGCCCTCATATCTATCAGCACGAACACCGCACGATTAGCCGGAGCAGCGCTCGGTGGGCTGCTTATAGGATTGCTGGGACTCTCAGGTGTAGTCTTACTCGATGCAGTGTCCTTCCTGTTCGTCAGTGCCATGATCTGGCTCATCAGCATACCCACAAAGCAGCACGTCCCGCAGGCTATCCCCGGAACAGGCATAGCCATTTCCTTGACAGCTTCTTGGAAGCGACTAGGAGACGAATGGCTGGAGGGACTACAATTGATCTTCCGCCAACGCGTGCTCATAGTGCTCTTTCTGATGACTATAGCGCAAAACCTGGGCGAGGGCGTGTTTAGCGTGCTCCTGATCGTCTTCGTGAAGAAGGTGCTGGAAAACGGGGCTGTAGCATACGGTTCGCTGCTCTCAATTCAGGCCGTGGGGAGCCTGCTCGGAGGAGTAATCATCGGGCGAATAGGGAATCGTATCACGCCATCGCGCCTGCTGGGAGTCTGCACCGTCCTGTTTGGGTTTATCGATCTCCTTATCATTGACATCCCTATCTTCATTCCAAGCCTGCTGATCGTTATGATCCTTTTCGCGCTGGTGGGCATCCCCGGCACAGGCGCAATAGTGGGCTTCAACTCGCTACTGCAGATCACTGTGGATGATAAGCTACGCGGGCGCATTTTTGGTACGTTCCTTGCAGTGGGAGGGATGCTTGTGCTCCTCGGCATGATCCTGGCGGGAGCGCTGGGAGATCGGCTCGGCCCGATTCTCATGCTGAATATCCAGGGAAGCGTCTATGCGCTTTCAGGCGTGCTTGCTCTATTGGCGCTTTGGAAAACGGTAGGCTGACCCTCATTGCTGATGGCAAACCGGTTCCTCAAGAACGCGAACACCCACAGGCGCTTGTCATTGACGTAGCGGCTTAAGACTGCTTGCCCTGGCTTTTGGTCTCGGGTTCCTGCTCTTGTTTGTGCTGCTCCTGCTCTTTTGGTGGGGTGATTAGCATCCGTATAGCTTGCTGGGGGCTGGTAGGAATACGCGAAATGCGCTGCGAGATATCGGATAGTTCTTTGGCCGGCAGTTCGGATAGCACCTGGTCTTTGACATTGCTGGCCTGCTTGACGCCTTTCCCGGCGTCTCGCGCCATCTTGAGAAGAGCCTGGGGACCAAAGATGAGCAGGCCGATGCCAACGAGTATGAGGATGTCAAAGAAGTGAAATCCCATGGCAGGCTCCTTTCTACCTGTTAGTTCCTCTTAATCTACGCTCTTTATCATACCATATCGCTGCTAGTGGCACTACTGGCTGTTTTTTTAGGGTTCCCATTCTTTGAGGTGATTTATAGCGGCTGATAATGAAGTTTAACAAATTAGTTGGAGGATTACAAGGGATTGCTTTTGGCCGATCAATCGGCGGTGGGCGCGATAAATCGGCCCCTACATGTATACCGACATGAATTGTTAATCTTCATAATCGGCGGTGGGCGCGATAAATCGGCCCCTACAGCGTATCCGCGAGGATAGAGGGCCTTTTTATATGAAAAGGAAAATGGGGGGTTCACCCTGCCACAAAAAAGGGGGGGATAACGTTTAGTGTGATAGAGAGTAATACAAGAAGCCGCGAAAAGGCTGGCTAGCTCAAACATCATATGGAATTTAAAGCCATGTAGGGGCGGCTCTCGCAGTCGCCCAGGGTGAGGAGAGACGACTACGAGAGTCGCCCTTATACCTGGGCTGGCTTGCCTGATCGCAGTAGGAGGTATGCTGTACCCAGGACTTCCCCCACACACCCCTAAATCTGGGTCCACCGGTCGTGTTTCCCCCCAGAACAACGACCGGTCTCTTTTTTATCCATGCGTTAAATGGGGGCCTTTTTAGGCTATATTTCATCGCAAGAGCGGAGATCAAGCCATGAGTATGCTATGATGGGGAATGTCCAATGGACGAGGGTATGAAAAGCTCTAAAACTGAGAGCATTAGAAAAGAACGGCAACACAAGCCCATGTACACAGCATCCAGGCCCAGACCTGTACAAAGCTCACAATCGGCTACACGCATTATTACCATCGCTATTATCATGTTCGCCCTTGCCGGGCTAATCAGTGGCTTTGCTGTTGGAGCATTCCTGCGCCCTGGCAAGCTGACAGAACGCAATGTCTCTCGTCAACCCCCTCAGGTAAATTCAGCGCACACCCCGACCGTGACAATAACACGCTCACAGACGCCCATTCCTCTAGGATTCCCTGCCATAGACCACTACCAATATGTTGAAGTCGCAGATGGCAGCACAACGTATACATTTACTGCTCATGCCATTAATAAGCAAGGACAACCCATTCATGCCTCTGGCATCACCTGTAAAATCTGGCTGACCAAAGACGGCAATGTCAACCCAACCATTACATTAAGCAGGCTGCAATCGGTAGCCACGCTTGACCAGCCATTCCCTCATGAAGTCCAGGGCGCGCTGGCCTTTAGTTCCACAACACCACAGACGCAGACCTGTAACAATGGCCAGGGAACCTGGAATTATACGGTAGCCCCCTCCGTCGAAAAAGGGCTATATTATATCGTTGTCCTGATGGACTGGAGCGGCGTTCATTTCAACTGGAGCTGGGTCGCAATCGTCATAAAGTGAGATCGGGTATCTTGCGCACAATACCGGATAGAAGCGATACGAATTTGGGACGAGCAGCTTCAGCCAACGCCAAGACCTGGCTGTGGTCGACTTGCTCCGTCTCCTCGCCCGTTGCAGCATTGGTGATCACGCTCAATCCCAGGACATGCATCCCGGCATGGCGGGCTACCACAACCTCCGGCACAGTAGACATACCAACTGCATCTGTACCAATGGTGCGCAAGAACTTGAGTTCGGCCCACGTTTCGTAATTTGGCCCTGCTACCATCGTATACACCCCCTCACGAAGTGTAATCTCCGGGAATGTGGCAGCAACCGAATGGGCAAGAGCGATAAGCTCAGAGTCATATGCCCTCGCTAATGGCGGAAAGCGCTCACCAAAACGCTCATCATTAGGGCCGATGAGCGGATTCATGCCCGCCAGCCCTGGTATATTGATATGGTCGCGGATCAGCATAAAGTCACCAGGGCGAAACATGGGATTGATGCCGCCGGCCGCGTTGGTGACGATCAGTATCTGGGCGCCAAGCACGCGCATGACGCGCACCGGGAGCGTTACCATTTCCAATGAATGGCCTTCATAGAAGTGAAAGCGTCCCTGCATCACCACAACCGGGACATTCTCCAGCGATCCAATGAGGAGCCGGCCAGCATGCCCAATTACGGTTGCATGGGCAAAGTGCGGGATGTCTGCATAGGGGATTGCTACAGCATCGCGCAGTTCAGCCACCAGGTCACCTAAACCGGAACCAAGAATGATGGCTACTCTCGGCTTCATACTTGTACGAGTTTGTATTGCGCTGGTGGCTTCGACTACCTGTTCGTAGGGTGTCATTTGCACCTCTCCAACGTTCTCATTTCATGATAACCGCAAGGGTTATCACTACCATACACGAAATTGCCGCTGCTCCGTCCATGATGAGTTTTCCAATCGGATTGAGCCATGGTATAGAGAGGGGAGCGCGGGGACAAGCACCAGGCCCCCGCCCATCCCCCATCCACCCACAGCTTCGATACATCGAGCTTCTACTGTCCCTACAGGCGACGACCCGGTCCTGATTCCCCCATGTGATCGGACAAGGTCATCAGGGACGATCCCGTTCCTCATTCCCTCATGTGATCGGACAAGTTCATCAGGCCTACGATATGTATTACCTTACGGGGGACGTTGCTTTTGAGCCGATCAACTGGCTATAGACCTGGGTAGTTGCGATGTGGGCATGGCCGAGCAGCTCCTGCACTGAGCGCAGTTCCATGCCCTGCTCGAGCATCATCAATGCAAACGAGTGTCGCAGCATGTGGGGCGTGATCTCTGTAATGCCGGCCTGGCGAGCGTACCCCTTAATAATTAACCAGAAGCCCTGTCGAGTCAGCCTTTCTCCATGATGATTGACAAATAGGGCCTGCTCATCCGGGTGGTGTTCTATCAGGCGCGGGCGGGCTGTCTGGAGATACTCCAGGGTTGCCTCCACTGCTATAGGTGAGAGCGGCAAGAGGCGCTCGCGTTTCGCCTGCCCGTTGCGCCCAGGGCAAATCACCGTTGCTTGCTCCGCATCAAAATCACCCAGATTGAGCGAAACAAGTTCACTCACACGCATACCTGTTGCATAGAGCATATGGAGCATTGCCAGATCTCGTCGTCCTACCGGTGTCTCCACATCTACCTGGCGGAACAGGCTCTCGATCTGCTCCTGGCTCAAAACAGTGGGAAGCTCTTTTTGTATGCGAGGAGCCTCTAGGTTCTCCACGGGATTGGCCTCAACGTGCCCCGCTTCTTTCATATAGCGGAAAAAAGACTTCAGGGCGGCAATCTTGCGAGCTATTGTCGTTGAGCGATATGCATAGTTCTCGCGCATCGCCTGGAGATAGCCGGCAATATGCTCGCTATTCACCTGCGACCAGTCTTCTATCCCATACTGGTTCAAATACATGCAGAATTGATTCAAATCATTGCGATAGGCCGCCGTTGTATTTTTATTGCTTCTTCCACGCTCATCTTCTCCCGAAGTGATCGAGGAGATATACTCATCCACCGCTTCCTGCAACATAGAATGTTCCTCGCATCTAGCTTTATTTTCGCTTACTACTATTGCATATTGCACGCATTCATATGCGCATCACGAGGCACATTATAAGCGATGTGGCAAGCCGGGACAAGCAAAATAGGAAGAAGGGGTCTGGGCTATGCACGATTCTACACCCGAGCATGGAATGAGGCTTAGCACAACGGAAAACCCCCATGTGGTACAATGAAGCAACGTATATTCTGCCTTGCACGTATATATACAACTACATGATGATGAAATTTAAAGGAGTAACAAAGCAATATGAGTAAGCTGTTAGATATGTTTGCGCAGGCGCGGCGAGCAGCAGGTGGCGCAGGAATGGGCTTTTTAGGCAAAAACAGGGCTGAGGGGAAACCTCGAGCGGCTGCTTTGATCGTTGAATTGCATACTGCTGATGCTGGCAGCGCGGAATCCGCTGTCAAAGCAGGAGCAGATGGCCTCCTCTTTACATGGGATGGCGCAGATACCGCCGGGCCTGAGGCACTTAAACCGGCAATAGAGGCCGCCAGAGCAAGCAGCGAAAATGTCGTTTGCGGGCTGCACATTACAGGCGACTGGGATACACTCACCCGTGAGAGCATCGAGCACCTGAAAGATCAGGGGTTCAACTATATCATCCTACCACTGCAGGCCCCAGCCAGGCTCCTGGCGCTGCATATAAAAGACTTTGATACGGTAGTCACCGTCCCCATGCGCGAAGGAGAGCTGTATCCACTGCTTATACGCAGCGTGAGCACATTCGATACTATCGCGGCTGTCTACCTGGATTTTGGGCTGACCGGCGATATTAGCAGGCTGACAATCGAAGATATGCTACAGTACCGCGCCGTGCGCGATGCGGTGCGCTTTCCGGCGATGCTCAACATTGAGGCTGGCATGGACGAGGCCGATGCATACACACTCACGGCATTGGGGATACAAGCGGTGATCCTGCCCGCCGGCCGCACCGACAACGCAACGAGGGAGCGCATCCGGGCGGTACGCGAGCTGCTGGAGAAGGTCTACCAGGACGACAAAGATAAACCCACAGTGATCAAGCCATAGCAAGCCAATAATTGGATGGCTTTGCTGGTGAATGCGATTGGGAGAATCGGCGTCGTAAGTAGGATAGGGGTGGATGCTATGGCAGGGGATGGCCAGAGGCGAAGCCCTGCCACTACTACGGCTGTGCGGGCCGAAACGTCGTATGGTAGTGGCATCCCTTGCGGATGCCATGTCATTGCATTCAGCGTGTCATTCGCCAGCTATCCGGTTATTGGAACCTGCCAGTGCAGTTGGCGGCGCGGCACCTGCCGCAAGAGCTTGCGTGTCGCCTGCCATACCTGTGCTGGCCGCTCATTATTGCGCCAGTAGTAATAACAGGCAATTTCATCCGGTTCGCAATGCTGAATATATGTGAAGGCAACTTCCAGTTCTTGCTCGCCCACCTCATCCAACTGGAAATTCTGCAACCAGAGCTGGCTACGCTTGTTATGCTGCCTTGTTGTTTCCACAATACGACGCCCCCATGCCTCCACTACCGCTACATCCTCGTGCAGAAGTTGCCAGAAGAGGTGCCCGCCAACTGTATCAAGATGAGGCAATGTAATCAGCTCCTCGACGAGATCCAGGTCCTGTGGCAGCAGGGTAATAGCGGTTTTGGCATGAGCATCCACGCGCTTGACGCAGGCACACAACTCTCCCAGGAAATCAATCAACGAACGCCTGCGGAAGTGCGGCAGATCGGCGACATCGGGACAAAGCGCCCGGCATACCGAGCAAAAGCAGGTTACCTCAGGCCCGCGCGGCTCATCGAGCAAGATGCCGTTGATGGGAAATGCGCGCAGGTAGTGCTCTATCTCTTTGAAGAGCCAGGAGCGAAAGGATTCATGATTGAAACACGAGACATCGTGATAGCGCCCATGGCGATCCATCACGCGAGAGTCTGGATGATGGAAGGTATACCAGCTTGGTACCAGCGACGGGCCGGCAAACAGGTTCCCAAAACGTCCCAGGCTCAGGTATACCTTCAACCCTACATCCTGCGCCTGGCCCAATCCACGTTCCAGGTCGCGAGTAAACCGCTGAGCTTCTTGCTCGTGTATAGCGTAGACAATACTTCCGGCGCCCGTCGCACGAATTTGCTCAAAATCCTGCTTGACGACTTCAGGACGGAGCAGAGGATGAAAATACGCGATAGTTATATCCATGACACCTACTAATCCGGGTTAAGCTGGGACACAGGTGAATGCAGCGAAACATTCATATCTGTATCGGTAGTATACCACAAGCATATTACGCTGCCACCCAGAGAGGGTAATTTGGGCTATCGCTTAAGAAGAAATGTTCAAAACTTCTTGAAGCTTGACAAAATACGCTCTTTCTATGCACAATGCTCGCATGAGTCACGCGCAGGAAATACAACACTCTCGCCAGTTCTGCTTTGTGCGAGCGTATGCCAAGATCAACCTGACGCTTGATGTGTTAGGAAAGCGAGCAGATGGCTACCACGACCTGGCAACCATCATGCAGGCGATTGACCTCTACGACACCGTCTGCCTCACTGCCACGAATGATCGAGAGGTACGGATTACCTGCACGCAGCCAGAGCTGAGCAACAATCAAAACCTGGCTGTTCGCGCGGCACACCTCGTGCGCCAGCGCTTCGGTCTCGAATGGGGAGTGCATATCGAACTGTATAAGCGCATCCCCGCAGCGGCCGGATTGGGCGGTGGAAGCAGCGATGCCGCCGCAGTTTTGCTTGCCCTCCAGCAGTGGTGGCAGCTTCCATGCTCCCTACAGGATTTGCTGGACATGGCCACTTCGCTCGGCTCAGACGTTCCCTTTTTCCTGACAGGCGGCCTCGCGCTATGCGAGGGGCGAGGCGAGCGAGCCACCCCGCTTGCCCCCTACTGGCCAGCAGAGATGCGCTGGCTGCTCTTGCTTAAACCTGCAATCAGCATATCGACGGGAGCCGTGTTCCATGCTCTGCCTGCCAGCGCTTATACCAATGGCACACATAGCCAGGCTGTCCGCGCCGCGCTCGAGGCTGGAAACATGCCATCCCCGGCAGACTTGCATAACGGGCTGGAACGTCTTGTGCTGGAACAGTATCCCGAGGTTGCTCATGCGCGAGAAGACTTGCTGAAAGCGGGAGCTCACCTGGTCCGGCTCTCCGGCAGTGGGCCAACCCTCTTTGCCCCTTTCCCCGAACTTAGCCAGGCAATGCAGGTGCAAACTAGCTTGCAATCTCAGGGATACGAGGTTTTTCTCACACGGCCTGCGTACCCGCATAGTGAAGATAGAGGAATATATTCATGAAGTGTGTCATCTGCCAATATGGAGAGACTGAGCCAGGAACCACAACGGTTACGCTCACCAGAGGTGAAATGACTGTTGTCATTCGTGATGTTCCCGCTGAGATCTGCACGATTTGTGGTGAGGAATATGTAGATGCAGCAACGGGCAAACGGCTGACTCAGATTGCGGAAACAGCTTTGGATGAAGGTGTACAGGTGGATGTACGACGTTATAGAGCTGCCTAGATGACGATCGGGTCTGCATCCTTTGGGGTGATTGCCGAAGAAGGGCCGATAAATCGGCCCCTACTACATCGTCAATGTTCATTTGGCAGATAGGCTTCTGAGCGGAATGGCCTGAGAAGCACTATCACTTGTGACAAATGAAGATTGACCGTGCACTACACTTCACCCACAAGGATAGAGAGCCTGATGATTTCCTCTCTCGACTTTCCGGCTATAGCTCTGATATAATGGAGGCGGTCGGATTAGACGACATGCAAGGATGCAATATACAGGGGAGGAGGAGATATATGCCTCTTTGGGATTCGGTTCAACGCGGGCTGGAGAAAGCATCGCAAGAAGCGGCGCGCATGGCAAGAACACAGCGCATGCGCTCTGCGCTCGATGGGCTTGCCCAACAGATGGGCATCCAGGGTAACAATGTCTTGAATAAGACGATGGAGTTGTTTATTGCCGGGCAGATTACTCACCCGGAACTGGTACCGCTTTGCCAGGAACTTCTCAACCTGCAACAACAGTTCAACCAGCTACAAAACGAGCTCCAGCAAGCCCAGGCTGCTCAGGCCAGGCCGCAGGCAGGCGCTCCATCTCCGTACACGACCGGTTCCGGCGGCGCTACTGTGTATCAAGAGAGCGATCCGGCTTTCATAGCTCCGCCTCCTCCATCCGTGCAGCCAGATTACCAGACGTACCTGGATAGCCCTGATCCGTTTACTGTGCCGCCTCCGCCGCCTGGTGCGGACCCCTCTACTGAAATTTTCCAATCAAAAGAGGAAAGAAGATCGGCGGAAGGGACGAGGGCACAAGGACAAGGCACAAGGCCCCCACTCCACGCCACACCACCCGCGGCTTCGATAAATCGAGCCTCTACAGCCCCTACAGGTGACGCGCTATCTCCAGGCATAATACAGCGCTGCCCGGTTTGCCAGGCTGAAGTCCAGCCTGGACATTCGTTCTGCCAGAACTGCGGTTCGCTCATTCGCGATATCCACCAGGAATATCAACCTACGATGCGCGCCGGTACTATGGAACCAGGCGGAAGTGATACTGACGCAACCGCTCGCGCCGGTATGCCGCCTCCGCCGCCACCGGCTCCTGCTTCACCAGGCGATGGCAAACAAGATGGAGGGACGTGACCTGAGCCTGCGCCAGCATATCATCACCGCCGTATGTTATCTCCTGCGCATTCCGTTTGCGCTTCTGAACAGGTTGCAGCGTCATTTTGCACAGCACGCATGGCAACATCCAGAGCATATCGTGGTCATCAAACCATGCTGCATTGGCGATCTCATCATGACCACACCCTTACTGGATGTCATTCGCCATGCCTATCCTGGCGCCAGCATTAGCTATGTTGCCGGCGCCTGGTCAAAAGTCGTACCGGAGCACCATCCCGCCGTTGATGCCGTGATCGATTGTGGCACCACCGGCATCCCTGGCCGCTATAGCCTGAGGGACTATATGAAACTGGCGCGCCAACTGCGCAAGCATCACTTCGACATGGCCTTCGTCCTTGACCGCTCGCCCATGCTCACGCTCTTACCCTGGCTGGCCGGTATTCCCCGGCGCGTTGGCCCTGATAGCCTCGGTCGCGGTTTCTCGCTGACAGACCGCGTACACGTCTCCAGTTCGCCCAGGCACCTGCAGCACCAGGCAGATATCTACCTTGATCTTGCTCGCGCCATTGGACTCCGGGTAGATGCTCCTCGTATGCGCTTTTTACCAACCGAGGCGGAAAGGCAAACTGTGAATCCTCCCAGGCGAATGAGAGTAGCGGTCTTTCCCGGTGGAGGCAGCAACCCTGGTATGGAATTGAGCGCCAAGCGCTGGCCCCTGGATCGATACCGCGAACTGGTACAAAAATTGCTCGACGAGCTGGACGCCGAGATATTGCTGGTTGGAGGGCCGGACGATGCCTCGCTTAACCAGCAACTGCTCGATGAGCTTCACGCGCCAGTTGACCGCGTGATCAACATTGCAGGGAGAACCACTTTCGGCGAGCTGGCGGCACAGCTCGAACAGTGCAGCCTCTTCATCGGCAACGACAGCAGCGCCATGCATCTTGCGGCTGCCGTCAACATCCCGGTGATCGCTATTTTTGGCCCAACCAGCCCGCAGGAATACGGGCCCTACCCGCTTGATGATCCACAGCATATTGCGCTCTGGCGACCTGCTACAGGGCAGCCATGTTTTTTCCTGGGCAAAATG
Organism: Chloroflexota bacterium; assembly: GCA_902812455.1. The sequence goes on along the minus strand of CADDZH010000016.1, from coordinate 15,526 downwards.
CGCAACCCGAACTGCACCTGCATAGAATCGGTGACGGTCGAGGATGCCTGGGATGCCGTCCAGCGCCTTATCCCCAGCATGCAGCATAAAGAGGTTTCACGGTGAGGCAGCTTCTACGCACCCTCATGCTCACCCTGATTCGCATTATGGGACTTCCTGGTGCGCTCCTGACAAGACGGCAAGCCAGTAAACTGCTCCCTGCTATCCCGCGCATCTTGCTGATCCGCCCCGATCACCTGGGAGATATGGTGCTGACCACGCCTGTCTTCCACGCGCTCAAAACGCACATCCCGCAGGCCCGTATCACAGTAATGGTTGGTCCCTGGTCAGGCGAGGTGGTAGCGCGCCACCCGGATATCGACCACCTGCTCACCTGCCCATTTCCCGGCTTTCAACGTGCCCCGCAAAAACCGCTGGCGCCCTACATCTTACTCTTCCGCGTTGCAAAGCAGTTGCGGCGGGAGCACTATGACCTGGCCATCAACCTGCGTCCTGATTTCTGGTGGGGCGCGGCCCTGCTCTACCTGGCGCGTATTCCACGCCGCATTGGCTATGCCATTCATCCCGGCACGCCATTTCTGACTCACGCGCTACCGTTCATAGCGCCCGAACCGTCAACCGTTTCCAACCTGCGCCTCGCCAGCGCGGCTCTGGAAGCGCTGGGGCATGCGCCGCTCGAGGAACCTTATACGCCAGAGTGCTATCCACTTCAATTCACTTCTACCTCCGAAGAAGATAGCTGGGTTGCCGGGCGATTGCAGAAAGAGGGGATCAATGCAGAGACGCCCATTGTGGTCATCCATCCAGGGGCGGGCGCAACCGTCAAATTGTGGCGCAACAGCGCCTGGGCCGCATGTGCCAATGCGCTCCCGGTGTTATTGACATCTTCCGTGCCTCCTCGTATTATCCTTACTGGAAGCAAGGGCGAGCGACCCATGCTGGAAGAGATTGCCCGGGGCATGACGATCCCTCCCGTGCTGGTAACGGATACCAGTGTAGGACAACTGGCAGCTCTGCTCAAGCGGGCACAACTGGTGCTTGGCGTTGACAACGGGCCGCTGCATCTGGCGGTGGCTCAGGGGACGCCAACCATCCAGATTTTTGGGCCAACCGATCCGCGCGTCTTTGGACCCTGGGGCGACCCGCAGCAGCATATTGTGATTGCCTCTACGCATCGTTGTCCAACATGCCCTTGCATCCCTTGCGGTCGCCTGGACTTCCCTCCAGGCGAAGTGGCAGCCCACCCCTGCACAAAGCTGGTTTCAGAACAGCAGGTGGAGCAAGCTATCATGTCGTTAGTTAAGAGGGTTTATTAGGAGGATGGTCTGGCTGTCGATGAATGTTACCGACCAAAACCGGTGATGATGGTGAAGAAGTGGTACGAGGGGAAGCACGCGGGCGCGAGGGCAAGCACAAGGCCTCCACACCACGCCACATCCGCTCCTTGCCCCTACAGGCTACTCGCTCAGGGGAAACTCCGCGAAGGATCTCCAGCGATGGGCAGCGGATGTTTCGCTTCGCTCAACATGACATGGTTGAGGCTTTCGACTTTGGATGCTTTGGACATATTCGACACTTTGGATACATATGACATACAACGAAGAATTACTAAGCAACGTTGATGATTATGGCTACCCTTTCCCGCCTTCCACAAGCTGGAAAGCTCGTAGAGCAGCCATTCAAGCCAGCAGGGGAATAGTCGTTAGCATCATTTACCTGCTCATGAGCATTGTAGGAGCATTGCTCTGGCTAGGCAGGCTGGGGAAAAAGTATCCACCATTGAGGCCGCAGAGCTTTCAGCCAAAACGCATCCTGGTGATCCGCCTCGATCTCATCGGCGACCTGGTATTATCCCTGACCGTCGTTCGCGCTTTGAAACGCACCTATCCCGAGGCTGAGATCGACTTGCTGGCAGTTCCGGCCAGCGCAAAGGTTGCTACTTATGATCCCTATCTTTCCGAAATCATCACCTATGATCCCAATATCTGGCGCCGCCCCAAAGCGCTGCTCCAGCTTAAAAACTGGCGCGAGCTGAGAGCCTTGTTGCGCAAGCTGCGCACGGGCCACTATGACCTTGCCATTAGCCTCTATGGACGATGGGCGGCAGTGCTGGCTGTATTGAGCGGGGCAAAGCGACGCCTGGGGTATGGCCGCGAGGGCTTCCCAGGCTTCATGACCGATAGCGTTCCTGGGCGCAGGCAGCGCTACACCTCGCTCGATAACAAGCACGAAGTCGATTATTGCCTGGAACTCGCCAGGGCAGCAGGAGCAACCTTGACACCCTTGGATCGCATCCCACGTTTATATGTTGATGAGCGGACGCGGCAGGAGGTAGAGCAATTGCTGCTGCGCGAAGGAGTCGAAGAAGTGCAGCCCGGCAAGCCCTTGATCGCCTGCCACATTAACTCGAACAATGGGCAATCCAAGCGCTGGCCCATTCCCTTCTGGGCTATGCTGATCGACCGCCTGATACGCCAGGAGGGAGCCAGCGTCGTCTTGACCGGAGCGGTTAATGATTTGCCACAAATCGAGAGCGTGGTTAGCCGTATGCACGAGCGCGCGATCAACCTGGCCGGAAAAACCAGCTTGACGCAACTCATTGCGCTCTTCCAGCAGGCCGATCTTTTGATCAGTGGCGATAGCGGCCCTTTGCACATGGCCGTCGCCTGTGGCACCCCCATCATTGGCATCTATGGCCCAACAAACCCGTCAATCTATGGGCCAGTGAGCCAGGACGCAACCGTGCTGCGCAGCGGTATCTTTTGCAGCCCGTGCTATACAGCGAAAGCCCCGGCTGATTGCCCTTTTTACACAACACAGTGCATGAAAAACATCTTACCGGCCCAGGTTCTTGAGGCCGCGCGGCAAAAACTGAGGCAGGGACAATATAGGGAAGCAATGATGAACATTAACGAATAGATCTCCCAATGGTATGGCCCGACCCGAGGCCGATGAATCGGCGCTGGGCACGATAAATCGGCCCCTACAGACGATTGGTGAAGTATTTAATTGATGTGCATAATTTGGCAGAATAACGATGAAGTATAAACAACCGATCACATTACCATCCAATGCGCGCATCCTGGTCGTTAAACTGGCAGGCATTGGTGATCTCCTGCTTGCTACGCCTGCGCTCCGTGCCTTGCGCGAAACGTACCCACAGGGGCGTATCGATCTGCTCGTTACTCCCGCTTCGGCTGGCCTGCTCGATGGCTGGGATATGATCGACCGGGTGATCGTGCTGGATAAATACCTCTTCGATTACCCGCAGCAGGTGCTCAAACAGCCACGCAACCTGCTGAAACTTCAACCACTGTGGCACGATCTACGAGATGCCCACTATGATGCCGTGCTGCTGTTCCATCACCTGACGCTTCCCTTCGGGCGCTTGAAATACCAGCTTTTACTGCGCAGCACGGGCGCGAAATACCGCGTGGGACTGGATAACGGGCATGGCTGGTTTCTTAATATGCGCGTGAAAGATGAGGGATTCGGCGCCATGCACGAGGCCGAGTATAACCTGGCAGTTGCCGGGGCTGTTGGCGCCACGACGAACGACAAGCGCCTGGTCGTGCCCCTGAGCGAGGAAGATCACAAACAGACCTGGCAACTCCTTTACGAGCACGAATCAGCGGAGAGCATCCGGCGGCCTATCATCGCCATGCATCCTGGCAGCGGCATCTATAGCACGGCCCGGCGCTGGGCGCCAGAGCGCTTCGCGCAATTAGCAGAGACGCTGTTTCACGATACTGGCGGGCAGGTGCTGCTTTTAGGCGGGCCTGAAGAGGCCGAACTGCACCAGCATATCATGGGTATGATACAGCCGGCTGTACCGGTGCGCAGCATGGCAGGCAAGGGCAGCATCAAGGTTACTGCGGCGCTGCTGGAGCAGGTTGATCTCTTTGTGGGCAACGATTCCGCGCTCGTTCACCTGGCCGTTGCGGCAGGCACACCCACCGTCGCTATCTTTGGCCTGACCAATCACAAGGCCTGGGGGCCATATACCGGCGGTGTTCCAGGGTGGCAAGTCATAGTAGTTCGCCTCAATCTCCCCTGTATGCCCTGTTTCTATCGCGGCCACAGCCTCGGCATGCCCCAGGGCTGCGCCACCCGCGATTGTCTTGCTCTACTCGATGTCGATCCCGTCGCCGCTGCCGCCAGGAATTTGCTGCGTAAAACAGCAAGCGAAAGCCGTTGATCTGGTTGTACACGAATCCTGTTGCTAAGTCGTATTACACTTTGGAGGCAAATAGGCAGTGATTCACAAAGCTGTTCTGGCGGATCTACCAACATGAAGCAAACAATAAGCAGAGAGAAGACGACCGAGCAACGGGCTATCGCAGAACTCATCGAGGGGAGTAACGTCCTTCGCAAGACGGCAGAATACCTGGCCACCGATATTGTGGTGGTAGCGGAACACATGATCGATGTTCTGCGTGCAGGCGGCAAGATCATGATCTGCGGCAATGGGGGCAGCGCCGCCGACGCACAGCACTTCGCCGCCGAATTAGTTGGGCGTTTCCGGCGCGAGCGTCCAGGCTGGCCTGCCATCGCTCTCACAGTCGATGCCTCGATCCTTACCAGCCTGGGCAATGATTTTGGCTTCGAGCAAGTTTTTGCGCGCCAGGTGGAAGCCCTGGGACATGGGGGAGATATCCTGGTAGCCGTCTCCACCAGCGGGCGCTCAAAGAACGTCCTCGCTGCTGTTCAGGCAGCCACAAAGTGTGGCATCAGAACCATCGGCCTGACCGGCGAAGGGAGCAGTCCCCTGGGGGCAATGGTCGATCACCACCTGCCCATTCCTAGTGGCAATACAGCCTTTATCCAGCAGGCTCAGATGGCCGTCCTGCACACGTTCTGCGAACTCATCGAGGATCGCCTGACCAACGAAGCACCGCCGCTGCAAACCAAGATCGATGGCCCCCAAATGCTGTAGAGGCGGGAGAGGGTTTGTATTTATGCGTGTCGAGCACCTGAAGAAAGTCATTCCAACGCTCAATATCATGGTCGTTGGTGATGTGATGCTGGATGAGTATCTCTGGGGCAACGTGCGCGGCATCTCACCAGAAGCGCCTATTCCTGTCGTGGAGATACGCCAGCAGACGTATGCGCCCGGTGGTGCGGGCAATGTGGCCGCAAATCTTGCCTGCCTCGGCTGCAACGCCTGCTTGACGGGAGTGGTGGGAACGGACGCGCAGGCGGCCAAATTGTATGAGCTTTTCGCTACCATGCCGCATATTTCCGTGCATTTCTACCAGTGCCAGGATCGACCAACGACTACCAAGACACGCATTCTTGCGCACAGCCAGCAGATGCTGCGGGCAGACCGCGAAGAACGCCACTTTATTCGGGCGGAAGCAGAGGAGAGCATCCTCACGTATGTTCAGCAACGCTTAGAGAACCTCCAGGCCTGCATCCTCTCAGATTACGCCAAAGGCGTCCTGACCGATAGCCTTCTGAGTTCGCTGATAGCCACATGCAGGCAGGCAGGTATTCCCGTCATTGTTGATCCCAAAGGACTCCACTACTCGCGCTATCGTGGGGCAACAGTGGTCACACCCAACGCAAGCGAGGCCAACCTTGCGGTGGAAAACACCGGAGGGGAGATGACATTAGAGCAGGTTGTGGACCGGCTCCAGGGAGAAATCGGCGACAGTGCGCTGCTCATCACACGCGGCCCGCAAGGCATGACCCTCTTCACCCATGATGCGCCCCCTGTAGATATTCCGGCAGAGGCGCGCACCATTTACGATGTCACAGGCGCGGGTGATACGGTGGTAGCCGTGCTTGGGCTGATGCTGGCAGCCGGTATGGATTTGCCATCAGCCGCCCGGCTCGCCAATTACGCCGCCGGTATCGTGGTCGGCAAGGTTGGCACGGCCTGCGTGAGCCTGGATGAACTGCTCACAGGTAGTTCATAAAGTGAGAGCTATACGGCCAGCGTTACTTTACAGGGCCGGGCCACGGGGCTAAATTTCATCACCACCGGTGGCACACGTAATACGGCTTCGCGTTCATACACTATACGCTGCTCGGCAAAAGCTGCATTGCCTGCCTGAGTAAGTTCCGCTATCCTATCCAGCAGCGCATGATCTTCATCGCTCAACGTGTCCTTGAGCATCAGGCCCCAGCTATCCCAGAGCAGTAACTCTTGTTTGTTCAATGCAGCTAAATCCTGCACCAGCTTATGGCGGATGAACCACGCTCCCTTGAGATCGCCATCAGGATCAACGCCAAACTTGCCTGGGTCCGCTTTGCCAGAGCAATACCACTGCCAGGCCAATCCCCCTACAATGAACTGGTCACGGGGAACATCGTGTACATCAAACTGTATCCTGTTCTCCCTGATATGCAGCTCGCTCATCTCCGGGTCAACGAGGCGCCAGCGCTGTTCTTCAGCATCCCAGCATTCAGCTATCTCATGGTCATGGTTAAACGCGGGATTGAAGTAGGCAGAGAAGCCAACACGCACCCGCGTGGGAACGCCCTGGTGCCGGGCCATGACACAAAAGAGGGTGGCAAAATCGCGGCAGCAGCCTACAAAGCGTTTCTCCGGTGGGCGCTCCTCTGTAAGCGGCCTGTCGTCCAGTTCGATAATACGCTCCAATATTTTGTTTACATACCGCGTATCGATCTCCCGCAATCGCTTTCTTGGAATGGTATAGTTGAACATCTTCCCATCGCGATAATGAATTATCAACCCCTGCACGACGCGGCACAAGCCAGCAATATCATGCGGCAAGTTATCGAAAAGGGAAACAAATTCTCCCGGGTCGGTAAAGCGGCTCTGCTGAGTGTAGTATGTAGCAATGTCCATGAACGGGACTCCTTTTCTAACAGGTCAAATGATATGATATAAGAGATACACATGTGCTTACACTGTTTTGCCCTGCAATTGTAACATAGTATTGCTGACATCTACTGTCATGATTGGGCAATAGTTACAAAAACCCGGTTAATGAAGTAGGAGAGGAGGCATGATCATAACGCAGCCACTATCTTCCCGAGGTTTCATATCGCTTCCTCTCTTGAGTTCAGCGAGCTGAGGACTTGAAGAGCTTCGGCAATATGCTTCTGAGGGGCAAACTGCGAGGAGAAGATGTGGCGCACAACCCCCTGCTTGTCGATCACATACGTCACGCGCCCCGGTAACAGTCCAAGCGTCGCTGGAACGCCATACAGCTTTCTTACCGCGCTATCCCTATCGCTCAAGAGAATAAAGGGCAGTTGGCATTGTGCAGCAAACTGCTGGTGAGATTCTTCCGAGTCGGAGCTAATGCCAATGACTTCGGCGCCAGCTTCTTTGAACACTTCGTAGCTATCCCGGAAGGCCTTTGCTTCTGCCGTGCAGCCGGGAGTATTGTCTTTTGGGTAGAAGTACAGTACGATGTTTTTGCTTCCCCGGAAGTCTCTCAGGCTTACTGGCTTGCCTGATTGATCGGGAAGCGTAAAGTCTGGCGCAATGTCGCCTACCTCTACTTTGCTGTGCCTTTGTTTTTCGGTCATGCTATAGCGCCTCTTTATGGATATTAGCGGGTGCGACTATTCACACTGTCAAGTTCTCCGTCCATTTTTGAACCTTGCATAAGTTTAGCACTGGCAAAGGAGCAGAAGCAATGGTTCTCGGTTTTCCCGACTCCTTTCGCCGGGTTACGCCGGCCCGGTTCTTTCTGAAAAAGTAAGGGGTGAGTCCGAATGGTTCGGGGCTCCACACAGATGGGTGAATCTCAATCCCATTTATGGTATCATAAAGCAGCACAACTGACTGTTAAACTGAGGAGGGGTTGCGCATGCTGGCTGAAGCACACCGCAAAGCGGCAGAAGATATTGAAAGCACTATTGTACTCGACCTTCAAGCGATACCTTCCTGGTTAGACGAAGAGACGAGCGCGCTGGTCAGAGATACAGTAGAGTTGCTGGCTCAGCGGCATCCAGATGTTTTAGCAATTATCCTCTATGGGTCAGTTGCCCGGCATGAAGAGCGGCCGTTGGACAGGCCTGATCCGAGTGATGTCGATCTGCTCGTCGTGTTAAATGGGAATCGCGATGCTGTCCGTTCGCAGATGCTGGCCCTGGTTCACACTGCCGGTCTGGCGGAAGACCGTCATTTAGGTGCCCCACGCGAGGTCAAAGTCATGTTTTCATCGCGCACCTCGCAGGAATGGGACCCGGACTTCATCGCCAATGTGAAGCGCGATGGCAGAATCCTCTATAGACGCGGGCGGCTCCCCGCCGCCTTCGCTGCTTGAACTCCGCTGATCCACGTTTTTCTTCGGGTCTCTATTCTTCTTTAGAGTGATTTACGATGGAGCGATCAATCGGCGAGGGGCGCGATCAATCGGGTTCCACGATAAATCGGGAACCTACAGCTATTCCCGCATGATTTTGTTCATCCTCATAATCGGCCCCCACAGATATGGGTGGATGATGGTGTCGATATGGATTAAGGGGCCTCGCCCAGGCCTTTCTTGATGAACAGACCCATTGGATAGGCGCCATCGGTGCTGCCAATAGCGTCACGGTACCACCACCAGTTCCAGATGTGCTGGACGGCCAGCCCCAGATTGAAGGTGGCATTGGGCGGCGGATTATCGCCGTAACTGAGCCAGAGGAGGGGGCCAACTCCGCCCCATGCCGGCTGGCCAGCACAATTGTTGTTCGCCTTCGATGGAACGCAAGGAGGCGGTTTGTAACCTTCATCCCACCAGGTACGCATGTTGTACTGGTGGAACAGGTAGCTCCCCTTTGGCCCACCATATTGCAGCTCGGCGCTATAGAGATTATCGCCGCCAACGATAATGACGGGATACTCATTGGCAGGCAGGGGGCAACCGGTAGGATAGTTGAAACAGATGTTGGGATAGTCCCGCACATACCAGGCGAAAGGCCACACGGCATCGTTCATAATGCCGATCGGCAGGAGATGCTTGCCCCCGTAGAGCTTCTGGTCGAGCTGGTCTATCTTCGCCATCACAGTATTGACATCATACGTCGTCTGCACATAGACCATCATCTCATGAGGCCCATCGGCAGCGTGAACATACGAAACTTCGTACATATTATGGACGGTCGGCAGGAGCAGAAGCACAGCCATGACTACACCGAAGATGGCAGCAGCACCGGCTCCCATAGAGACACCTGCTTTGCGCGGCTTCGTCGCTGCCGGCAATGGTGCAAAGACTATCTCACCATCATCCTGCCGGCGTTCGGCTTCAACCTTTACAGCTTCTTTCTGAACAGCCGTAGAGGGTGTGAAGCGGCTCTTGATGATGTTAGCAACCGTCACTACGGCTGGCTCCAGGCCGACAGCCGCCAGCAGCATCATCGGCATGGTCATGAAAATCATTAGCCAGGGCATTTTCTCGCCCGCCCAGGAATAGAGGAAAAAGTTGCCGGTGAACCAGTACACCAGGAATATGCGGAAGCGCGTTGGGCGCAGCAGGCAGCGAATGATGCCAACAATAGCGAAGACGAGACCGATCTGCTCGTACAGGGGAATGAGTATAAGGTAGTAGTACCAGGGCTGGCTGCCGCGAGCGACTTCCTGCTGCTGCAACCAGTAATAAAGCCCCTGCCAGATGCCATCTCCGATGCCGCCCTTGATGTTCGTAAAGAGCACGGTGAAGAGGACCAGGAAAATCGCCCAGCCAATGAGGATAGCAAAAAACCAGTGCGTCCAGGGCATCGTCAATATCGTATCGAGCATACGCTGGCGCTTCGGGTCGATTTTAGCGGCCAGACCACGGCGCCCAGCATAAGGCAGCTTCCCGCTCATCTCGCGCCACAGAATAGTTAGCACAAAGACGCCCAGGGCGATACCGAGCCAGGGCACAATGGCTACCGTTGTGGCTTTCAAGTTCTCCACAAACTGGTTGGCAATTGGCTGCGTTTGAGGATTGGTCGAGTAAACGGCGAGGTATTGCAGCACGCTGAGGAACATCTTCGCTGCTAAGCCACCGATGATCACGTAGGCCAGCAGGAAGAGCGGTGCGGCAGTGCGAGGAATGTACCAGGGAACCCTGCCCTGATTGAAGCGCGAGCGTACCGGTACACGCAAGCCAAGTTCCCAGACAATCAAACCGGCGAGGAAACTGCCAAAGATGGCTATCGTCAAAAATGTCGCCTCAGAGGTCGCGTAGGAGAGCGAGAAAGCAGCCGCTGCGAGAAGTAGCCAGCGCATCTGCCGGCTCTGCACGTAGCGAACCACCCCGATTACCAGCAGGAGCGTGAAGCAGGCCATGTAGATGTCTTCGCGGGCAAAGCGGGAGAAGTAGACCATGCTTGGGGATACCGCTAGCAAGAAACTTGCCAGCCAGGCCCCCCACTTTCCAAGATAGCCGCGCAAGAAGTAAGGCAGGCCAACAATAACTGTGCCGAGCGTTGCGGCAGGGATGCGCACAGTGGTGGTATTGATACCATTATCGGCAGCGCCCACAATCTGGGCTATTTTATAGGTCAGTGCAATGATATGGAACTGGAATGGCCCGTGCAGGAGTGGATCATAGCGATAGCAGGTAATCTGCCCGGTGTAACAGCCAAGCCAGTTTCCCATATCCAGCAAGAGTTGCCAGGAAAAGTAGGCATGCAGGCTTTCGTCATGATGCAATGGCTTATCGCCCAGCCCCCAGAAGCGTAGTACTGCTCCCAGCAAGATCACGGCCCCAAAGGCTATCCAGGTGAGAAGCTGCTCACGCGAAGGCTTAGAGAATCCAGGTTTTTGCGCGCGCTCAGCAGATCCTGCCTGTTGAGCAACAGCATAATCTTCCTCTTGTTCAATATCTTCTGTATTTACAAGAGGATGTTCAGTTGCGTCTACTTCGTCTCGCGGCTCAGTTTCGTAACTCTTCAACGAACTCCTGCCTTTCAGCCTTATTAAGATGATCCTAGGTCATACTTATTTATATAATCAACCAACATTTGGAGGAAGAAAAGGGAAATTTGGGGACTCCCCAAACCCCGGCAGGGGGCTGCGCCCCCTGCACCCCCGCTTTTTTCTGTCACCAGTGGAGGAAAAGGGAAATTTGGGTCCCCGGCACACGGTCTGCCAGACCGCGTTCCCCAAACCCCGGCAGGGGGCTGCGCCCCCTGCACCCCCGCTTTTTTCTGTCACTACTCAACTGACCTTGTATATCGTAACACCCTGGGCAGAGTAGACAATTGGCAAATAGGCGCTAAAACGCCCTAGATTTGCCTTCGGATATGCTTCTCGTTCTAACTGCCCAACGTACAGGTATTGGGCGTGGTAACGATGCAATATGCTCAAGACAACGCTCGGATCCGGGCTTGTGTAGATCGTGTCCACATCCGCCTTGCGGCTATTGAAGTCAACGGCATTGTACGGATTGTTGAGCCAGTTCACCCGCCACTGGTACTCGTGGCCTATCCATCCCATAATGGTTGGCAGGCCGGTAAAGGCCGAAATACGCCCATACATGCTGTAATCATCGCCAACTGCCTCGACAATCACTGGGTCCCCGCTTACATGGCTGTTGAGCCAGCGAATGGCAGCATAATCGCCAGCAGTATTATACCCACATTGAACAATGGGGCAGTTTTGCAGGTAGTTCATCCCATCCAGGCTATTCGAGCGCTGCATGAACTCGTTCGTGCGCGTATAGGAAGCTGCCACAGGATAAATCGCGCTGGCCAGGAGCAAAAGCGCCAGCCCACTGGCCCACAGCGCTTCCACTCCACGCTGCATCCTGCGCTGCCCGCGAGGCAACACGGCGGGAGGACGAAAGCTTTGCAGGATAAAGTAAAGCCCGGCGCCTGAAGTCACCGCGAGCAGCGCCCACGACTGGAAATACAGCTTGAACACGGTGTTCATGCGCGGGAAATTGCTCGCAAAGACATCCTTCAAGAAGAAAATCTCACAGGCTGCTACCAGCGCAAAAGCGAGCGTACCCAGCAATAGCGTAAAGGCCAGCGAACGCTCGCGCAAGTTGCTCAATACCAGGATTGCCCCCAGCGCGGCAATAGTGCCGGTTACCACAAATGTTGCGCTATTGGGCAACAGGAAATAGATGAAAATGGTGGCGGCAATTACGAGCAATGCCGCGACCATACCGGCGCTCAACTTGCCCAGGCGAAGCGTTTTAGAGGACGCCACCTGGCCGGTCTGGGTTGTGCTCTCGGCTGTGGCGTTCGCGAAAAATGGGTGCCGTAGCGCGGCGGCGAGCAGCAACGAAAGAAAAACAAAGCCAAACAGGCCGTAGATCAAGACTTCGCCGGAGAGCGGCGAGCGATCGGCAGGCCCAACAATCCCTATGCCCTGCGATGGCGAAATGAAGCTGAGGTAGAATGGGGCATAGAGGAAGAAACACAAGGCAGAGAGCAGCGCGCAGGCCGTAAAGACATCCAGCGCCAACTCCAGGCGAAATGTGAAATCGTAGGCTATCCACTGCTGGAGGGCAATACAAACGATGGCCAGCCCCAGATATGTCGGCAGATCCCAGCCATTCATAGCAAACAGGCCGCCAATAATCAACGCGGTCGTGGCCAGTGTAAAGGGCAGGCGCCAACCTCGTCCAAAGGCAAACAGGCCTTTGCCATTGGGCTCTAGAAACAGGTTGAAGGCCAGGGCAATGCCAACAATCGTGAATGCCAGGGTTAACACGTGGGCATGGAAGCAGGAGAGCAGAAAGCTGAAAGCAGGAAATTCATTGATTGTTTTTGGGATCACTCGTGATGGACTGAACCAGTCAAACTGGATCCAGTCGCCATGAATCTCCCACCACTGCTGCGTTGCTGCCAGGTTGCCAAGCACCAGGCCCATCAACATAGACAGCAAACCATAAGGGGCGGCGCGCAGGAGCGGAGGGTAAACGGTATCGGCCTGTTGTTGACCGGCTGCAGATTCTCCATTCAAGCCAGCTTCTGCCCGTGCTCTGCGGTGGCGTGCCCAGGCAACGATGTTACTGGAAACACCGAAGAGATTGACGGCGGTCAGGCCAAAGAACGTGCAGATTCCAGTGTTAAAGGCCACTGAAGGAATTTGCCCAAGCAGTTTTGCCAGCGTCGCAATACTAAAGTGGGCATAGTAATAGTAGTTGATCGGCTGGCCGGCGTACCACATATCGTTCGGTGGCAAATGGGGACTGCGCATGATGCCGGCAATAAAGCCCTCGTCCATAAACATTTCAAAAGAAAAGATACTTGGGTTATAGGAGCGAATCCAGCCAAGCAAGAACATCATGCCAATGAAGACGACTTCGCAGGCCACAATATACACAAGGTTAACGCGCACCACTTTGACAATGGCCTGCCGCACTTGTGGTCGCAAAAAGCCCAGCAAATTGAGAGCAACCAGGATCAGCAAGACGCCCAGGATGAAAAGCTGGCTGTATGGCAAGGCATGGAAGTACATCAATGGCAGCCAGACGCCGAAGGTCAGCACGGCCATGCCAATGGCTTTGCTAAAGGCCCAGCCTCGATCTGGCAGGTTGTGGAAGACGGTGACGGTGAGCGGAAGGCATATGAAGCCCAGCGCTTCAACGATCGCCCACATTTGTAACAGGTCAGCCATATGCTCTCTTTATTTTATATTGCAGGGTATTACACTGTCAATGTTCATGTGAACGATGGTTGCCTGGCCCCCACAAGGGAGGCCACTACATAATACCAGCCACATGAAGCTTGACAGAGCAGTACGATACTACATAAAACATACCTATCTGGGCACCCTCATCCCTGTCGCTCTCGCACGTACACGACCGTGATGGTGCGTGCCTTACCTGCAAGTTGCCCGCTTTGCGCAACGTTCTGCACGCGCCAGCCCTCTTGCGCCAATCTAGCGGCATCACGCTGAAAGAGTTTCTCAGCCGGGCCACCAAGACCAAAGAGGCCGATGCTGCCGTGATAGGTCTTGATTATCTGTTCTGTTTTCTGTTGCGGTTGGTTGGACATGATGATAAGCTCCCCTCTTCATGCCGGATACTCTCCATACTAAGTTATATCAATGTCAGGCGAAGCCATTCGACAATACTAACGAATAAATTAACTCGTAAGTTCCGCTTTAGCCCATGTGGCTATATCACTTCGTAGATGGTCACACCACCGGCATGATACACGATACGTAGCATCTTGTCCACTACCATACGATCAAACTTCTGCAGGCCCAGCGGCGATTGTTGCCCATAGACTTGCTGCTCTAATAAGCCTACGTAAATATAGTGCACATTGTAAAAACGCAATAATGCCATCGCTACTGAAGGATCGGGAGTCATATAGATCGTCGCAATGTCCGCGCTGCGATTGAGAAGCTGAGAGCTGTAACGCTGCTCCTCTTCATGATCGGGCCAGCCCAGGACATCCGGCAAACCGGTATAGACCGAGACCCGGTTATACCATTGATAAGATGCCGGAGCGGCGGCTTCCAGCACCACCGGCGAACCGGAAACATGCTGGTTGAGCCAGGCAATGGCTTGAGCATCGCCAGGGTACCAGGCATAGGCGAAAGCAAAGCCATTCAAGGTTGGCGTGTAGCTGTCGCTCTGCACAGGCGGCTGAACTTCTACCCAGAGCTGGTGATCGCCAATACGCGCTGCCGTGCCTTCCACAAGAAAGATCGAGCAGGCCAGGATAAGCGCTGCCAGAACTACCGACCGGGCCTGCCGGGCGATTCCCCCGAGGCGCCTCCATATATGCCACACCGCGAGAGCTCCACCAATGCCGAAACAGAGCCAGGCCTGGATAGAAAACTTGAACACCGTATTCATGCGATAGTAAGCGCTGCCATCCAGGAAGTCCCTCACGTAGACGATTTCCTGCCCTAGCGTGATACACAAGCCCATTAGCAACAACAGGTACGTGAAAAAGAGCGATACATTGAAACCTGGATTAGATACAGATTCCGTGAATGGATAAACCTTCCTGGGCGCAAGGGATTGGTTGGGCGCAAGAGGTTGGTTGGGCGCAATGAATTGGGCCCCTACGGCAATATATTTACCTACGTAGCGGGAGGCAAACAGGAACACACCCAATAGAACGAGTGAGAACAGCAATATTTTCAATCCCAGCGCTGCCAGCAACGCCAGGACAACTGTGCATAACAGCAGGTATGCGCCAATACGCCACGCTTGCGGCAGAGGTCTGAACTGCAACCTGTTTCTCGCTCTCCACCTGCGATACAGCTCCACAAGCAGGAAACTGAGCACGAGAAACAGCCAGAAGCCAAACACCGTAAGATAATCTCCGAGCGAAGTACCTTGAGCAACCAGCCCCAGGCCGTTGATATAGAGTTCCTGGTAAAATGCATAAAACGGCCAGTAGAAGAGATAGCCCAGACCGCATATGATGGCGATGCCTACCAGGCAGAAACCAAGCGCGATAAGCTTTTCGAGCACTGGCTCCTGCCGCTTCATATAAAGTGTACGTACAATCAAGACGGCAGCCAGCAGCAGCGCATACACCGGAATATCCCAGGGATTCACACACGCAATCGTACCAAAGACAAACGCCGCCAGCACATACAGCGCAATATGACGAGGGCGGCGCAAGCGCCCCCACCACGCCTCATCCCCACTCC
>CADDZH010000015.1 GCA_902812455.1 Chloroflexota bacterium | reverse complement strand
GGAGGTGGGGAGGCTTGCCTCGCCCCATTGGCCCATGCACATGTCCATAACACTTGCTGGGCCGGCACAGGGCGGCGCAAGCGCCCACACCGCTCCTCATCCCCACTCCCGCCCCTACGGGTAAGCTCCCCTTGGCTGGCGGATCCGCAGAAGCCTACCTGTGTAAGCCACAAGGGAGGCTGCTACAAATTCCTAATGAATCGCCTTTGAAATGCAATAGCCCCCTTGCGGGGGCCAATAAGTAGACATCAGCTAAGTAGACATCAGCTAAGTACCCATTAAACAGGGCACTACATTGAGAACTTTGCTGCAAGTTCGCGAGCGCTAGGCTCGATAAGAATGGAACCGTCTGGGAAGACGATGGTTGGCACGCTGCGCATCCCGCCATTCACCCGCATAACGTACTCGGCGGCATCTTCATCCTCTTCAATGTTGATATATTCATAGGGGATGCCATGCGAGTCAAACCAGCGCTTAGCCATACGGCAATCGCCACACCACGTCGTGGCATACATTTTGATGGTTTCCTGCTTCGTTGAAGGCCGAATCTGAGTTTCCTGCACAAATAGCTCCTTTTAGTGATGTTCCAAAGATAAGATTAATATGTCTATCTATAGGTTCAAACACCTGATAAGAGCCAGATATTCCCGCCAGGAGCAGCAAAAGATGTAATTCATCCTTCTGCTGCTTGCAGCGAGGGCTTGTTGATACGCTCCAGGATCATATCGAGGAACTTTTTCCCGCCGGTTGCAATCAGACCCGGATTGCGCGCAAGAATACCCATGATCAGCCCGGCGCTAAAATCACCTCGCAGAGCCTGAGCCACCTGCGCAGGTGTGAGGCGCTTCAGCAGATCAAGCGCGCCATCCCATTGCTCGTCGCTATAGGTGGCAATACGCTTATTGATCATGTAGGCAATATCCATATCGCGCCCAAAGCGTGCTCGCCACTTCTTATCAAAGCGCGACAGGAAAGCCCCCGATGTATCCCCTGCTTTGACCGCCTCGGCGGCAACAGCACCAGCCATTTGACCGGCATAGATGGCAAAGCGGATGCCTTCGCCTACCAGGGTCGAACCATGTCCCCCAGCGTCACCGGCCAGCAGGAGACCATCACGCGAGAAGCGCCCAAGCGGCTCCTCCGAGGGAAACAGCCCGGTATGGTATTCAATCGGGCTGGCATCCTTGAATTTATCGCGGAGTTGGGGGAGATCATGGATGATGCTATCAAGGTAGCAACGAGCATCCTCATCGCTATCTGGGTGAAGCACTCCGACACCCAGGCGCACGCGCCCATTGCCACGCGGAAAGACCCAGGCGTAGCCGCGAGGCGCAAACTGGCTCCCCATAATCAAATAGAGTTCATCCTGCGGGTAATGCGGCGCATACAAATCATATTCAGCCCCATATCCATAGCGATGAAAGGCCTGGCCCATCTCTGAACGCACGCCGACATGACGCGAGAAACCGCTCGCATCGATGGTCACCGCTGCCCGTATAACGATACGCTCACCAACGTGATTCTTGACGGTGACGCCACAGACCCGGCCATCTTGCATGAGCGTTTGCTCGACGGTATGGCGCATGCGCAACACAGCTCCAGCAGCTATAGCCCGGCTAGCAAGGTGCTGGTAGACGCCACGCACGTCGAGCACGCAGGCAACAGGCTGGCGATAGTGCAGGGGAACCTCACGATGCGGTGAGACAAAAAAGACGTTGTTGATGGGATGGTAGAGATGCTCTGGAATGTTCAGCGCTCGCATGTCGCTGATCCAGCTACCGCCGCTAGTATGCACGGGATAGCCGATTTCGTTCTGGCGCTCCAATATAATGGTTCGCGCTCCCCGCTTTGCCGCTGCTTCTCCAGCGGATAGACCTGCAGGTCCACCACCCACAATGACGACATCATATTGCTCTGAGTATTCTGGCATGAATATATAACCTTCTTGAGATACACGAAAAAGGATAGATACAAGGGGAAAAGTAACTGGCCCCCACAAGGGAGGCCACTACATTTCCCAAGTTCCCCCAAATTATAGTCTATAGTGATAAACATTGTCTACGAAGGAGCAGATTTAGCGCTTTACTCACCGATCGGCTGTAGGGGCCGATTTATCGTGCCCACCGCCGATTTATCGGCCCAAAGTTGACCCAGAATAATTTATTCAAGTGCATTAGCAGCGCAGGCTGTGGTAGTGAAGGGGCTATCACAGCGAAAGCAAGACTATGGCAGAGACAGAGCTGCTGCCACTACAAGAACGGCCCTATTTGCACAGAGCGCTCTGTTTATTCTTCTTTCGTCAGTTTATAAACTGGCAAGTATTAAATCTCATCTAAGACATAATGAAAAATATATTCACATTTATACTCATCTATGTTATAATAAAGTTGCGAATTTCCTCTCAAGCTCTCATTCTGTCTTTGTCGCTGTAGTAGCTGTGCGCCCTTTAGGTGCGGATGTGCGAAATGGCTCTTTTGAGGAGCATCTGAACCCTCAATTAGAAATCGGAGGTCAACATGAATCAAAGCGCCCAGGAACCCCGAATTCAGGATTTTCTTGAGGATACCGAAAAATTTTACCACTAAACTTTTATTCTTCACTGTTTTCAATTAT
Source organism: Chloroflexota bacterium (assembly GCA_902812455.1). The sequence continues at coordinate 61,992 of CADDZH010000015.1, read as the reverse complement.
CAAAAGTGCAGGTTATTAAAGGCGGTGACTGGAGATGGGTTTACTTCAAGGTGTAGCAAATTTTGCTCAGATTTTCGGTGTACTCTGGCTGGTTTTTTTTGGTAGTAAGTCAATTTTTGACGTGATAAGAGGAATAAAAGCTGGCAAGAGCTTTGTCGCTGCTTTGAAAGGTATCTGGAGTTCATCAACCTTCAATAACCGCCTGCTACTCGTTGCAAACATAATCCTGACTGTTGTCGTCCTCATTTTATCAATCAACCTCTCGACGCTACACTCTATAACAGAGAAAGAGGTTCGCACAGTCTTCGTAGTTCCTAGCCCCACCGTAATCCTAGAAAAAACTGTAGTGTCAACAGTTACTCAAGGATCTTCACAAGGCTCAACTTCTTCTCCAACAGCAACACCTGCCCCTCCTACAAAAACTTACAATATATCACTCACCAGAGTAGCATATGCCTATAATCCACCAATTGATGCCACTTTAAATACAATAGAACTTTACAACGGCAATTTGATATGGACGTTTACTTTTACTAATAAAGGAAGCCAATCATTTCTTGGCGGCATCGATCAATACAACACCTCCTTAAGTGATTTAAATGGAAATAATTATAGTATAACTCCTAATAATGATTTGTCTCTTGCTCCTGGGCAATCTGTTCCAGACTCTTTTACCATGAACGGTGATCCACCACATGGTACGACATTTATTTTACATCTTTTCCTAGATGGCCAGAACGGAGGGTCGGAAATCTACGCAAATGAGTCAATTTCTTGGTAACTATCCGTGTCTTAAAGTGCCTGACCCTCTGGAGGAAGCCAGAGACAGTGTGAGATATACTGAACAGCAAGGCGAAAGTATCTCTCATAGCCGGAAACTAAAAACTCATGCAAGACATGGCTGTCTGGCCACAATACAAAAGCCAAATAGCTTACATAGGTTCCTCAATATAAAATTGAGCCTTCATAAGCCACACACATCATCCCAAAATACGTCGGTACCTCATACGACAGTAACTCTCCCCTGAACTCCGTCCCCTCGATCATGCCCTACAAATTGAGAATCTGTCCATATGAATCAGTCGAAGCGCGCTTCAGTCAGTCGAGATCGAACTCCAGTAAGCGACCGAGATCCTGCGCCCTCACTGCATCGACAAGGGCAAGATTATACTCCTGCGAGGCGATATCGTAGCCGTAGAGGGTGTCCGAGAAGGCCTGAAGAGCCATTCTCCATTGTTGAGATTGCGTTGGCTTCTGGAGCCACTTGCCTCGGAAGCTGTGGCGTATGTGAACGAAAAGAGCACTTGACACCCTCTGGAATGGCTTCTAAGGCTCAAACAACTCATCAATGCGAACTGACACCAGAAGACTTTTCGGACAACCTCTACACTCGTTTGTTGCTCCGTTTCCGTTTGACATCCCGCCTTTCTTGTGCTACAATTAGAACAGGATTTCAATGTAATTAGTACACTAAGTACCTTTTTTAATGCGTGTATAAAGAATTTTCTTTAGAGAATTTGTAATCATTAACGAGATACAGAGAGATACAGAGCATTTGCTTTTACTCAAGTAAGGAGAGGAGCTGAGCGCAATGAGTATTATGCAGCTCACCCAGACCGTCCATATGCTACCTTCTGTGCGAAGCCTGCAGAGCAGGAATGTAGATCAGCCCGCATTGCCGGGGATGGAACCAGAAGAGAATATACAACCGGTGGTTACAAATCGCCAGATCGCCGAAGTGCTTTCGGGCATCGCTGAACTATTGGAATCGCAGAATAGCAACCCCTATCGCATTCAAGCCTACCGGAACGCGGCTCGCGGCATACTGGATCTGCCAGAGCCTGCTGCAAATATCATCGCACGAGGCGAACCATTGCCTGTCCCTGGATTGGGAGAACGCCTGCGGCGGCGTATCGACGAGCTGGTTCGCACAGGCAGCATGACAGTATATAACGATCTTTGCATGCAATCACTGCCTGCTGGCGTACGCAGGCTGATGGCTATTGAACACATTGGCCCGCGCACTGCTGTGCGCCTGTACGAGGAACTGGGCATCGATACGCCCGAAAAGTTGTGGTGGGCGGCCCAGCAGCAGCGTATCCGCAAGTTGCCAGGTTTTGGGCCACGCAGCGAAGCCCGCTTGAAAGAGGCTGCCGCTCGCATACGCAAAGGAAGTGAGACGAGTACGCTAAGTGGCGTAGCGTAAAATATGCCTCATTTTACACCGATTTCCTTTCCTCGCCCCGCCAGGGCGTGAGGAGCAGGATGAGCAGAGGGGCAAGCCCAAGCAAGGCTAGTCCGGCGAGCAGGCCGAAGCGCCCGGCAACAAAGCCGATTATGCCTGGTAGAGCTACTTCAAAGGGAGCGCCCAGGCTGACGACGGCGCGAACCGTCCCGGAGCGACCGGGCAAGCGATCATAAGCAGCGGCCTTCGCGATCGGATACCAGCCGGTGACGCCCAGGCTGGTGATAAAGAGCATCAGCGCTGCCAGCCAGATCGAATGGATGGTCAAAAAACCAGCGACTCCGGCGAGCGCCTGCAATGCCAGCCCCAGAAGCAGGCGATGAGGCCGTATCTTGCTGTATTTCAAGATCCGCTCAATGATGAGCAGGCCGGCAAATGAACCCGCCAGATCGATAGCAATGATCAGGCCGATCAGGGCCTCGCTTGCGTGCAACACATCACGCAAGTAGAGGGCAACGAAACCCAGGAAGACTTCATCCATCATGGTTGGTATAATGGAGAGCGCGGCCCAGCGCAGCAGTACCGGATCGCGTAAGGCCTCGCGCAGTCCAGCCCATAGACCAATTGCAGGGGACGTATCGCTGCCACCTGTGAGAGCAGTTGGATGTGGAAAACGCTGTGGCAGTGTGACCAGGGCGACGGCGAGCCAGAGCCCAGCGGCCAGCCAGCAAAGTCCGGGCCACCCCACATGCAGTAGTGTAGCAACCGTAATGGTGACCGGAGCAAGTATATCGCCTATGCTGCCCATCAGCGTCCAGCGCGTCATTGTGCGCACGCTGCTCATTGCTGCCTGATCGATCAATGCAGCCTGACCGAGACCTACGGCTGCTTTCCCGCACGGCGCCATCAATACGAATGCTAACAGCAACAAGGCAAAGTTATGCGCGCTCCCCAGCAGGACAAAACAGAATGCCATGCCTGCTGATCCACCAATGACCCACCAGCGTTTTGAACCACGATCGCCCAGCAGGCTGATGACAGGATCAACAACCATACCCACAAGCTCACTCACACTAAAAAGCAATCCTATCTGGGCGTAGGTAAGTCCTGCCTGATCACGCAACAGAGGAAGACCAACTACAACTAATCCCGTTATCAACTCGTCCAGCAGTTCGATGCTCAGCAATGACACACGCAATAGTGCCGGGCGAGAGATGCGATGGAAGCGAATCTGTTTGACCATAGAAACCTTTCCTCTCTGGGTATATGTATGGAGGTAGAATGAATCTTAGGCAAGGTTCAAATGAACGTGACAATGCCTCAATGAACAGAAAAGTCTGGACATGTCATGTTGAGCGAAGCGAAACATCCGCTGCCGATCGCCAGAGATCCGCAGGCTGCGCTCAGGATGACATGCCTGAACCTTGCCTTAACAACAAAAAGGGGTTCAGAAGAGAGGAAAGGCGGTGCGCGAGCAGCATATACCTGTTTCGCAGGCGGGCACGCGAAGTGGAAAAGAGGAGTAGCACCAGTTGTGGATGCTGGCGCGAGGCTTAGAAGACAAAGAAGATCAGAAAGTTAACAGGGACTGCGCACAGACATGTATGTTTTTCCTTTCACGAAATCACGAACAATCATGAAAAGGGCTTTTTCTTATTATATCCGAATTGGGAGGGAAATGCGATAAGAAAAGGGATGCCTCATAGGGCCGGTGATAAAATTTGACAAGCAAGATCGGCAAGACCAGTGTAAGGGCATGTCACGTTGAGCCAATTCCCCTTCCCCTTCGCTTCGCTCAGGGCTGGGCTGCACTCGCTCAGGGGAAACTCCGCGAAACATCTGAGCCGATCAACGAAGGTCCTTCCCCTTCGCTGTGCTCAGGGCTACGGCTCACGCGCTCAGGATGACAAGGATTGCCGATTTCTGAAACATGCGCCCCCACAAACTGTGATACAATTGAGAAGAGAGAAGTAACGCGGGCACATTCTTCCGGTATACTCAAGAGACGCCGTGATATTTTGGAAGTACACGCGCTGGTTGTATGGCATCGTTTTCCTGGTCAGGAGGCCACCTTATCATGTCCGAGAGCATTCCAGATTTTGATATTCCAGGGCCGAAATCGCGCGAACTGCTGGCACGGCGCCAGGAATTTGTGGCGCGTGGCGTTGGCTCTGCCATGAACGTTTTCGCAGCCAGGGCTGATGGTGCGATCATCGAAGATGTAGACGGCAATCGCTACATAGACTTTGCCGGTGGCATTGGAACCATGAATGTGGGTCACGTGCGCCCAGAAGTCACAAAGGCCATTGCAGAACAGGCTGCAAAGTTTACCCATACCTGCTTCAGCGTGATGATGTACGAGCCATACGTCGATCTCGCGGAGCGTATTGTCAAGCTGGCACCGGGCAACTTCGCCAAGAAGGCTCTTTTCTTCAATAGCGGAGCAGAAGCCATCGAGAATGCGGTGAAGATTGCGCGCTATGCTACGGGACGACCGGCGATCATCACCTTTGACAATGCGTTTCATGGGCGCACGTTGATGACCATGAGCATGACCGCGAAGGTCAAGCCCTATAAACATCACTTTGGGCCATTTGCGCCGGAAGTCTACCGTGCTCCCTATCCTTACCCGTATCGCATGAATATGACGCCGCAGGAGGCTTCGGAGTATTGTATCCAGGAACTTGAGCGTATGTTTGTGGGTGATGTTGCGCCAGACCAGGTAGCAGCGGTAGTCATCGAGCCGGTGCAGGGCGAAGGCGGTTTCATGGTTGCGCCGCCAGGATTCCTACGCATGCTCAAAGAGGTGTGCGAAAAATATAACATTCTGTTTGTTGCCGACGAGATCCAGTCTGGCTTCTGCCGCACGGGCAAAATGTTCGCGGTCGAGCACGATGGCGTCGAGCCTGACCTGATGGCGATTGCCAAGTCGATGGGAGCCGGTATGCCTATTAGCGGTGTGGTTGGACGTGCTGAGATTATGGATGCTCCACCGCCTGGTACGCTCGGTGGAACCTACAGCGGCAACCCCGTCGCCTGCGCAGCCGCGCTTGCCGTGCTAGATATCTACGAGAGGGAAGACCTGGCGGCTCGTTCACGCGAGATAGGCAGAGTCGTCATGGAGCGGTTCTTAAAGCTGCAAGAGCAATTTCCGATTATCGGAGATGTGCGCGGCCTGGGCGGCATGGTAGCGATGGAACTGGTGAAGGATCCAGCGAGCAAAGAGCCGGATGAGCACGCGGCAAGCGATATCCTGGCGGCGGCACATAAAAGAGGCTTGGTGCTGATCAAGGCTGGTATGTATGATAATGTGCTGCGAGTGCTCGTCCCGCTATGTGTTACCGGTGAGCAGTTGCAGCAAGGGCTGGACATTTTTGAGGATGCCTTTATCTCTGTCGCGGCAGGGGCAGCCACGACAACAGTTGGAAGTTAAGCTAACAGAGAGATTCCTATGGCATTACGTGTAATGAGTTATAACATACTGATGGGAGGCGAAGACCGCCTCCCACATATTGTGAATGTGATACGCGGGCAGCAACCAGATGTTGTAGCGCTTATGGAAACCAATAGCCGGGCCAACGCGGAAACGCTTGCTCGCGAGCTGGAAATGCAACTTATCTTTGGTGAGGCGAACAACGAGTTTCATGTGTCATGGTTAAGCCGTCTCCCACTGTTGCGGTCACAGAATCACCGCCTCCCTGAGCTTACCAAAACGCTGCTTGAAATCGAGCTGTTCTGGGAACGAAGGCATGTTCACCTTTTCGCCACCCATCTGCAATCGGGGCGTGATGCAGAGCACGAGTGGCAACGAGTCGAAGAAATGCGCGCTATCATTGAGATCATGAGGCGAGCAGGTGATCACCTTCACCTGCTCGTAGGAGATTTGAATACGCTTCGCCCTGGGGATCCTACAGGAGTCTCCCAGCTCCCCGCTGATATAGCTGAGGAGAAGAGCAAGGAAGTAGCTCACCTGCCACGCGAGGTTATTCCCCTCCTGCTTGCGGCAGGCTATATCGATTGTTACCGCCTGATGCACCCAGGGGCGCCAGGGTACACATTTAAGTTGCCCAACTTCTATCTGAGGCTGGATTATGCCTTTGCCTCGCCTGAGATGGTATTGCACCTCCATTCATGTGATGTAGTCTCAAATGAAGAGGCAAAGATAGCCTCCGATCATCTGCCGATTGTGGCCGAGTTCTGGTAGCGCGAGCGAGAATATGATGTCCCTTGTGGACATCACTACATTTGAGCCAGCATCATACAAGAATCAGCTTCAAAGCGAGTGCCTCGGTCCAAATGCCTGTTCAACCATCTCGATAAAGCGCTGTTCGAGTTCCCAAGTATGTGGGCCGGGCTTCCCATCGCCGATAACGAGATCGTCAATCTGCACCACGGGCGTAATTTCTCTTGACGATGAGGTAATAAAGGCCTCAGCAGCCAGCGGCAATTCTTCCAGTGGGATGGGGCGCTCCTCTATTGGGAAGCGACCGCGTGCTAAGTCAAGTACAACATTGCGTGTCACGCCTATAAGTATGCCCACGCGCGGTGTAACGAGGGTATCGCCACGAAAGATGAAGAAGTTGCTGCGTGTGGCTTCCAGGACGTGCCCCTGCTCATCAACGAAGAGGGCGTCGGCGGCATGCTGGCGAGCCGCCTCTTTCAGAGCGCGGATGGCAGCAACATAGCTGGTGGTCTTTGCTTCTGGCATCGAGCGCTGGAAATGGGTGGTGATCAGCTTGTAGCCTCTGGCAAAGCGCTGCATGTCTCGCTCGGCCAATGGTGTAATCAAGACTGCCAGCGTGGGCTTGCCAATAGGAAGAATGCTATCCTCAGTCTCGCCGCCGGTGACCAGTATGCGTATGGCCGCATGTTTGTACTCGTTGCGCTCGATGACATCGTATATTACGCCGGCCACCTCTTCACGGGGCCATGGGATCTCAAGATCGATGAGTTCGGCTGAGCGATAGAGGCGCGAGAGATGCTCATCCAGGTGGAAAGGTTGTCGATAATACGTGCGCATTGATTCAAAAGCGCTGTAGCCGCGCAGGACGGCGACATCATTGATCGAGATCGTGGCTTCCTGGGGATGCACCCAGTGCCCGTCGATGTACCACCAGGCATTGGTATCCATGATTGGTTACTCCTACGGTCAATAATTGATTATCTGGTCAATCGGTTGCCTGGCCCCCACAAGGGAGGCCACTACATTTTATTCTTTAAATGCAGGTTCATGCGAACGATTACAACACGTGTTTTTCTTTGAGCCATGCCACCACGTCGTCAGGAACGGTCATTGTGGAGAGGCGGCCCTGGCGCACGAGAACCCAATCATCGAAGAGATGGCTGTCTTTGATTTCGCGCAGCGTGACAGGCTGGCTCAAGTGGCGCTCGAAGGCCACATTGACAACCCAGCTCTTGCTATCGTTGGGATCAGGGCGTGGCTCAGATATAACGCGAGCAAGGCCCACAATGGCAGCCTCTCCCTGACTGTGGTAGATCAGTACCTGGTCACCGGGTCTCATGGATTGGATAGTACGTACAGCCTGAGGGTTGCGCACACCATCCCAGGTGGTCGTTTTGTCACGTTCCAGGTCGTCTATAGAGTAGGTTGCAGGATCGGTTTTGGCAAGAAAGTAGGCCATAGGTTGCCTCTCTCATTACATATTTGATAGCGATATTGTACTATGCTGGCACTTGCGACCGCCACTACCATATACAGGCTTCGCAGTCTAATGATGAAGATGAGCAGAATGATTCACCCATGTCATGCTGAGCGAAGCGAAGCATCCGATGCCCAGCGCGAGAGATCCTTCGCTGCGCTCAGGATGACATCCAATAAAGTCCATAATTTGACAAGGCCATTATTCTCATAGAGGAATGGTGAAGCGTATGAGCCAGACCCGAATCAATGGGAACCAGATTTCAAGCACAGGAGGAGATCATGAACTGTGTTATTTGTAGGCAAGCTGAGTTGCAGGAAGGTAAAGGAACATCGATTTTTGAACGCAACGGCATGACGCTGGTGATCAAAAAGGATCTCTGTCACGTTCATTTGAACCGTGCCTAAAGAATTGGGAGGAAAACATGCCTACCCTTGAAACAGAGCGGCTGATCCTGCGAGACTTCGTTCTTTCTGATTGGGATGCGCTCAATGCTTTCTTGTCTGATCCAGCCGTTACCCGCTATATGCACTTTTCCTCCTGGGATGAGGAGAAGCGGCGCCACTGGCTCGCATCACTTGTCCAGCGAGCATCCAACCCCCATCGAGAGGCCTATGATTGGGCGATCACGTTACGGAGCAACGGGCTGCTCATCGGCTGGCTTATTATTGGCAGGAGCCGTCATGCACGCGATCCAGGGATGCGCGAATTTGGCTGTGGATACGCACTCCACCAGCACTACTGGGGACAGGGCTACATGCCTGAAGCGCTCCAGGCGGCTTTTACCTATGCCTTTACTGTGCTGGGAGCCGAGCTGATCCACGCGGAATGTGAACGAGAGAATATCGCTTCCGCTCGCGTGATGCAGAAATGTGGCATGCAATATGCAGGAACAATGTATGATGACGACGGTTTGGGCAATTGGGAACATCGCTATCGCTACGTCATCAGCAAGCAGGATTGGGAGGTGGTTTCGGAGGCAAAAAAGTGACGCTAGATGGTGCTGCCTCCAACCCTGCTTCTTTGTGTCCGTATATGGGATGTAGCCACCATTGAGAATGGGCTACGCACGCGAAACCATTAGAACAGCATGGAAGGTTATAGAGAAAAAAGGAGGAAGGTTATGTCACAAACGAATCCAACAAACGGAGAGCAGAGAACGAGATATCCAGTCCCTGAGGAGTGGCAAGTGATGGGCGAGCAGTTGCTGGCCAAAGTGCAGGAGCTTGTGCGTGAGGGCAATGTTCGCCGCATCGTTATCAAGCAGGAGGGCCGCACTGTCCTCGATATTCCTTTGACTGTGGGAGTGGTGGGCGCGCTCCTTGCCCCAACGCTGGCTGCCATCGGAGCTGCTGGAGCGCTGCTGGCCCAGTGCTCAATTGAGGTTGTGCGGGAGGAAAGCCCGGCAGATGCCGTACGGCGCACGGTCGAAGAAATGGGGAACGAGTAATCTGGAGTTCTGGATCCCATAAAACAGGGTTACGGGAAACCTGGGGGTTAAGATCTGACCCCCACATAGGGGCCATTACATTTCATTCATAGGTATCTAGCTGAGATGTGGTGGCCCCTCTTGCAGTTGTATATAATAATAGGCAGCGAGTCCAGCGAAGAGGAATAAATAGTAGGAGGACTACTAGATGCCAGTACCAACGCCCGAACAGCTCAATGCCTATGAAGCAGCCCCCGCTCAAGTTGCCGCAGCCATTGCCAATCTCAGCGAAGCACAGATGCATTTTATACGCGCTGAGGGAGATTGGAGCGTCCACGAAGTCATTATTCACCTGGCCGATAGCGAGGTGTTCGGTTATGAGCGTATGCGGAAAACCATGGCCGAGGATAACCCAACGGTAGACGTGTACGATGAAAACGCCTGGGCTATGAACCTCTCGTATCGTACACAAGATCGCAATCTGGCGATTGTACTTTTTACAGCGCTCCGGCACTCATCTGCTGCTCTGCTACGCATGCTGCCACCGGAAGCATGGGAACGCACATGTATGCATCCAGAACGTGGAGAAATGAGCCTCTACGAGACTTTCAACACGTTTCTGGAGCATGGCAAGATACACCTTGAGCAGATCGAGCAGCTTAAATGCTCGATGGGTTAGTGTAGCACAACAACGTCCAGCAGGCGTCCCTTGACAATGGATACGCCTTTTCGCGCTCTTGGGAAGGCCTTCAACTCCGTTGCTTTCAGCACTTTTACCTGCTCGCCGCCTTCACCATCCCAGGTGAAGAGCAGGGTATCGTCTTCATTGATGATGGAGGTCATGAGCAGATGATCCTTGCCAGCAAGATCGGTTGTTATCACGCCGGCTGTGGCGCGACCTTTTTGTGGATACTGGCTGAGCGGCACTTTCTTCACCAGGCCAGCCTCTGTTGCTACCAGCAAGCTCAAGAGATTACCGGAGTTAGCCGCAAGCTCGGAATCCAGGTAAGATGCGCTCATAACATAGGCCTTCGGTCCGAGAGCCATGGCCGCTACCCCCTGGCCAACACGCCCCTGGGCCCGTAATGCTTCGTCACTGAAGCGTAGCGTCTGTCCATTGCTGGCCGTCACGAAGTACTCACCCTGCCCACGCGAGAGCAGAGCCGCAACCACAATATCCCCTTCAGCCAGTTTCATATCCTGCAAGCCATGCTCATCCGCGCTCCTGTACTCGCTCAACGGGGACTTCTTCACCTTCCCTTGCTTGCTGAAAGCCACAAGATAGAGGTCTTCGCCATAGGATTCGACCGGAAGGACAATTACAATCTCCTCGCCCGGCGCAAGTTCTAGTAGTTTGCGGGCAGATTCACCTCGCGAAGAGCGCGTTCCCGCGGGAATACGATGTGCCGCGAGCTGGAAAACGCGCCCCAGCGAACTGATACAGAGGACGTAATCCTGTGATGTTGCGGCCACGACCTGGTGCAACTGTTCATCGCCGCGCACAGGCGTATAGGCGGCAGAACCGTTCTTGCCCTTTGCTGTATAGGCATCCGGCGGCAGCGTTTTGAGCGTTCCCGAGCGTGTAAACGCGATCACAAGAGGCTCGCGTTCATGCAGGCTGGCAACTTCCGTAATGGGTTCATGCACCTGTCCTTCAACATCGATGGTCGTGCGACGTTCGTCCCCAAACTGCTTGATCAACTGCTGCATTTCTTTTTTCAGCAGCGCTACCAATGCCTTGCGGTCAGAGAGCAAGCGCTCAAGTTCGGCGATACGTCCCTGCAATTCTTCTTTCTCCCTGGCATATTTGCTGGCATCCAGGCGCGTCACCTGGGCCAGCGTCATAGAGGCGATCACATCAGACTGGATCGGCGTGAGCTTGTATGTGCGCTCAATGACCTGGCGAGCAGCAGCGCGGTCCTCGGCCTGCTGGAAGATCTTCACAATCTTATCGGCATTGGCAGCTCCGATGATCAGTCCCTCAACGATATGCAGGCGCTCCTGGGCTTTGCGTAAATCAAACTGTGAGCGGCGCGTCAGAACATCGATCTGGTGAGCATTCCAGTAGTTGAGGAGCTCAACCATACCAACCTGCTTAGGTTGTCGTGCAGCCTGCATCGGCTCGCCAAAGAGAAAGACCATTTGAAACGAAAGCGCCACCTGTAAATCGGTCTCAGCAAAGAGCTGCGAAAGCACCTGGGCCGCATCGGCATCTCGGCGCAGCTCCAGAACGATGCGCGTGCCCTTCTCAGTATCGCTTTCGTCGCGCAGATCGGGCATGAGGCCTTCCAGCTTGCGAGCATTGATAGCTTTAACAATCGAGGCCTTCACCTTATCTCGTCCAATAGGGGGAATCTGCGTGATCACGAGCGAGCGACTGCGCGGCGTTTCTTCCAGCCGCACCTCGGCACGCACAATGACACGTCCCCGGCCTGTGGTAAAGTACTCTTTGATGCCATCGATGCCAATGATACGCCCTCCCTGGCTAAAATCAGGCCCCTGGATGTACGTCATGAGCTGCTCGACATCCATATTGGGTCGATCAAGGAGAGCAATGCAGGCGCGCAAGACTTCGGTAAGATTGTGCGGCGGAATATTGGTAGAGAGGCCCACCGCGATACCGCTGGATGCATTGACCACAGGCGGAATGCGTCCCGGCAAGTAATCCGGCTCAACAACCTTCGGGTCCTGCTTATATGTTGGGCGCAATGGAACGGTTTCCTTCTCCATATCGGCCATCAGCGCTTCCGCAAGAGGCGAAAGGCGCATCTCGGTATAGCGGTAAGCCGCAGGAGCATCGCCATCTTCGCTACCCATATTGCCCTGTCCCTCGATGAGTGGATAGCGCAAGGTGAAGGGTTGCGCCATGCGAACGGCTGCATCATAGACTGAGGCATCGCCGTGTGGGTGGTAATTGCCTAGAATGAGGCCAACAACCTCGGCGCTTTTGACTGTCGGGCGGCTGGAGAGATAACGGGCATCGCGCATACCCGCAAGGATACGCCGTTGTACCGGTTTCAAGCCATCACGAGCATCGGGCAGCGCTCGGTCTGTGACGACCGAGAGGCCGTAGGCCGCAAAGGCGTGGGTGATGATAACCGAGAAATCTTCTTCCCTGATGCTTCCAGTCTCAATGTTTGTGTTCTCTGATTCTGTTACACGTGCCATCTATCACACATCCAGTTCTTTTATTTTGCGGGCGTGCTCGGCAAGGAAGACGCGACGAGCTTCTGCATTGTCATCTTCCATCAATTCTTTGATGAGGCGAGCAGCCAGAACAGCATCTTCCATCGAGACACGCTTGAGGGTGCGGCGAGCGGGATCGAAGGTTGTATCACGCAGTTCTTTGGGGTTCATCTCGCCCAGCCCCTTGAAGCGCTTAAACTCCAATCCCTGGACATCGGGATGGGTTCGCATAAACTGGATACGCGCTTCATCATCCAGCAGCCAGACCACTTTGCCTTTATACTTGACCGAATAGAGGGGCGGGCAGGCGATATAGACATGGCCTCGCTCGATCAGCTCGCTCAATTCCTGGTAAAACAGCGTCAGCAGCAGGCACTGGATATGCAGGCCGTCCACGTCGGCGTCAGTTGCGATAATAATGCGATGAAACTTCAAGCGGCTGATATCAAACATATCGCGCGTTCCTGTGCCCAGCACATTGATGATGGTGCGGATCTCTTCATTCTCGACGATACGTTTGAGATCGGCCCTGGCAACATTGAGCGGCTTGCCTTTGAGCTTGAGCACGGCCTGGAACTCCGAGAAACGCCCCTGACCAGCACTTCCACCAGCCGAATCGCCTTCGACGATGAACAGCTCTGCGCGCTCAGGATCGCTTGTATTGCAGCGCAAAAACTTCTTGGAGAGCGAGGTATCGATCAGCTCACCGTTCTTCTTGTTGCCCGTCCTGGCCAGTTCCTCGACCAGTTGGGCCTCGTTGCGCGCCTTCTGCATCTGCAGGATTTTCTTGAGCCACTCCTTGCCCGGATTGGGATAGCTTTCAAACCATTCTTTGAGGCCTTCATCGACAATAGAGCGCACAATACCTTCCACAGGGCTATTATTCAGGCGATCTTTGGTCTGCCCCTGAAATTGAGGATTGCTCAGCTTTACCGAAATGACGACGTTTAGCCCTTGCTGGATTACCTCCGGCTTGAATCCCTCTTGCTCGCGATTCTTGATGATCTTCCATTTGATGGCATAATCATGCACAACTTTAGTCAGCGCAGCTTTAAAGCCGGTTTCGTGTACGCCTCCATCGCGGGTGCGTACCGCGTTGGCATAGCTATAGAGCGTGGTTTTGTAGCCAGTGGTTGGCTGCAAGGCCACTTCCACCTGCACGCCGTCTTTCTCTTTAGCAATGCCGATTACCTGCTTAAAGAGCGGCGGGCTGGTGCTTGCAGCGAGATCGCGCACATAATCGGGCAAGCCTTCGCGAGAATAGAAGACACGGCTCACCTGTTCATTGTTGGAATCATCCCAGGCATCCAGGTGGAATGTGACGCCACGGTTAAGATAAGCGGCGGCTTTGAGGCGACTTTCAATAACTTCAAGTGAATAATAGGCGTCTTCATCGAAGATAGAGCGATCATAGAGCCAGCGCAGCTCCGTTCCATGCAGCTTCGGGTCACAAGGGGTGATGCGATGAGGCAGTGCAGCTCCACGACTGAACACCTGGCGAAACTGCTGCCCATCCTTCCAGATGGTTAGCTCCAGTTTTTCAGAGAGCGCGTTGATCACCGTTGCCCCAACACCGTGCAGGCCGCCTGCCGTCTTATATACCCCTTCGGTAAACTTCCCACCAGAATGAGGTACGGTGAGAATGACAGTGGCTGCCGGCAGGTAATCTCCCTGGTAGAGCATAGGGTCAAAAGGCATACCGCGCCCTTCGTCACGCACTGTCACCCATCCCTCGCGGTCGATACTGATCCAGATATGCTTGCCATAGCCGGCTACAGCTTCATCGACGGCATTATCGAGGGCTTCCCAGACCAGGTGGAGCAGGCCCGATGTGGAGGTAGATCCAACGTACATACCCGGCCTATGCCGAATGGCAGCTACTCCCTCTAAGACCTGGATATCGGCAGCAGAGTACGTCCCCTGCTTTTTTGTGCGTGAAGCCGGCTTCGCCTGTGCATGAGTCGAGGCTCCATTGGCGCTCGCCGCTTGAGCCAAAGCATTGACCGGCTCTTCCATTTCGGCAGTTTTTGCGGATGTAAAGAGCGACAACTGGTTATGGGAAGTATCCTGCTCATTGTGTATGGCGGATAGCGTTTTTGAGGAACGAGCCATCTATCTAAAACCTCTCTACTGGAACATTTGTTATAGTAACAACAAACAGCATACAGTCTCTTATTCCGAAAGTCAAGGGCATTTTTGGAATTTTTTAGAACAAAATTTCCAATACACTTTGCGGCATTACCAAAAATCCTGCCAGATTTTGATAACCTGTCAATGAATTGGACGTAGTAATTTAGAAAGAGTTTTTTGCAGTATAAAAGATAGTACTGCCGGGTAATTGAACTGGCCAGTATGAGTATATAAACCAGAAAATGTACATGAATAACGTAGAATAACGAGGAAAAGCACATATTGGAAAGGATCAACTGGAGATATGCCACGTCCCCCACAGCATGTCCCTCCACATAGCCTCGGAGGCTGCATTAGAGCAGCACGAAAGAGGAAACACTTATCGCTAGCCGAAGTTGCTGGCAAGACATATAGCACCAGTTTGCTATCACAGATTGAGCGGAACCGGATCGACCCTTCGCCAGGCAGTTTGCGTTTCCTGGCAGAGCGGCTAGAGCTATCATTCGATGAGCTTATGGAGCTGGCCCAGCAGCAGAAAATGGCCGAAAGCGCTATGTCGCAATACGATTATTACGAGAACTTGAGAGCGGAGGCATCACAAGCGCTCACCAATAAGCATATTAATACGGCCCTTGATATGCTCAAAAAGATAAATCTTTCTCTCATCCCGTCGCCGGTGCGATGGCGCCTGGCTGCGTTGCGTGGCCATTGCTACTTTGCGTTACGCAATTTTCTTGCGGCAGAGCAGGATTTTCTGTATGCTCTTACTGAAGAGCCAAAAGTTGTTCCAGCGGATCAGCAGTTAGAGCTGATTACCCTGCACCTTCACCTGGCTGCTACGCTGCGTGAACTGGAACAGCCGGAAGCGGCTTCTCAAGAGTTTGAGCATACGCTCAAAATGATAGATGGCAACACGCCCATCCAATACGCGGCAGAAGCTCACTGGGGTCTATCGCTCATTCTCTTCGAGCGCGCCGTCAAAATGCAATGCGCCCAAGACAAAGAGGAGCTGTTGAGCCTGGCATATGAACATGCGCAAACGGCCTATATATTGTATCGCTCGAGCGGGGAGCACGTGCGGGCCGCCCTGCTGGCATGCCTTATCGGGCTGATCGAGCAGCAGGCAGGCCAGCTAGATCAGGCTCACCAGCAACTCCAAAAGCTCCTGCTAGAAGAACAGCCGCTCCTTGAGCAGCTCATTCGCACACCAACGACGAGCCAGAAGCAGGTACAGGAGCAGGCCAATGTGGTTTCTGCGGCTGCCTGCTCACTGGCCGGAGTCGAACTTGAGCGTAAAAACTACGAGGCAGCCCAGAGCTATGTGCAACAAGCCTATGAGGCAGGGAAGCTAAGTTATACGTTGAGAGAAGCAGAAGCTCTCATGATCCTTGGACGCATCCTTGAAGAGCAGAAGCTAACTGATCCTGCCGCAGAAGCAGCATTCCGTGAAGCAGTTGCCAAACTGGAGCCTACTCATCACATAGCGGCGCGCATTCGAGCGCACAATCTGCTGGGAAGGTATCTTTTGAAACGGGGAAAAACAGAGGAAGGGGAAAAAGAGCTTGATCAGGCTCTGCAACTGTCTCATTTAGCCTCGGCATTCACCAGTTCTACCATCCCGGCTGAGAACGAAGCGGAGCAAGAACATCATCTTATGGAGTACTAGAAAGGAGGCTGCTTATGAGCAAAGCTGTCACAGGTCAGTATGAATGCGTCCATAGTTCGGGTATCGGGCTTGATTACTTCACATCGAGGATTGATCGCCTCACACTCTTTCCGAGCGGGCGATTTACCCTGATTACACAGGAGCGCAGTCGCATTGTCAACGCCGCCCAGTCGCTCATAAGTGGCCAGCAGGTTACTCCCAATGCGCCCGAAACGCGCCGGGAAGGCAGTTACACGATCCAGGGAAACATCATTTCTCTCCGTTTTGATGATGGTTCGCAAGAGCAAGGGCAACTCGCATGGAATGGTGAAGGGTTACAGCTCGATAAAGACTTCTTTAACAAGGTCTCAGACTCGACAGTGCTGCCCCCAGCGCAGCGGCTGAAAAAGGATATGGATGATATCGCGAAGGGGCTTAAAATCGCAGGAACCATCGGTGGTATGGCTATGAAAGCGGCAAAGACCATCCATGAAACGATCCAGGCGACGCAAGAATCTGGAACGGGCAGCACACAAAGCCCGGCGCAACCCTCCGCTCAAGGCTCTGCACCGCCCGCAGCAAGCCACCCGGTACAACCTGCCCAGCCAGCAACGCCGGCGCCGCCTTCATATGCTTCCACGCCGCCAGCGCAACAGCCCGCCTCTCCAGTAGAGGAAGAACCACTCTATTGTGATCAGTGTGGGACACGCGCACGGCCAGGAAAAAGATATTGTGGGAAGTGTGGCGCTCTGCTTCCATAGCCCACCACTTCTCGCTATCTCTTGACATTATGATAACAATATGTTATATTTGCTATAGCAAATAGCAATGATATGCTCAAAATTCGCGTTTTCCATCAGCTTGTGCTATGATTATATCGAAGTTGAAACAATTGCAGTTGTGTAGTCAGGCGCGTTTTTGATCACCGGTGATCGTTCGGAAGGATGTATACATTATGAACTCGCGCCATACTCGCTATCAGGCTCGTTATACGCCGCGCGTGCGCACTCTCTCATTTATGCTTGTGAGCGCACTCGCTCTGCTCATTGTGGCGTTCTCGCTGGCGCTCGGTACACATACAGCCAGCGCTGCCTCTGCCTCTCCCCGTGTCGATGTCATGATGCTCAACACAGACATTGGTCCTGCCTCCCTGCAATTCCTCACCCAGTCCATTAACACTGCCGAAAGTGATGGATCGCAGGCGCTTGTGATCGAGGTTGATTCTCCTGGCGGGGATATCACTTCGATGAAGGCGATGGTTGAGGCTGAATTGAATAGTACAGTGCCCATCATTGCGTATGTTTCACCTCCAGGTGCCTATGCTGCTTCGGCAGCCGCTTTTGTCACCCTCGCCGCCCCGGTTGCCGCTATGGCTCCGACAACCCGCATAGGCGCATCCAGCCCTATCAACGGCAATGGCTCGAACCTGGATAGCACGCTTCAAAAGAAAATAGAGAACGACCTGGTTGCCTCGATAACAGGTATCCAGAAGCGCTACCACCGTAAGGGAGTCGATTATGCTGCCGCTATGGTCACGCAAGCTAAATCTTATGATACTGATACAGCTCTGAAAGATGGCATTGTTGATCTGGAAGCCTCGAATCTGGGCGATCTGCTGAACAAAGTCAATAACAGCCCGATCACACTCTATAACGGCCATACCGTCACCTTGCACACGGCGGGCGCAAGTACGCAAACGCTCAATCCTTCGGTGTTTGACACGCTGTATGGGCTTTTGCTCGATCCCAACATCGTCTTCTTGCTCTTTATCGTGGCCATGATCGGCATCTATCTGGAGATCTCTCATCCCGGCGCTATACTCCCAGGCACGGTTGGCGGCATTGCGCTCATCCTCTTCCTCTTTGGGGTAGGTTCGCTCTCCCCCAACTGGGCCGGCCTGGCTTTGATGGTGCTGGCATTTGTGCTGCTGGTGCTCGATCTGCGCCTGCCCACACACGGGATATTGACAATTGGAGCTGTGATCTCACTTATTCTGGGGGCGCTCATTCTCTTCAATACCGGTGGGCCATATAGCGGGCCGCAGGTCAACCCGATCGTCGTCTACATCATGGGTGGGTTTGTTGGCCTCTTGAGTTTTGCGTTGATTTCTATCATTGTGCGCGTGCAACGGCGACCCGTCACGACCGGCCGCGAGGGTATGATCGGGGCGAAAGCTATTGCTCTGACTTCTCTGGCGCCTGAAGGACGGGTTAGCTATGGCGGTGAGAATTGGGCCGCCGTCTTAGATGACCCAAATGCTTCAGTAGATGCTGGCTCGCAAGTGCAGATCGTTGCTGTCCAGGGCCTGCGCCTGCTCGTACAGCCTGTACGCAGCGAAATCATCCAGAGTACGTATTCCGATCCACCCCTTAAATACGAATAGATGTAGTAGAGTGCCAATTCCACCCTGCCCGGGGGGCAGGTAATGGCACGTTGGCCTCCCTTGTGGGGCCAGGCAACCATCGATCACATAAACATTGAGGCAGTAGTAGTTTAAAAGTAAGGAGATTTTCCCATGGTAGCAGCTATATTATCCATCATCGGGGTCATTATCGTGATCCTGGCAATCATAGCGCTCTCAGGCATCCGTGTTGTCCAGCAATATGAACGGGGCGTCATCTTCATCCTGGGCCGTCTAACCGGCGCGCAGGGACCAGGTATCTTCTGGATTCCCCCGATCATCAGCCGCATGCTCAAAGTCGATCTGCGTATCGTCACGCTGACCGTTCCCCCACAGGAAGTCATCACCCGCGATAATGTGACAATTAAGGTCACGGCTGTCATCTACTTCTACGTGGTTGATCCCACAGCCGCTGTCGTCAACGTGATGAACTTTGGCCAGGCCACGACACAGATTGGCCAGACGACCCTGCGTAATGTGCTTGGTCAATCCGATCTCGATGAATTGCTGGCACAGCGCAACAAGATCAACCAGGAGCTGCAGGCCATCATCGATGAGCATACCGAGCGCTGGGGCGTCAAAGTAACCGCCGTAGAGATCAAGGACATTGAGCTACCGGTCACCATGCAGCGCGCAATGGCCAAGCAGGCCGAGGCCGAGCGTGAAAAGCGGGCCAAGATCATTCATGCCGAGGGTGAATTGCAGGCCTCAACGCAACTGGCAGAGGCTGCCAACGTGATTGCTACACAGCCAAGCGCTATGCAACTGCGTTACCTGCAGACATTGACTGAGATCGCCGTTGAGAAGAACTCGACCATCATCTTCCCCTTGCCCATCGATCTTGTCGAGCCGCTGATCAACATCATGCGCCGGTCAGCCGAGATGAAAGAGCGCCAGGATGGCGCTGGCGATGGCACGGGCACCTTCGAGCCACCATACCGCGAAACGCTGCCCCCATCGCAGCCTTATCCTGAAGTCTGAATAATGTTGAGGGGGCGGTGTGGGGGGGAAAACGGGCGGGCGACCATCAAGGCAATAAATGCCGCACCCAACCGCTCAGCATCCCCACTCGCCCCTACGATATACGCGCGCATTCACACCCCGTTGTTGTTCGTAATCTCCCCTTGCTTGCTGCGCAGGTAATCAGCGCTGGTGCGATAGGTCTCTTCTGAGATAAGCCCCCTGGACATGTAGTGGTTGAGCATAACGTCGAGCTTCAAGATACTCATCAGGTTATATCCACGCCGGCGTAATCGTTCAACGGCCCCATGTTCGCGGTCAACCAGCACGATCACGTCCTTCACCTTTATGCCGTTCTCCTCAAGCAGGGCTGCCGTTTCCAGAATACTGCTTCCTCTCGTGATCAGATCGTCTATCACCAGGGCAGTATCACCGGGTGTAAAGCGACCCTCGATACCGCGTTTTCCTGTTCCTTCCGGGCGGATGCGCGCATAAATCAGCGGGGTGTTCGTCTCCAATGAATAGGCCGTTGCCAGCAATAATCCTCCTACAGGCACGCCGGCTACAAGCTCAAAGGGATGCACTCGCGGGCGTCGCAGTGATTGCGCCAGGTGTATTTCCTGCTGCATCAATTTAATGGCGACACGTAATGCTGTTGGATTGCTGATAAGTACCTTGGGATTGACAAATACAGGAGAACTGACTGCCGATTCGCTGACCGTGAAATTTCCAAACTGGACTCCACCGAGATCAAACAACGTTTGTGCCAACCACAGATTATCCAGAGTTTGCTCTTTCATAGGAGAGAATACCACCTGCTTTCTTTGCTTGCTACCCTGCGCTTGAGAAGGAATTTGTGCCCTCAGTATACCATATCTTGCCTGCCTAGCCAACTGATCTATATTCCAGCACGCGCAGCGTATCCTCCACCACCTGCTCCAGCGGCGCAACCGGCACGTATTCATCGACCGAATGTTCGTTCACCACGCCTGTCGAAATGGTGAACGCCTTGACCTGCGGGCGAAAACCGCTCGTATCGCTCCCAATAAACGTGGGTCTCATCACTAGCTCTGCTCCCCGCTCGGCCAGCACAGTCCGGTAGGTCTCCAGCAAAGGCTCGCCCTCACTGATGCTATAACCTGCCGAGTGTGTCTCAAACGTTACCCCAGCATGGCCACCGTGACGTTGCGCCGCCTGCTCGAAGGCTTGCCGGATAGCATCCAGGTAGCGCTGGCGCGCCTCTGGCGGCTCAAAACTACGCAGCTCTCCCTGCAGCGTGAGCGTGGCCGGTATGGCATTGCGCGCGCTCCCACCATTGATGCGGCCAATCAGGATGCGCGTCTGGTCGTTATTTAGCGACCCGTGCGGGTAGCGCGCATCGCGGAAAATGTCGATGGCATTCACCGTATGAGCCAGGTCTTTCCCTGGATGCCCGGTGCGGCCGGTAATATGCACATCGAAGGCCACGTATGCTGCCCCTTTCGAGACAACCACGCCTGCTTCAAAGGCATTGTCGAAAACAATTCCCTCCGTCACCTGGTAGGCGCTGGCATCGAACTTGGTAGCCCCACATAAACCCGCCTCTTCCTGCACGGTGAACACAGCCACAACCGGCGGGTGAGGTAGCCCATGTTCGACAATACGCGCCAGCACTTCCATGATAATAGCGATACCCGCAGCATCATCGGCTCCCAGGTTCGTCGTTCCATCACTGTAGAGCACGCCATCCCGCAGCACCGGTCTATGCCCCAGGCCGGGCGGTACCCTATCCATATGTGCATTGAGCAGTACCGCTCTCCCCTCGCCCGGCAGCGTAGCCACCAGATTTCCCACAGGATCAACCGTCGTACTCAGGCCCCACGCTGCCAGCTTCTCCTCCAGGTACGCCCTGATCCGTTCCTCGTGTCCTGAGGTGCTCGGTATGCCCACCAGCTCAATCAATGTCTCGACTATACGGCTTGCTTCGCGCATTACTCCGTCCATTACGTTTTCCTCAAATCAACCCTCTGCATCTTCCCTTTGTGGAAGAATGTAAAAGCCAGCCGTGTCCAGCCATCCGGCCACGCCGGAGATGTGGTATGACTATCCTCCGTCAGGCTCAGGCCGGCAAAACCGAATATCACTGCCTGCCATACTGCACCCGCGCAGGCATCGTGAATGCCTTCTGATGTATTTCCTCGCAGATCCTCCAGATCCACCAGCGCGCCCGTCAAAAACATCTTGTAAGCCGTATCGACCAGGCCCAACTCGCATGCCAGGATGACATGATACGCAGGAGTGAGCGAGGAGCCATACGTATGGTCGGTAATGGGATAGTAATAATCCCAGTTTACGCGCTTCGTTTGCAGATCGAACTGGTTCCTCAACAGCGTTAAGAGCATCAGCACATCCGCTTGCTTGATGATCTGGTGGTGCTGCACTTCTTTCATGCCAAGCAGCGCCTGGTATGATACTTTACGGCTCTTGTATTGATCTTGATCGAGTGGAGCGAGTTTGAAAAAGCCATCGAACTGCTCGAAGACGCCTGTTTGCTTGTCTTGTGGGATGCGCATGAGCGCTGCAACCTCTCGCCAGTGATCCAGGTGCTGGCCAGCCAGGTCAAGTTTATCCAGCAGTTCTCTGGCCTTAACGGGATCGGCCTGCTGGAGCCAGTCTAATGCACCAAGCGCTGCCTGGATATTCCACTTTGCCATATAGTTGGTGTACACGTTATTGTTGACATGTTCGTGCCATTCGTCGGGGCCAATCACATTGTTGATCTCATAATCCTGGTGTTCCGGGTGCTTTTCGGAGCGGCTAACCCAGAACTCCGCAGTGCTGAGGAGCACCTCTGCGCCATATTGCTTCATGAACTCATCATCACCGGTGACGTACCAGTACTCCCACACTGCATAAGCAATGCTGGCGGTAATATGCAGCTCAATACGCCCGTTCAGAACAGGAATCAATTCGCCGCTTTCCGGGTGAATGATCGCATCTGGCGTTGCCTCCTCGCCGTTCAGGGTGCTTTCCCAGGGATATTGAGCACCTCTGTAGCCATTGTTTCTTGCCTTCGCCCGCGCTGCCGGTAGCAAATGATAGCGGTAGAGCAACAGAGTGCGCGCGATATCGGGATGCACATAGGTGAAGTAAGGCAGCATGAAAATCTCTGTATCGTGGAAGATATGGCCGCGATAGCCAAACCCCGTCAGCCCTTTCGCCGCAATGCTGTAGTGACTATCATGAGGATTGACGCTGATACGCAACTGGTAAAGGTTATAGCGTACAGCTTGCTGCGATCTATCATCACCCTCAATAATGATATCGGAAACCTGCCAGTAGCGCTCCCAGGCCTGCTTGTGCTGTTCCAGTAGCGCTTCAAAGGCGCCCGCCTCTTGCCCGGTCACTGTCATGATCGAAGGCAAATCAGATTCTGCTGCTGATTGGCCTGTACTTGCAGGGGGATCGATGGTCTTCTCGATGATCTTCTGGTGGTGTTCTAGCGCGGCCTGCACCGGGTCAGAGGTATCGCGCGAAGTGTACATCACCACGATCTTCTCGGTCGTGATCGTTGCTCCACGAGCCAATCTTCCAAACAGGTGAATGCTTGGTGCACTATCCGAGTCAACGAACTGTTTCCGAAAACCTGCTGCATCAGTCGTAAAACTCATCGTTTGTGCCAACTGGACATTAGAGTGCCGCGTCTCACTATGCAGCCAGCTAATCGTATCCGTATGCCCCTGATCAACGGTCTCCCAGTGCAACATGTCGTAGTTTCCTACAGCGGTATTGATACTTGCCCGTAGAAGGATATCCACGTCTTCACTTTGCCCTGCAGGAACTTCTTCAATTGTCACACTATAACGAATGGCTCCAAGATGTTCATCTGCCAGGCTGGCAAAGCGCTCGCTGCTGATTTTGAGGCGAACGCCTTCTGGACTTTCCCATCGCAAAACCCGGCTGAGGACGGCATTGCGCATATCTAAGGTACGATGAAATTCGAGGATTTCTCCTGCGGTCAATCGAAAGCGCTTGCCATTGACAAAGAGCTTGATCACGAGCCAGTCAGGTGCGTTGGCCAGTTCCTCTTTGCCTACTGCGATATCGTCAAAAACCCCATACAGTAAGGTTGCTGGGGTTGCTTTCGGGTAGCCCTCCTCAAATGTGCCGCGTGTGCCAAAGTAGCCATTACCAATAGTGTAGATGGTCTCATCGACGCGAAGTTTCTTCGCGTTAAAACTATCCTCTCGTACTTCCCACGGATTCACAATATTACTCTTCCTCACTACTAATCCAGCAAGTCCTGCAAATGCTTATTAGCCATGTCTGGCAGGACTTTATCCGCCCTGTGGAAACGATCGGCAGGGCCTATCCCCAGGGCCTGCATCCCGGCATTCTTAATCGCCTCAATGCCGGCATCGGCATCTTCGACCCCCAGGCAATCAGGTGTAGGCACATGCACAAGCCCTGCTGCATACACGAAGAGATCTGGCGCCGGTTTGCCATTCACAACGCTATAGCCGTCAGCCACCCCATCAAGTAAGTCCATGATCTTCAAGCGGTCTAGCACTGTCCTGCAGTTTTTACTGGCCGAAGCAATGGCAATCTTTATGCCCGCCTCCCGAATCTCCTGTAGCAGCGCTCTTCCTCCAGCCACCAGGTCATCCGGGGTCATGTTTTTGATCAACTCGTTGTAGTACCTGTTCTTGCGATCCATCATCTCCTGGATCTGGTCTTCAGAATACTGCCTTCCCCTGATGATATACATCAGTGATTCGCGGCGACCTACACCCCGCAAGTGTTTGTCGTTTTCCTCGCGGGTAAATGGAATTCCTTCATCATCGGCTAAATGCTTCCAGGCCTGATAATGATATTCCGAGGTATCCGTTAAGACCCCATCGAGGTCGAAGATAATGGCTTTTGGTCTTTTAAGCATTGGAATCTCTCCAGTAATGTCTGTAATAGATAGTAGGAGCGACAAGGCACAGGCGTGCTCCTACTTCATTAACGTGCAAGATTCATCGAAAGTAGCATTACGAAAGCATCTTACCATGTTCAAGATGTCATCTGGTAGATATGCTATAATGCCTCCAAATCTATGACCAGTAGTTAAGGGCCACGTTTATGAGACTTTCACCACACTTTCAGGAAGCATTGGTATTTGCCGCACAACTGCACGCCGGACAAACGCGCAAGGGAACAACAGTTCCCTATATCGCGCACCTGCTCGCCGTTTGCAGTATCGTCCTGGAGCATGCAGGCAACGAAGACGAGGCCATAGCTGCCCTCCTCCACGATGCCGTTGAAGATCAAGGTGGCGCCTCCACACGCGAAGCCATTCGCCGCCGCTTTGGCGATGTTGTTGTCGCAATTGTGGATGGCTGCACCGATACTGACGTTATTCCCAAACCACCCTGGAAAGCTCGCAAAGAAGCCTACATCGCTCATCTTCGCACTGCTCCTGCTTCTGTGCGCCTGGTTTCAGCAGCCGATAA
Source organism: Chloroflexota bacterium (assembly GCA_902812455.1). Next base: position 36,922 of record CADDZH010000015.1, on the reverse strand, counting down.
ACTGCATAACGCCCGCACCGTCCTTGCCGATTACCGGCTTCTGGGTGATGCCCTCTGGCAGCGTTTCACCGGCGGCAAAGATGGCACGCTCTGGTATTACAGAGCAGTCACCAATGCCCTGCGCCAGGCCGGTACAACTCCTTTGATTGAAGAATTAGAGCGGGTTGTTTCAGAACTTGAGCGCCTTGCGCTCATAGGTAGGAAGCCGGAGAGCAGTGAAGATCATCCTCAGTAGAAAAGGGTTCGATGCAAGTACAGGTGGCGTGCCCAGCCCCATTTTTCCATCAGGGCAGCTCTGTTCCTTACCCATTCCAGAAACAGTGCCCGCTAGATGCTCAATACGCTATGAGGACATACAGGTAGACTGCCAGTCCTTAGGAGTAATTGCCAGCGACCTCAGCGGTGGCAAGATCAGTAAGGATACATTCGTGCATCTAGACCCTGACCTGAATAGATTGAGCATTGCCCGGCTCCCAGGCTGGAGACCTGTTTTCGGGCAGGCAGGGGCAGCGGAGAGGCATCTGCAGAACCAGGGCGTAGAAGCAGGCGATATCTTTGTGTTCTATGGCTGGTTCAGGCGAGTCGAACGTGTCGCTGGTAAATATCGCTATGTGCGAAATGCGCCCGATCTGCATGTCATATTTGGCTGGCTTCAAATCGAGCAGCGTATCCCTGCTAACTGTCCCTCACAAATCCCTCCCTGGGCGCGAGATCATCCCCACTGCAAAGACACAAAGCCTAGCATTCCCGATTCTATTTACATTGCGAGCGACTCTATCAGCTTGCCAGGTATAGTTATCAACAAACCGGGAGCGGGTTTGTTTCGCAAATTCGATCCTGCCTTGTGCCTGACTGCTCCGCACAAATCGAGGAGTATCTGGCGATTGCCAGCATGGTTTTACCCGCGTGAACATACATCTGGGCTCAGTTACCACACAAGTTTAAGCAGATGGCAGAAGGAAGAAGATGCCGTCTTGTTGAACAGTGCAGGACGCGGGCAGGAATTCGTCCTCGATTGCCAGGAATATCCAGAAGCTATACACTGGCTATCCCGGCTTCTTTATTGCAATGCGTAATCTGTATTTGGTTACAAAACCTCTATATAGCGCGTGTAAAGGAAAAGGGATGGTTTTTCATACGGTATTATAACATGCCTGAAAAATAAGCATTGCAGGGCAGAAAGACAGGGAAGTAGCAATGAACATACCGGTCATTCTTGGACTACCCCAGATCATCCTTCTAGTAGTTGCGTTCATTGGTATAGTATTGCTCATCTCCGCTGGTGCGAGCCTGGTGAGAGGCGAAGTAAGAAGATACGAATACAAGGATGAAGGCTATGAGGCTCGCAAATTTGGTACAAGAAGGCGCTATCATCGCTTCAGGTGGGGACGCGCGCTGCTCGGCATCATTCTCATAGTGCTGGCCTTTTCTATCCTCTGGCTTACCTTCGTGATCCAGACCTACGTAGGCCTCACCGGCAATATCAAAGTGGCACGGGTTCACGCAACAGCCATAGCCAATGTTCCCCATGAGATGTCCGTCGAACTGATCCTCTACGATCAAAGTGGCAAGCAAACCTCCGACCAGACCTACCTCGTCAATGGTGATGAGTGGATGTTGCAGGGCGACATCATCAAATTTCCTACCTGGCTCAACATTCTGGGACTACACTCAGGCTACAAGCTCACAAGACTGGAGGGCCGTTACGACGACCCCCACCTCGAGGCCAATGCCAAACATACTGTGGTTACCCTCAATGGGGGTGATGACGGCTTTTTTAAGACCGTCCAGGAGCAGGCCTGGGTCTCTCCGATCGTCCAGGCCGCCTATGGCAACGCTGTCTTCCTCGCCGCCGATGGCAAAACCTACGATGTCTATGTCTCCCAAACAGGGCTTTTCGCCCTTCCCGCCCGGTAGGGCTGCATTATGTACATTAACGAAATAACGACCAATCCTCTGATGAACTTTGACAACCGCATGGGGGAATCAGGAACGGCTCGTCGCCTGTAGGGACAAGGGGTGGAGACGAGGATGGGCGGGGGCCTGGCGCTTGCCCTCCTTGTCCTTGCACCATCCATGTCCACAACAACGCACCCATGCAACCATACGGCGTATATCGTAGGGGCGAGCGGGGAGCGGATGTGGATGAGTGGGCCTTCATGGTCGCCCGCCTGCTTCCTTATGGGGCCGCTTTATGCTCGCCCGCCCGTTTCTTGCGCTCGCCCTCGCCCCCGCGCCCGCTCCTTGCTCACCCCAACAAACCCTGCAGCGCCTCAACCGTTTTAGCCCATGCATCCGAAGCCGGATCGATCAGCGCAAAGTGATCCACGCCCTCCAGCCTTATCAGCGTTACCTGGTCGCCAGCCGCTTGAGCAGCCTTCGCATATGCCTCGCTCACAACAAAAGGAACCCGATCATCCACTGTTCCATGGATCAATACCTGTGGAACGCCGAGTGGTAGCATCGCGGCAGGAGAAGCAGCCGCATACCGTTCAGGGGCCTGCTCAGGGCTGCCTCCCAACAGCTCTGCTACCGCACCGTTCCCCAGATTCATTCGCCAGCCCATATCCAGGTCAACGACGCCTGCAAGACTGATGGCCCCTGTTGGGGGAAGTATTCTGTCGCCTGGGAACAGGTCGCTATCTTGGGGGATGCGATGCCGTGCTGCCAGCCAGAAAGCTAGATGTCCCCCGGCAGAATGGCCAACCGGCACCACTTGCTTGAGATCAAGATGATATGTTGGAGCTAAGGTGCGCACATAGTCGGTAGCCCTGGCAACATCCAGCATCGTTGAGGGCCACCCGCCTTCCTCGTCGCCGATACGCCGGTACTCGCTATTCCAGGCAGCAAAACCACGATTGGCGAGGTCTTCAGCCAGCCCCGTCATAAGTGTATAATCGTAGCGGTTACGCCAGAATCCTCCGTGAATAAGAATAACAACCGGATGTGGCCCTGTACCTTCTGGCAGGTGGAGCTCTCCAAATTGCAACTCCTCAGGCCCATATGCCAGGCGCAACCTCCTTTGCTCAGCGTTACTCATATTTACTCCTTCACCATCTATACGGCTCAAAATATATTATAAAATGTTTGGAAACTGTGCACTTGCCTAACCTTATCATTCTATGCTATCTTCCTCATAGGAAGAGTTGAATTGCCTTCCTGCCAGGAGCATACCATGTCAGAGTACCTCGAACTCTATGATTACCGTTGCCGTGTCGCTGCCATGTACCGCGAGCGCAACCAGGCGCTTTTGTCCGGCGCGGACCCTGTCGCTGTCTGGGAGCGTTTCTGTGCAGCAAGGAATGAGCTTTTCGCGCACCATCCCCAATCTGCTCTTGATGAAGAGCAGCGCCGAACTTTTCAGGGCCTGCCCTATTTCCCCTACAATCCTGCCATGCGCTTTATTGTCGAGATCGATAGCAATGTTGAGCCGGAGCGCCACCAGATGTTGATGAGCGCTACTGAAACCATGACCATGGTCACCGTAGGCAAGGTGTATTTTATCGTCGAGGAACAGCCTGTATCGCTCTCAATTTACTGGCTTGATATCTATGGTGGTGGGCTATTTCTTCCATTCCGCGATGCAACATGCCCAAAGGAAAGCTATGGTGGAGGCCGTTACCTCTTTGATACCATCAAGGGCAGCGATTTCATATCTGTGCCTGGCGTGAGCGGTTGGAAGCAAATCATGCTTGATTTCAATTATGCTTATAACCCCTCATGCGCCTACAATAGCCGCTGGACTTGCCCGCTCGCTCCTGCGGAGAACTACCTCACGGTACCAATTCGTGCCGGAGAGATGAAACAGAGCCAGGTGTTAAGAAGCGTTGCCTGACCTCGCCATTATCGCAGGCAGCACCTCACCAGCCTTTTCGTGAATGACCACATCCGCCAAAGCATCGAGCGGCGTAGGCTGCAAGTTGATAATGATAAGCGGCACATTATTGTTCACCGCAATGCGCGGCAACATCGCCGCCGGATTCACCTTCAGCGACGAGCCAACCACAAGAAACAGGTCACATATGGCCGCCAGTTCTTTGGCCCGGCTGAGTGCCGCCTGCGGGATGCGCTGGCCAAACAGGATCGTTGCGGATTTTAGAAAGCCCCCACAGAGCGGGCAGCGCGGATCGACCTCACCATCATCGATGCGCCGCTGCAACTCAGCCATAGATGAACGGGCGCCACAGAGTGTGCAGGCTGCTTCCCGCGAAGTGCCATGTAATTCGATCACATGCTCGGCTGGGTGCCCTGCGTCCTGGTGCAGTCCATCGAAGTTTTGCGTGATGATCCCCAGCAGCTTCTGTCTTCGTTCCAGCTCGACCAGTGCGCGGTGCGCGGCATTGGGTCGTGCTGCCGCTACCTGGCTAGAGAGATTGCGCCGTGTTTGCCAGTATTGCCGCCGCGCCTCCGGCTTGCTGATGAAATCCTGGTAGCTCACGGGCGGCTCGACCCGCCAGATCGATCCGGGACTGCGAAAATCGGGTATTCCCGATTCCGTGCTGATCCCTGCGCCCGTCAGCACTGCTATCTTGCTGGCATGCTCTATCAATTCCGCGGCATCCTGTATGCATTCTTTGAGGCTGAGCATAAATTACTTATCCTTAGTCATAGATCGTTAGGGATGTTTTCGGTGCATAACAACCTGTTTGGGAAAGACTTGAAATCCTTGTCTTTCATAGAATGGGATTAGCTCAGGCCGGCAAAACAATGTAATAGTGTCGATCTGCTCTAATTCCTGAAGTAACCTGGCAAGCAAGAGCCTTCCAATGCCTCTGTCCTGGTACTCAGGATGAACTACCACATCTTCAATAAAAGCACGAAAGCGATGATCGGTGACAGCACGTGCGAAACCTATGAGACGAGAACCCTGCCACACTCCTACTGTGGGATACTGGCGCAGGATTTCGGCGATCTCCTGCTCTTGACGTTCAGGCCACCAGTCCACACTTTCATAGAGCTTGCGTACTGCCTGCGGATCAATGGCTCGTTCTTGGTACAGCAGGATCTCAAAAGATAGCGACTCCATTGCTCTTTCCGTTTAAACACACATTCTTACATGTATCCAGCTTACATATATCCAGATTTCGTCCAAATGAGTGGCACGATGCTTTTGCTTAGGATCGGGTGAGGCCTTTCTCGTTAATCTAGTATCGAGCGAGAACGCAGATCGTTTCAGCAGGAATGCGCATCTTGCCGTCTGCACTGCCATAGCGCTCTTGCGCAGTATCTTGAACCCCTTGCCAGATGCGCTCCTGCTGCTCAGCACTCTGCCTGGCAAGCAAAGCATTGATCGAGGGAGAGACGGCTTGGATGAACCGCGTATAGTCCGAGGCCGAGGCAAACTCGAGGCGAAGCTCGAAGGGTTCACTACGCACTTCGCTGAATCCTACTTGAGCCAATGCCCGTTCAAGTACCCCGATATCTGCCAGACTGAATGGCCCAGGCATACCGGGTGGTGATGGCACCTCGATGTACTGGGTAATGACGGCTCTAGGCAAACTCAAGACCGGGACTCTTGAAGGGCTAGGCCAGACGGTTGCTACGAATCGTCCGCTTGGCAGCAGCCGTTGTCGCACTCCATCCAGAGCAGGGACAAGGTGAGGCAGGTACATTAATCCCCAGCGACAGAGCGCAGCATCAAACCTCTCTTGCAGCAGATCCAGCCGTTCTGCATCCAGTTCGCGAAACTGGACATTCTGTAAGCCCAGGGCTGCTACTCGCTCCCTGGCAATGGCTAACATCTGTGGAGACTGATCAATTGCCACTACCTGCCCAGTAGGTCCAACCCTCCGAGCTGCGGTCACGGCTGGCTCTCCGATGCCGGTCGCAATATCCAGCACACGCTGGCCCGGTTCAATCTGAGCCAGCGCGATCAAGTGGTCACTAAGCGGCTGGGCAGCTTGCTCAAACGTTTGCCACCATGTGCGCCAACCGGAAGATACCACGTCCCATTCCTGACGCTGTTGAGCTTTCCACTGATTGGGATCGCTAGGTGTCGTACTCATCGCGCTTACTCCTTGCTGGAAATACATGTCATCAACACATGAAGCGTACAGTTATGTATATCACTCACTTGGGCAAAAATTGGGTATATAAAAGCCCTACACACCAATGCAGGATGCGCAAGAAATTAACCAAGTGCCTTCTCCAAACCGCCTGCCCGTTGCACGACTTGTTCATCAGCCATCACTTTCCCTACGATTTGCAGGCCAAGTGGCAACCCATTGCCCGCATGACCAGCGGGAAGCGTGATCACCGGCATTCCCGCGTACGTCCAGGGTAGGTTCATAATGGGATCGCCTGTACTCTCAAGTCCCTCTGGCGCTGGCCCGGTTGCAGCAGGGCAAACCCATAGATCAATACCCTCTTGCGTCATGAGCATTTCCAGTTCATTGCGCAAAGCTGATCGCCCCTCGCGAGCCCTCGCTAATTCCCCTGCGCTGATCGTTTGTCCCTCGCGAATAGCAGCAGCCGTTCGTGGGCGATAGAGCGGCTCATACTGCGCAAACCACGCGCTATGCACCTGCGCCAGTTCAGCGAAGATCATGCGCCTATGACGATGATTGATGGCTTCAATATCGCTTAGCGCCGGCACTCGCTTCACGGTATATCCTCCCTCTTGAAGGCGGGCAAGCTGTTCCTCGAATGCTTCCAGGGCTTCTTTTGAGGCCTGGGCGAGATATGGCCCATGCGGTACCCCCAGCACAGGTCGCCCTTCAGGGTGAACTTCTCGCCAGTCCTGGCAAAGTAATGGAGCTACCAGCGCAGTACCCGCCACATTCTGCGTGAAATAGCCAATTGTATCGACGGACTCAGAAAACGCAATCACTCCTGCCGTTGAAATACGCCCATAGCTTGGTTTAAATCCAACGATGCCGCAAAAAGCAGCAGGGCGAATTACCGAACCGATTGTTTGCGTTCCCAGCGCTAGCGGGCAGAGGCCGGCTGCCACTGCGGCAGCCGAACCACTGCTCGATCCGCCCGGCGTATGATCAAGGTTATGCGGGTTGCGTGTTGGCCCTGGCTCAGCCCACGCAAACTCGGTGGAAACAGTTTTGCCAGCTATCAGCGCTCCCGCCGCTCGCAGCCTTGTTACGCATTCAGCCTCACGTCCTACAAACACATCCGCTGGCAGTTGCGATCCTCCTCGCGTGGGAAAACCATCCACATAAAATATATCCTTAACCCCTACGGGAATCCCGTACAGCGCTGGACGCCCTGCCGGATCAGGAAAACGCGCCTGCAATGCCCTTGCCTCTGCAATAAGACGTTCGCGGCGCCCATCTTCCGGCAAAAATGCCTGGATCAGCGGGTCGATCCGCTCGATCCGGTCGCAAATCTCCTCAATGTATGCCAGCAGATCAAGCTGTCCTGTACGTAGCGCCTCAGCCGTGGCTGCAAGCGGAACCGGAGAAACTAACAATCCTTGATCACCTCTTCCCACGAACCTTCTGCTGGCAGTACAGATAGAGAGCATCGTAGATAGGAAATTCCAGGTCGAGTAGCTCCTGGTCGCTTTTGCCGCTCAGGCTGAAGCCGAAAGCGATAGCCTCCAGGCCAACTCCCTCTGGCGCAATTGCTCGCTGTGAAAGCACATCGGCGGCTCGCACGATCTTTGCCAGTTCCATGAGCGCTGCATCATGCTTCAGGCCATATTTATGAATGAAAGCCTCGAAGCTGCACTCATCGCCGTGATGCGTCAATTCAACCTCTGCGCTGATATCGTATGGGATGGCTCCCTCGCGTTCAGCCACAGCCAGCACCTGGTCCTTGGGGACGAAAAGCAGCTCTGCCTCTGGATCAATAAATCGCTTGATCAGCCAGGGGCAGGCAACCCGGTCAACTTTGATCTTCTCACGAGTAACAAATTTCTGCATTTCAATGCCCTTTTTTTATTGTTAGGCGAGGTTCAAATGAACGTAACAATTCCTCAATCAACAGAAAGTCCAGACATGTCATGTTGAGCGAAGCGAAACATCTGATGCCCATCGCGCGAGATCCTTCCCCTTCCCCTTCACGTGCTCAGGGCTTCGGCTCACGCGCTCAGGATGACATGATGCAACTGTTCACACTGTCAGATTCTTTCGGTCATTTTTGAACCCTTACCTTACAACTACATAGTATCATAGCAGCATCCCCAAGAATACATTCTCAGGAATGCTGCTCTAATTCAGAAATGCTGCTCTAATGCTGCTCCTGCATTACGCAGCCCGGCGCAAGGGAGCGAAGGTGCGCCCTTGCAGGTGATCAAAGTACACTGCCAGGATAATCAGCAAGCCGATGGCGATCTGCAGGTAGAATGGATCGACGCCAAGCAGGTTGCCACCATTATTCAGCATGCCCATGATCAAAGCTCCCAGAACGGCCCCGATAGCACGGCCCTTTGCCCCCGACAGGCTGGCGCCACCAATGACCGCCCCGGCAATAGCCTGTAACTCGTACCCGGTGCCAGCCGTGGGGATGCCAGCGCCCAGGCGCGAAGCGGTCAGAATACCGGCGAAGCCTGCCAGCAGCCCGCTGATGCTATACACCGCGATCAGTACTGCTGTCACCGGTACACCAGAGAGGCGCGCCGATTCGGCATTGGAGCCAACGGCGTAGACATAGCGGCCAAAGACCGTCCGCCCGAGGACAAAGGCCGCCAGAATGGCTACCGCCAGCAGGATCCAGAACAGGCTCGGCAGGCCAAGGATATAGCCGTTGGAGATGATGTTGAAGGCATCAGGCAGCGGCGCGATGGTTTTAGCTTCTGTCAGCAGCAACACCAGTCCTCGTGCGGCCCCCAGCATGCCCAGTGTAGCGATGAAAGGAGGCAGCTTGAGGCGTGTCACGAGCAGGCCGTTGATCAGGCCTATGCCAAGCCCAACCCCCAATCCGGCCAGGATAGCCACAGGGATGGGAGTACCGCCAGCTAGCAGCAGCGCCGTTACCCCGCCGCTCAGGCCCAGCACGGAGCCTACGGATAGGTCAATGCCACCGGTCAAAATCACAAAGAGTTGTCCGACCGAGAGAACCGCAAACACCGTCACCTGCCGCACCAGGTTGTCTAGATTCGTAATGGTCAGAAAGTCGCTGGTCGTCAGGATCAGCACGGCGATGAAGATCAGCAGGACCAGGATGCCGCCGCTTTCTCGTCCCAGGCTAATCGGGGTGCGCTGCTCTTCTGCCACCGCCTGCTTTGCCATACCTGGTTGTACGGGTTGCGCGGGTTGTGGCGTAGCGGAAGTAGTTTCCATGAAAAAGCTCCTCTCTATTACGCGCCAGCAGAAACAGGGGCGCTGCTCGCCAGTTGCAGCACCTTTTCTTCTGTCGCCTCTTCAATAGGTAGTTCACCGGTAACGCCGAAATCGTGCAGCACTATGACGCGGTCACAAATGCCGAGTAACTCCGGCAGGTAGGACGACACAACCACGATGCCCAGGCCTTGAGCTGCCAGATCGCCAATGATCTTGTAGATGTCGGCTTTGGCTCCCACATCAACTCCCTTGGTCGGCTCGTCCAGTAACAAAACCTTCGCCTTCGTTGCCAGCCAGCGGCTCAGCAACACTTTCTGCTGGTTCCCACCTGAAAGCGATGAGATAGGCTGCTCAATCGTGTTATATCTCAAGCGCAGGCGAGGCACCAGTTGATTGACCAGCGCTGCCTCCCGCTTCGATACGATAACCCCGAAGCGCGAAACCGCCTGTATATCGGCGATAGTCACGTTCTCGCGGATTGAGAGATCCGCCAGCAGCCCTAACTCTTTGCGATCCTCGGTGAGCAGCCCCAGGCCGGCTTTCACGGCATCATGAGGAGACCCTGGATGCAGTGGAACGCCATCGACCAGCACTCTTCCCGCCTCAACTGGATCGGCTCCGAAAATGGCGCGAACCGTCTCCGTGCGGCCCGCTCCCACCAGTCCTCCAAGACCAACGATCTCACCGGCATGCACATCAAAGCTGATCGGGTACGGGCTGCCTTGCAGGCGCAGGCCCTGCACCGATAACACAGTCTTGCCGAACTGCTTGTGCTCTCTTTTGGGATAGAGCGCCTCGATCTGCCGCCCAACCATCGAGCGAATCAAGCTATCGTGCGTGAACTCACCGGTAGGTGCGCTTGTGACGAATTGGCCATCGCGCAGCACCGTGATACGGTCACCGATCTCGAAGATCTCCTCCAGGCGATGCGTCACGTACAGCACGGCAACGCCCTCCTCCCTGATACGCCGGATAAGTTGCAGGAGGTGACGCGCATCTTCTTCCGAGAGAGCCGTCGTTGGCTCATCGAAAATCACGATACGCGCATCGGCCCCCAGCACTTTGGCAATTTCCACCATCTGCCGCGTGGCAACGGGCAGTTCCGAGACGAGCGTGCCAGGATCGACCCGGTTCAAGCCAACGCGTTCAAGCATGCGAGTTGCCTGCATGCGCAGCTCACGCCTGTTGACGATTCCCCTGGTGGCCGGCAGGCGCCCCATGAGCAGGTTTTCCTCGACGGAGACATCGGGCAGTAAGCTCAGCTCCTGGTAAACGACACCCGCACCCAGCGCCCTGGCCTGGGCAGGAGTGGGCGAACCCACGTCCCGTCCATCGATATAGTACTCGCCAGCATCACGGGAAATGGCCCCTGTCAGGATTTTGATCAGCGTAGACTTGCCTGCGCCGTTTTCCCCTGCCAGGCAGAGCACCTCGCCCCGGTACATTTCGAGCGTAACATCTTTAAGAACCTGCACCGGCCCAAAGGATTTCGATACGTGGCTCAGCCTGACGAGCGGCGTTGAGGGCGTAGAAGCGGCCATCTTATGCCCCTCCCTTCGTGGTCGGAGGATTCAACAATTTCTGGACTTCTGGCTCGTTCAGATTGCCCGCGTCCACCAGCACCGCGCCTGGGTCCAGGCTGGGCGGTGGATATCTCCCCTCGGCAGCCATGACAGCAGCCAGCACGCCCTGGTAGCCGAAGTAGTAGGGATTCTGGACAACTATGGCTTGCAGCGTACCGTTCTTCACCGCGCTGATCTCTTGCGGATCAGAATCGAACCCGACCGCCACAATACGGTTCTGCGCCCTGTTCTCCTGCAGGGACTGGGCCACACCATCCGCCGACACGTTGTTATCGGCGAAAATCCCCACCAGCCCAGAATTAGCAGAGAGCATATCATTCGTCTGGGAAAGCGCGGTCGGCGTATCGTTGTTGTTATAGCGGTGGGCGATGATCCGCAAGCCTGGGAAGCGGGCTTTCAGTTCCGTCTCAAAGCCACTGTCCCGGTCAAGCAGTGACTGCACACCGGCAACAGACGATTCGATAAAGATCTCTCCAGACGTGATGCCCTTCTTCTGCAAGGTCTCTCCGAGCCGGTCGGCAGCCTGCGCACCTGCCTTGACGTTGTCGGTGCCAATGAAGCCATCACTGGCGGTCGTAGCTCGCGTATCGACGGTGATCACCTTGATACCCTGGCTCCGCGCCCGCTCGATCACCCCGTCGAGCGCTTGCGAGGAGGAAGGGGCAAGCACAATCGCATCGACGCCGCGTGAGATGGAGTTCTCAACCAGGCTCACCTGGTCGGAAACATCCGCCTCGGATGTGGCTCCAAAGAGGCCGACCTGAATTCCATAGTCTTTTCCCGCCGCCTGTGCGCCCGCAAGCATGGCCTGCCAGAACTGCGAATCGGTGGCCTTGACAATGACATCCACCCGCTTGCTGGAAGCAGGTGCATTGCCGCTTGCACGGGTCGTGGTCGGAGCGAGAAAGCGACCGGCCAGCACGCCAAGAATAAGCGTCACGAGGGCAATCGCCGCCACAGTCGAGAGCGTGAAAGGCGTTCTGAAAAATCGAGACATACCTGACTCCTTTCTTAGTAAAGTCGTGGTAAAGTAAGGAACATGCATGCAGCAATCAGATGCATGCAAAAGAGAGAAATTCCATACGAATCTCCAGCGGAAGACTCTCTACACTACGGAAAGCGCTACCAGGATGCAATACGAGAGGGATAAGCTACGGAGAACGCCTACTCGGACAAAAACGTACCCCTCACATCCGGGATCCCGCAAGTGTGCTAAACAAACAGTAACGTGAAGGGCTACCTTAAATCCCTGACCTCATGCATGAAAGGGAACGATGAAATACCACCATAACGAGTTACACTGAAGCTGGCTATGCGATTCGCAAACCGGCCTAGATCGTTCAAATCATCTTCTGAGAGCGAGTCAAGGTCTGAAGGGATCGCGATTTCTTGCTGTACCAGCTTGTACAACAATGCTCCTATAAATGCATCACCGGCGCCCGTCGTATCGACAGGACGAACCGGCAGCGAGGCTACCTCTACATGATGCCTGGCTGTGAGTAACAGCGCGCCGCTGGCCCCCAGCGTAATGATGACAAGACGAGGGCCTCTCTCTAAAATAGCTTCTCCCAGCGTGCGAAGCCGCTCCTTTCGGGAAAGGGCAGCCGCCCCGTGAGCGGATCCGGCCAGCAACTCGACCTCTTCAACGCTGAGCTTGACAATATCGGCCCGCTCCACGGCTCTTCCTATGGTCTCTCGCATATCAGCGCTCGATGACCACAGTGGCGGGCGAATATTCGCATCGAATGAGACGATCGAGCCGGCCTTGCGCGTATACTCCATTGCCGCGAATGTTGCCGATCGGGCCGGTTCAGTGGAAAGGAGAACACCGCCCCCATGACAGATGGCCGCATCATTCCAGGCATTCCAGTTCAGATCATCAGCCTGCAAACGGGTGTCAGCCGTCCCCTGGCGAAAAAAGGTAAAATGCCTTTGCCCACCGGTCTCTAAGGTGACCAGCGCAACAGCCGTAGCTGCCCCCTTGACCATACAAACATACTGGGTGTCAACCTGGTTGTCGATGAGAACCTGTAACAGGAGCTGGCCAAACCTATCTTCTGCTATCCCACCGGTAAACCGTGAGGAGCCGCCAAGGCGTGCGATAGCCACCGCCACATTGGCTATTGCTCCACCCGCGTAAGGAGAGTAGCAAAGCTGGCCGAGCCGCACCTGAGCAGTCGGGATGATATCGATGAGTATTTCGCCAACGTTAATGATGTGTTTCACTTGGCCACCTCGCCAGTTCTGAGTGTTTATGTTACCTCTTCGTCAACCGCTCTCAACGGCTTGTTCACTTGCTACCACAGCAGCTACGCCGTGTACATCGTTGATGTTTCAATTGTAAACGATTACAAAAAGTTTGTCAAGAGGTTTTGCCACCAAAAATCCTTTCTCATAAATTTTGGCAAAAACTCCCGCCTGCCATTTCATTACCTCCAAAAATCTGCGCTTGTGAGATAATCGGATAAGAAAAGAACCTCCAGCAGATAAAAAAACGATTGCAAAAATCTGGCATTTTATCTCGTGCTATGCTATAATCATAGTAAATCGTTTACAAAGCATTCTGTACTCGCTCTTCCGCACAACCTTGCCTTTATGAATATTAAGAAATCGATCAGGAGGTAAACCGCTTGTATGGTTAGTATCAAAGATGTCGCAAAGGCTGCCGGCGTTTCAACTGCCACAGTATCACGTGTCCTCTCCAATGGCCTGCATGTTCGCCCCGAAGTGCGCGAGCGTGTGATGGCAGCAGTAGAACGATTAGGATATCGACCGAACCTGGTGGCCCGCAGCCTGCGCTCCCAGCAGTCCACGACGATTGGACTGATCGTTTCCGATATTCGCAACCCGTTCTTTACCTCCATCAGCCGGGCTGTCGAAGATACTGCCTATGAGCAAGGGTTCAGTGTTATTCTGTGTAATACGGACGAACAGCCTGAAAAAGAGGCTCTGTATCTCAATCTCATGCGCGATACCAGTGTGGCGGGCGCCATCCTGTCACCAACGCGCCAGGCGGTCGCCAACTCCACGCTTACTGACCTTCCCTTTCCGATCGTCGCTGTTGATCGCTCCATCGCCAATGCCGATACCGATGCCGTATTGCTTGATAACGTCGATGCCGCCTATCGCCTCATCACTCATCTTATTGAGCAGGGCTACCGCAAGATCGCTGCTCTCTGTAGTGAGATGAGCACCGGGCTGGAGCGCCAGCTCGGCTATGAAAAGGCCCTACGAGCGCACGGTCTTGTCCCCCGGGCAGAATACGTGAAATACGTGGCACCCAGGACGGAGGCAGGGTACACGGCTGCGCTAAAAATGATCGACCTGCCCGATCCCCCCGGCGCGCTCTTCACCGTGAACAGCCTGCTGGCAGAGGGCGCCTTACAAGCCATCCGGGAACGCAACCTCACCATCCCCGATGACATAGCCCTGGTCACCTTCGACGAAACCACCTGGGCTTCCCTGGTGCAACCGGCGATCACCCTCATTGCTCAGCCGACCTACGAGATCGGCAAAACGGCGGCGGAACTGCTCCTGCGGCGCATTGCCGACCCCAACCGCCCTGCGCGCCAGGTGATTTTGAAAGGGCAATTGCTCGTCCGCGGATCGAGCGCGCCACGGCGTGTTATTGAATAATAATAGCCCTTGCAGCTATCATGGTTGTTCGTCCGTGTATAGTAGTGATAGCCCTTGCGGCTATCATGGTTGCTTTTCTCCAGGGTAGGGCTTCATGTTCAAGAATCCATTTTGCATCGAAGACCTGGCGGTTTTTGATGATGCCGCCATGCAGCGCCTGTTCAGCAGCGAGAACTCCAGTCTCTCACTTGAAGACCTGGCGTGCAGTATGCATAGTGCACCCAGCCAGTTGATTGAGCGTATCACCAGCAACCTGGCCCCGGCGCAGCATTCGCATTTCCTGGAGGTCTTGCAGCGCCCTCTTGTAAGCTCTGAAGTGCAGGCTGCCCGCAGGCGTGTGCTCGATAGCCTGTTCTGGGACCTTGTCTACTGGAAAATGCCCGAAGCCTATGATGAATTGACAGAGGGTGAAGAATTGCATCCCGGTATTTTTCAACAGTTGGAGCCAGATGTACGCGGCAGAACAGTGCTCGATGCCGGCGCAGGCAGTGGACGAGCCACCTTCGAATGCCTGCGCTATGGAGCCAGTCTGGTTTACGCGGTAGAACCTTCGCCTGGATTGCTGCGCATTCTGGAGCGAAAGCTGGCAAGCCGCTCAGTAACTGGCCGCGTTACGCTCTATAGAGGAACTTTCAGCGCCATTCCGCTGCCTGATCGCTGCGTTGATCTTGCCCTCTCTTGCTCGGCTTTTACCGCCGAACCGGCACAGGGAGGTGAACCAGGTCTCGCAGAACTCAAGCGCGTAACGAAGCCGGGTGGCAAAATCGTGATTATCTGGCCGCGCAGGCAAGATTATGCATGGCTGACTATGCACGGCTTTCACCACGTTGTCTTACCAATCCAGCATGAGATGATGCTGCGCTTCCGATCAGTAGAGAGCGCATGGCGTTGTGTAGGACTCTTCTACGCTCGCAACAATGCTGTTGTACAATACATATTGGAGAGACAGCAGCCGGAGATACCTTTCTCGGTCCTGGGGGTCAATCCTCCTTGCGATTACTGCTGGCTCGCTGTCGAGTAACTGGCACAAGGACATGATGTATTTCGTTTTCAAATCAAATTGGAAAGGAACAAGTGTATGGCTGATGATCGCATGACGGCGGAACTCTCGCCCGAGGAACAAAGAAGCTGGACTCAAACACCTCCACTCTACCCGCCACTGCGCCACGCTGTTGAGGAGGTAGTTGAGACGCAGACCTGGCTCGACAAAGTGGCGGATCCCATCCAGAATTGGCTCTTGAAATTCTTTGGTCAACCCGGAACTCCCACGCGCAAATTCAAAGATGTGCTCAACGGCACCTGGCTTGGGCACACGCTTCATCCCGTGCTGACCGACATCCCCATCGGATCGTGGGCCGGAACCCTGCTCCTTGATATTGCCTGGCTGAGCAATCAAAACGACGGTGTAGCGGATGGCGCCGATCTCACGTTGGGGCTTGGCCTGGTCGGAGCGCTAGGCTCCGTCATAACCGGCCTGGCAGATTGGAGCGATCAGATCGATGTCGATCGCCGCGTCGGTCTGGTGCACGGGCTGCTCAATATCGCTATCACCTCGACAAACGTGGCTTCCCTGATCTTGAGGCGCACAGGGCAGCGCCGTACTGGCATAGCCCTCTCGACTGCCGGCTTCTTAACCGCCCTTTTCACTGCTTATCTTGGCGGCGAGTTGACCCTCGGCAAAGGGATAGGTATTAACCATGTGGCCTTCGAGGGCGGCTCTGACGACTATGTGCCGGTCATGAATGCACAAGACCTGCAAGAAGGGAAGCTGACACGAGTTGATGTCGCCGGTGTTCCCGCCGTATTGCTCAAGCAAGGCAATGCCCTCTATGCTATTTGCGCTACTTGCACACATATGGGTGGGCCGCTGGATGAAGGTACCCTCGAAGATGGCGTCGTTCAATGCCCCTGGCATGGGTCCCGCTTCCGCATGAGCGACGGAAGTATTGTCTCTGGCCCTGCCGCTTACGCCGAGCCGACATTCTCAGTTCGCGTGCGCAACGGCATGATCGAACTGCGCCGCCTTGAACACGCCTGATCTCTTGACACAGCACATATCATCGCGTCATGTTCAGGGCAACCCTTCTGGTTGCCCTGTATTGTTATAGATTCTCACAACCCTCCCTTTTACCCCTTGCTTGCTCTCGATTTCTATGCTATACTGAACATAGCAAACACTGCTCGTTTGCTACTGATCGTCCTGTAGCCACGTTTCGTAGTCCAGTCCTGTATCTCAGTCCCTTGACCCGTGTTCGCTCATACACTCGCAACAGAAAGGTTCATCCTATGTCCCAATCCGCCCTACCCTCCCTTGAAAACGATCTCGATCAACCCCTCTCTTCCTACTCCCTCACGGATGTGCAGCCTCGACCCCTCGAGTGGCTCTGGCCAGACCGCATCCCCCTGGCTCACCTGACTGTTCTCTACGGTCCCTCCGGCTCCGGCCTCTCCCTGCTCAGCTTGCATCTCGCCGCCATCGTCACCTCCGGTCGCCCCTGGCCCGATGGCTCCCCCTGCTCCCAGGGCCATGTCGTCCTCGTCGCTCCCGCCGATTCCCCCGCTCACACCATCAAACCTCGCTTCGATGCCGCCGGTGGCGACGCCTCCCGCGTCAGTCTGCTCTCCTCCGTCCCCATCTCGTCTTCCTCCGCTCCTTCAGCTTCCAAACACGCAAGTGCTGCTGCTTCCACTGATTCTGAGACTCCCTCGACCACGCTCAGCCATCGCCCCTTCTCCCTGGCCAGCGACCTGCCCCTGCTCGAATCGATCATTCGTCGCTCGCACGCTCACCTGGTGATCCTCGACACCCCCGAACTGGCTCGCGACGCCCTCTTTCGTCGCCTCGTGCCTCAACTCACCTTGCTGGCTCAAGAGACCAACTGCGCCATCGTCCTCATCCGTCCTCTCACCCGCTCCCTGCCTAAAACCCTGGAACCCACTCGCTTGCAGCATCTGCCTGGCCTGTCCTCGGTGCATAGCGCGCTCTTGCTCGCCCCCGACCCGGACCCCGATGCTGATCCCGATGACGACCCCCTGCGCTTGCTCTTGACTCCCAAGCACAGCCTGGCGGCTACCTCCCCAGCCACGCTCTCCTTCACCATTGGCACTGAGTCCTCCATGCTCGCCGCTCCCATCCTCATCTGGCACCCCCTCCCGGCTGGCTCCCTCACCTCGCCTGCCCTCACCCTGCTTGAGGAGGTCTCGCTCACCCACCAGGCCATCCCGGCTGCCTTACGCGAGCACCCGGCTCCTATGACGGCGGTGCAACTGGCCCAACAGCTTCCGCTCGGCTACGAGGCCATTCGCAAGGCTCTCCAGCGCCTCCGCGATGCCGGCAAGCTCGTATCCCCTGCTCGTGGCCTCTACACCCTGCCTGATCACCCCTGCTTGCAACAGCCTCCCTTCAACACCCTTTCTCACCATCATGCTGTCCCATCGTCCCAATGGTCCCAAAATTGATATCACTGCACCAACCATGCCTCCACACACACCCCCATGCAGCCACACAACGTATATCGTAGGGGCGAGGGCGGTTGTGGAGCGGGATGGTGGGCCTTTATGGTCGCCCGTCCCTCTCGCCATCGCTGAATGCCTGGCAGGCCTTGTGGTCGCCCATCCGCTTCTCCCCTTCCTGATCGACAGGGGATCAATCCCCCGCCGGCAAATTGGGATAATAATCCGGGTTCTGGCTGAAATCAAAGGCTTCGTAGAAATCGCCAAGCTGCCGAAGACGGTCACGCGGTGGAGCAGCAGGGCCGGTTGGCTTGCCATTGGCGGCATCGTTGTTTGTGCCGGGCGTCGAAGTATCGAACTGGTGATTGATGCTGGCCAGGGTTGGCAGCCCAAAGCGCCGCTCGATGAATTTCAAGATCGACGTGTGCTCATAGAGCTGGCCTGAGACGTAGCCGCGACGCGCCCACGGAGATATGACCAGTGTAGGCACGCGGAAGCCGGGACCGTATGCATCCACACGTGGTGGGGGAACGTGATCAAAGAAGCCGCCACCCTCGTCATAGGTGAGGAAAAGCGCAGAACTTTGCCACAGCTTCGAGGAAATGAGGGCGCTAATCACTTCGCGCATCTTGTCCTGCCCCCAATGGATATCAGCGGGCGGGTGCTCGCTGATCAAAGATTCGGTGATCAAAAACGAGACCTGCGGCAGCGTCCCAGCTTTCAGGTCTGACTGGTAGTCGTCCTCCTGGAAATTGAGGCGCGGATCGTTTTGCCAGCGTTTGAAATAGACGAGCGGGTTGAAATCTTCGAGCGAGGTACCCGTGCCGGTGCCAAGATTGTAGCACTTCCAGGTGATGTGATGGGCATCGAGCACGTCTACAATGGTTGGCCAGTCCAGGCTGCCCCGCGCAACGCTGTTGGTTGTATTGCCGCCTGCGGTTGCTGCGAAGAGCGAGAGACGATTTGGCGACGATGGGCCGAGCAATGAGCAGAAATAATTGCCACAGAGGGTGAAAGCGCCGGCCAGGGCATAGTAATAGGGAAGATCGGAGTTGTCGTAGTAGCCAAGAGCAGTAGAGCCATCTGTGGTATAAAAACCATTCATCGCGCCATTGTTCCACTCACTATGGATGGACTGCCATGTATGCGAGGGATCTTGCGAAATAGGAAAGTCGTTGTGGTACGGGGCGACAGAGCCGCCATGGCCGTCTGGCTGTGAATAGCCTGGGGGAACGCCAAATTTGCCTGCCTTTGAGTAGTAGCCAAAATACTGATCGAAGGTGTGATTCTCCTGGCAGGCAATGAGAACATGCTGGATGGGATTAGTGCTAGAGGCGTTATTCAAAAATGATGCGCTGGCTTTCACGGCGAGCAATCCGCTATCCAGAGCAAAGCTAACACCTGCCGCAACACCAAGCTCCTGCAACATGTGGCGCCGGGATCGACGCCTGTTGAGCCACTGTCTCAAATCCATGAACACCTCTCTTTTCACAAAAGAACTACAAAAGAACCAATCAAGGGGCTTCCATCGAAATGAACGAGAGGCTGAAGCGTATTTGGCCTGGTAGGCGGAACGAATTGTTTGTAGATTTTGCCGGCGCAATAATGAAGGTTACCAACTAAAATCCGTAATGGGAAACGATCCCGTCGCCTGTAGGGGCAAGGAGAGGCAGGGCCGTGGTATGGGGGCCTTGTGCTTGCCCTCGCGCTTCCCCTCGCACCACTGCCTCAACATCATTCCCGGTTTTGGTCGTCACATTTCAAAATTGCGCCCCTATCACAAACATGATAGAATAACGCTCACACGCTAATTCCAACTAGACAAACTGATTTTGAATTGGATATACCAATATGCGCTATGCAATATTCACTGACGTACATGCCAACCTGGAAGCGCTCGAGGCTGTGCTGGCAAAGATCGATGAGCTTGCCCAGGAAAGGCCAATTGACCAGATCTGGTATCTGGGAGACCTGGTTGGCTATGGGCCTGATCCCAACGAATGCATCTCGCTGGTGAGAGAACGCACCGATGTGATCATTGCGGGAAACCATGATTGGGCCGCTATTGGCAAACTGAGCCTGGAAGATTTTAGCGAAGCCGCGCGTATCTCTGCTGAATGGACGGCAGAGCAACTGACAGAAGAGCATCGTACATTCCTTGCCGATTTACCAGAACGGCTAGAAATCGGGGAATGTACCCTTGTTCACGGCAGTCCTTACGGGCCGCTGTGGGAGTACCTGACCTCTGAAATCTTAGCCGAGCGCAGTTTCCAGTACTTTAACAGCCGCTATTGTTTCGTCGGGCATACGCATATACCGGCCATTTTCCAGCAACCCGATACGATTTCTAACGCTCCTACACTTCCACTGGTAGAGCCAGAACCAGACGATACAGTTCCCCTTGTTGCAGATGAGGATGGCAACGAGACCACAGGCGAGATCGATGAAGATGACCAGGAAACAGCAACCCATCAGGCTATAACGCCTTCACAGATGGCAGCGCACGCTGAAAGCGCATATATCAACCCCCAGACAGGCCAGCCGGCCAGCGAGCAAGAGGCCAATGCAATGATCGAGGCGAAAGTGAAAGCCACAGAAAAGCTCCCTGCTTATGCCACAGGTGAGGAGGAAGAGCAAGAAGCCGGAGCGCAAGATATGCCACATGATAGCGAGTCAGTTGGCGAGGCCGGTAGCAAAGAGTCCGAGGAGGAAGACGAGGGCGAGACAACGCCGGAATCGGCCATGCTGGATGCAGAAGAGCACCTCGATAGTGAAATTGAGGAACTGCTCGCATTACTGGGATTGAGCGAGAGCATGATCCAGGTCACGAACGAAATGCTGGTACCGCCTGAAGGGCACTGGGAAGCCCCCCCAGGATATCGAGCTATCATTAATCCCGGAGGTGTAGGTCAGCCGCGCGACGGAGACCCGCGAGCCGCATTCATGATTTACGATACTGAAGAAGGCTTTGAATTCTACCGCGTGGCCTATCCATTCAAGAAGACGCAAGAGAAGATTATCAAGGCCGGCTTACCGCAATACCTGGCGTTGCGGCTGGCATATGGACGTTAGTAGCGCATTCGGCAAGTTCGTAGGTTCCCGATTTATCGTGGAACCCGATGTATCGCGCCCACCGCCGATTCATCGGCCTTCGTCAACATCAACGTATTTTTCGAATACACCAGTTAGTTGCAGATTAGTATGAAATTAGTGATCGGGCTGGGTAATCCCGGCTTGCAATACGAGCAAACGCGCCACAACGTGGGCTTTCGCGTTGTAGATAAGTTAGCGCATAAATGGGGATGGCGATGGTCAGAGCGGCGAGGCAGAGCCATCCTTGCAAGCGGAACAATAGGCACAGAGAAGGTTGTGCTGGCCAAGCCACTTACATTCATGAATTTGAGCGGTGAAGCAGTTGGCGAGCTGGTGCGCTGGTACAAGCTGCCGCTAGAAGACCTGCTTATCATTTGCGATGACCTCGATCTGCCTGTGGGAAAGGTTCGCCTGCGCCCCAAAGGCAGCGCCGGAGGGCATCACGGGCTAGAAAATATTATCCTGCACCTGCACACAAATCAGTTCCCTCGACTACGTGTGGGCATAGGGCGCCCCGCAGATAGCCGCAAAGACCCCATTAGCTACGTGCTCAGCATTCCTCCTCTGGATGAGCGCATCCTGCTCGACGCCGGAGAGGACCGCGCAGCCGAGGCTATAGAGATGCTAATCGCGCAAGGGATCGAGGCCACCATGAATGCCGTTAATATTGACCCTGAAGCGAAGCGGAAAGAAGAGGAGCGCCAGCAAAAAAAGCGAGAGGAACGACAAGAGCAGGATCGTCACCTGTAGGGGCGAGCGGGGAAGCGGGGTGGTTGGGTGCGGCATTTATTGCCTTGATGGTCGCCCGCCCGCAGGCCCTATTCTCGGATGTGGCATGGCCTTTGTGGTCGCCCGTCCGTTTCCCCCATCCTGGACTTGTGCTTGTCCCCGCGCTCTCCTCACACCACCTCCTCACCACCATTCCCGGTTTTGGTCGTTACATTTCATCTATAGGTTTCAGCGCAACCACAATATATCGATGGCGGGGTAAGTGGATGCCCTTATCTGTCCGAAATGCTGCGGCATAGGCCTCCAGTGGTTCTCTATCTTTTTCCGGGTCAAAGTCTTCGAAGATCGGGACGCCTTGCAGGAAGAGTTCCAAATCCTGATAGGAAGCAAAGTATTCGTCAAAACTAACGTTTAGGCCATCCAGGACGACAAATCCTTCACGCTGTAATCCCTCTTCAGCTTCTTCTAGAGCCGATCTCTCCCACACCCTGAAACCTTGACCGCGTCCAAAAAACTGCTTGAGATCCCAGGCATCCCTCTCCCCGATGCTGATCATCACGAAATATCCTCCAGGTTTTGTAATGCGATAGCACTCCCGGTAAGGTGATGGCCCTCTACGACTATAGACGACATCAAAGGTATTGTCAGCAAAGGTCATCTGCTCGGCATTTTGCTTTTCAAAGCGAACATTAGTGTTTCCCTGAGCTTGCTGTTCGGCATAAGCCAGCTTCAGCCTTTCCTCGGACGTATCTATACCTATGATGTCCTGAAAATGAGACGCCATTTTGAAAGTAAAGCTCCCATCGCCACATCCAAGATCTAAGGCCACTTTGTCCTGTCCACCCAATTTGATGAGCTTCTGTTCAAATAGCTCTTCCGGGTTGCCTCCAGGGTACTCCATAATGCGCTTTGCATGGAGAAGATCTGAGAAATTGCTTCCAAGCTTCCTTGCAACCCTGTCGTAAAAATCCCCTGACATTCCAACAATTCCCTTTCTATTGGACGTGATAAACTTGGGCGTAACGATGAAGGTGAACAAAATCGCCCATCCATGTCATGTTGAGCGCGTGAGCCGAAGCCCTGAGGAACGAAGGGGAAACATCCGCTGCTGATCGGCGGAGATCCTTCCCCTTCACTGCGTTCAGGGCTAGGCTGCACTCGCTCAGGATGACATCCCTAAACATTCAAATTATCCGGTTCGGCCTTCAAGCGCCCGCTGGCCGCCAGCCAGATGGCAAAGAGGATCATAGGCACAAGGCCGATCAGGCCGATAGGAGCGCTGAGCAGCGGGTTGGCAGGCGAAAGCAGCAGAGCAGCGAAACCAGCCTGGGCGTTGAAAGCAGCATGGGAAAGTGTCGAGGGCCAGACACTTCCCGAACGGAAACGCAGCCAGGCGAAGATTACGCCGAGCACGACGGTAAAGACGACCATCATGCCAACGCCCGGCCAGGGATAGCCGGGATAGTTGTACCCATTCAGGATGATCAGCGGAGCGTGCCACAAGCCCCAGATGATGCCCGTGATAATGGCAGCGCTGATACCGCCAAGCGGTGCAAGGCGCGGCAGCAGGTACCCTCGCCAGCCAAACTCTTCCCCAAAGGTAAAGATCATGTTGAAGAGGATGCCAAAGGTGAATGCCAGCACCACCTGCTCCCCGATATCGATTAACGCGATCTGCTGCAGGTTTGTCCCATTGGGCAATGTCTGGCCCCGAGCAGTCAATGCCTTCGCAATAATACCCTCAAGCACCAGCATATTCTGAACAAAGGCCCAGTGCTGGAGACCAACAAGCAGAACGAGACCAATACTCAAGCCGATGAAGATTGGTGGAATGAGGTAGGCCGCGATATACAAACGCCATGCTCCACGTCGCCCGCGCCCGGCTAAACGCAAGCCAGCATCGGCAAAGCCTTCACGCCGTATGAGGCGGACGAGCACTGCGGCAAGGGCAGGCCCAAACATCCCGATAGCAGCACGAATAGTGAACGATACACCGATAGCTTGCAGGCCAAGCCAGATAGCCCAACTGATACTAAAGGCAAAAAGGATATAAAGAGCAAGGCTGCCCCACCTGACAGCGGGGGCCGCGCTGTAGGGCTGCACCGGGTTTTCAGGAACAATTTCGCTATTCATAATGGCCTCCTCACATCAAATCCGGTTGAACAGTGACCGAAAAGAGCGGGGGTGCAGGGGGCGGCCAGCCCCCTGCCGGGGTTTGGGGTGTCCCCAAAAAATCCCTTTTTAAACGGATTTGGTATCACTAAATAGACGCAGGCAGCGATAAATTTTATGGCACAGAAAGAGACCCTAAAGTTAGTGCTGAGCAGATTGCGGGTGGAGCAAAGGATAGAGGTTGATGTCCCAGCCCATACCAAAAGCTCTAGGCACCAGGATTGAAGTTGTGTCCTTGTTCCAGAAGGTGGCTCGCAAGCGCTCAAGGCTCGGCCAGCGAAAATCGTAGGGAATACCTGCTACTCTACCGTGCCACGTTCTCTGCTCGGGTGGAAGACGCAATTGGTCACGAATAGCTAACCCCATCAATGCCGCGAGCCCGCTGATCACCAGCACATCGCCCAGTGTGGGGTGCTTCTTCTCACGTTTGGCCATGTTCGTTTGCTCCTTTGGAACATCAGCTAGTTCAATATCTCGGTCTCTATCGATAGATAACGTATCAGGCACAGGATTGTCAAAACCGCTGAGAACCGGGTGCATGAAATAGTTACCAGCAAATAAGTGTAGTAGTCCATCAAACTTCATGTGACCGATACTATGTCGTGGCCTCCCTTGTGGGGGCCAGGCTTGCATCCATCAATTGAACATTGACAGACTAGTAGGGGCCGATTCATCGCGCCCATTGCCGATGATGAACTTTTCCAAACACGATCGGTCACCCACCATGTCATGTTGAGCGCAGCGAAACATCCGCTGCCGATCGCTGGAGATCCTTCCCCTTCGCGGAGTTTACTCTGAGCGAAGCGAATGGGCTCAGGGCTTTGGCTCCCTTCTCGCAGCCATGATATACAACCGCTCATCCTGCCGATCTTGATTGCCAAAAATTCACTATAATCAAGAGAAAGAGAAACATAACACACATAAACTCAAGGAAAGGAACGCCTCTATGGATACCCCAAACACCCCCGATCTGAACAATATTTTCGCGTACATCGATAAACACTCCGAGGCTTTTTTATCGCGGCTGATCGATTATGTGCGCCGCCCAAGTATCAGCGCTTATGGCGAGGGAATCGGCCAGGTCGCGGAATACATCGCGGATGTGATGCGCCAGATAGGGCTGGCAGTGCGTATCCTGCCTACCAGTGGCTGGCCCATGGTCTACGGTGAATACAAGGCTCAGCCCGGCGCACTTACCGTTCTGCTCTATGGGCACTACGATGTCCAGCCGCCCGATCCTCTCGAGGAATGGATCTCGCCGCCTTTTGAGCCTGCTATTCGCAATGGGCGCCTCTATGCACGTGGCGTGGCCGACAACAAAGGCCAGCATTTTGCACAGCTCATGGCTCTGAAGGCTCTCCTGGCCTGCCGTGGCACGCTACCCTGCAATGTCAAAGTGCTGCTCGAAGGCGAAGAGGAGGTGGGTAGCCCGCATATGCCAGAGTTCATGCGCACGCACCGCGATGAGCTCCAGGCTGATCTGGTGATTGTGAGCGACGGGCCGGTACATGAGAACGGGCAATCAACCATCAGCTTTGGTGTACGCGGCGTTCTTGATATCGAATTGCGTGCTCGCGGCGCCAACCGAGACCTCCATTCGGGTCACTGGGGAGGTATCGCGCCCAACCCGCTCTGGACGCTGGTACACCTGCTCGCCTCGATGAAAAATGAGCAGGGCGAGATCACGATTGAGGGCTTCTATGACAATGTTCAGCCGCTGACCGAGCTAGAACGGCAGGCTTTAGCAAAGCTGCCTATCGATGTGGAGGAGGTGAAACATTCGCTTGGCTTGCAGCGACTGGATGAGCCACAGGAACGTGCCTATTTTGAACGGCTGGCAGCATGGCCTACACTGACCATTAATGGCATCCACGGCGGCTATGGTGGGCCTGGCTCCAAAACTGTCTTGCCGCATGAAGCCATAGCCAAGTGCGACATCCGCCTGGTCGAAGCCCAGACCGCCGGGGAAATCCTGGCGAAAGTGAAAGCCCATGTCCAGCGCCATGCCCCGGATGTAACCGTCACGAGCTATGGAGGCATGGATCCCTCAAAGACCCCGCTGGACTCACCCTATACCGAGCCGCTACGCCAGGCCATTATCGCTGCTCAGGGGGCCGAGCCACTTCTTGTCCCTGCCAGGGGAGCTAGCCTGCCCAACTACGTCTTCACCAGAACCCTGGGCATCCCGGCCTTTGGCATTCCCTACGCCAACCCCGACGAGTCCAATCATGCCCCCAATGAGAATATGGAGATCGCGCGCTTCTTTATGGGCATCAAAACCGGTGCTGCTATGCTCTCCTACCTTGGTGCTGCGCCTGAGCCGTTATGAGAATCACCGTCATTCAACCAGAATTGTGGTCTGCTGGGAGAGACAGTCCAGCGGTCCTGGTACTCAATAATTTTATCCCTGCTATGTTGCTCAGGATCATCCGGCAAGAGCTTGCCTCTTTGCCAACTGAGCGGCTTGCCAGGGCGAAGAAACCGAATGTAGCGGCGAATGTTCATAATTCCTCCTCGTTCTCTGCGAAAAAACAGGGCATCTCTGCTAAAGAATAATACATTCTTGCCATAACATCAACGTTATAACACGCTCAAACTTCTACCAAAATTGGGTGCTCACCCCTTCCTCGAGGGTAGGGGCGATGCTTGCCATCGCCCTCCTTAGTGGGGTATGATTACTCTCAGCCTGGAACATGATGCAAGGCATAATATCCTCTTGCATATTGTTATCATATGTTGGCAATACTTTGATTACTATTAGTCCGTCAAGCTTCATTTGACCGATCATATGTAGTAGCCTCCCTTGTGGGGGCCAGGCTTGCATCCATCACTTGAAGTTTGACACAGTACTATCCACCTCTATGGGGTATTTGCTCATAGAGGCGTTTTGTGTTGCGCTTTGTGGAGGATTGAGTGACTTTACAGGGATTATTGACACTACTGGTACAGCGAAAAGAGTTTCGCTTTCTCATACAACAACTTCGCCAGGGTGAGAGGCTGCCAGCCCTCACAGGAATTACCGAATCTGCACGCCCATTTGTGATTGCCGCGCTTGCCTCGCTTCTGAAAGAGCCTGTTGTGGTGGTTACCGAGGATGAGATGCAGGCCAAGCAGATGGCAGAGGCGCTGCGGGTGTTTGCGCAAGAGCCTCAAGATGTCCTGTATATGCCGGACCGCGATGCGCTGCCATACGAGCGGCTGATTAGCGATGCCTTGACAACCCAGCACCGCATGCAGGCCTTGATTGCTTTAACGGAGCGAGAGCGCAAGAGCATTGTGGTCTGCTCTGCACGAGTGCTAACACAGCCTGTGATTCCACCGCAGGAACTATCAGCCGCATTGTATACCTTGCAACCTGGGCAGGAAGTTGACCTGGCGCTGCTGCTGGAACACCTCTATAACCTGGGATACGAGCCGGTAGCGGAGGTGGAGGAGCCAGGACAATTTAGCCATCGCGGGGGAATTGTTGACCTTTTTCCACCGGCCCTGCCTCGCCCTGTACGCGTTGAGTTTTTTGGCGACGAGATCGAGTCAATTCGCACGTTTGACCAGGAGACGCAACGCTCGCTCAATCCTATCAATGCCTGTGTGATCGGCCCGGCCCGCGAAGCGCTTCCCACGCGAGGTCCTGAAGCGGCAAAAGAGCTGGAACAGCTCAATAGCAGTATACTGCACTACGAGTACGAAGAACGCTGGCAGCGTGACCTGGAGGCGCTGCGACAGGGCCGCTCATTTGACGATATCGCCTTCTACCTGCCTTACCTGCACAGCACAGCAAACATCCTGGATTACCTGCCGCGTAACGGCCTGCTCCTCCTCGATAATCCCGAACAGATATACAGGAGGATCGGCGAACTCGACGATCAGGCTGAGGAGATGAGAGAGCGGTTTGAGCGCGATCGCGAGAACCCGCCGCGCCTGCGTGGCCCACATATTCCCTGGAACCGGCTGGAGCCGCAGATACAGCAACAACGCCAATTGCACTTCGCCGGTCTCCTTTCTGCTGCCGGAAGCGAATTCGAGTCAGGATTACAAGAGGGAACAGAGCACCTGGTACCACAGTTCAGCAGCGAGAACCCCTATGGAGGGCGGCTGCGCAGCTTTGTGCGCGACTGCCGCAAGCTTCTCGATCAACGCGAGCGCGTCGTGATCGTGACGGCGCAGGCAAGGCGCATAGCAGAGGTATTGAGCGACGATTCCATCCTGCACGAGGCAACGATTCATGCCAGCCCCGGTGTCAATATCAATGCGCTACCGGAGGCCGGAACGCTGGCGCTGATCCAGGGCCAGCTCATAGAGGGATGGCAGTCGCGAGTGCTTGGCCTGCATGTCTATACCGATACAGAAATCTTTGGTTGGTCAAGGCGGCGAGCCGTGGAACGGCGCAAGCCTGTTACGCCTGCTTCCTTCCTGGTTGAGGTCAATCCAGGAGACTACGTGGTGCATCAAGAGTACGGCATAGGACGCTTTGATGGGCTGGTCAGGCTCAACATGACAGGCGTAGAGCGCGAATACCTGCTGATCCAGTATGCAGGCACCGACAGGCTGTACATACCCACAGACCAGCTTGACCGGGTGACGCGCTACATCGGTATGGGAGATGCCGTTCCGGCGCTGAGCAGGCTGGGAACAACAGAGTGGACACGGGCCAAGGCAAAGGTTAAGGAGAATGTCAAAGATATCGCCCGCGAACTCTTACGCATCTACTCGGCACGCGAGTCGGCCAAGGGATTTGCCTTTTCCCCTGATTCTGAGCAGCTCTGGCTGCAAGAACTCGAAGAGGCTTTCCCCTATGAAGAGACTCCCGACCAGGCGCAAGCCATTGCGGAGGTCAAAGCGGACATGGAGCGGCCCCGGCCAATGGACAGGCTGGTCTGCGGCGACGTTGGCTATGGCAAAACCGAGGTCGCTCTGCGAGCAGCCTTCAAGGCCGTGCTCGATCAAAAGCAAGTTGCCGTGCTGGTGCCCACCACTGTGCTGGCCCTGCAGCACTTCAACACCTTTGTAGAGCGCCTGAAACCCTACCCCGTGCGCGTTGAACTGCTCAGCCGCTTCCGCTCGGAAAAGGAACAGAAGCAAATACTGGAAGATTTAGCCCTGGGAAAAGTGGATATCGTCATCGGCACCCACCGCCTCTTGCAGAAAGACGTGGTCTTCTTCGATCTTGGCCTGCTGATCATTGATGAGGAGCAGCGCTTCGGCGTGATGCATAAAGAGCGCATCAAGCAACTGCGTACAGAGATCGATGTGCTGACACTCACAGCGACACCGATTCCGCGCACGCTGCACATGTCGCTGGTGAACCTGCGAGATATGAGCGTGATCGAGACGCCACCACAGGAGCGCCTGCCTATTCGCACAACCATCCGCGAATACGACGAAAGCCTGATTCGCGAAGCCATCTTGCGTGAGATCGACCGGGGAGGACAGGTCTTCTTTGTTCACAACCGCGTGCAGGGCATCCAGGTGATTGCCCAGAAACTGCAGCGGCTTGTACCGGAGGCACGTATTGCCGTTGCCCATGGGCAGATGGCCGAGGAGCAGTTGGAGCGCGTCATGCTGGATTTCTCGAACGGCGAGTATGATGTACTGGTTGCCACGACGATCATCGAGAACGGCCTGGATATTCCCAATGCCAATACGATTATCGTCAACAATTCGGCCCACTTCGGCCTGGCCCAGCTCTACCAGTTGCGTGGGCGCGTTGGGCGAGCAACGCAGCAGGCGTATGCCTACTTTCTGTACAATAAGGATGCAAAACTGACCCCTATCCAGGAAAAACGCCTGCGCGCTATCTACGAGGCGACGGAGCTAAGCGCCGGATTCCGCATTGCCATGAAGGATCTGGAGATTCGCGGGGCAGGCAACCTGCTGGGAGCAGAGCAATCCGGCTTCATGAACTCTGTGGGCTTCGATCTCTACTCTAAACTGCTGGCGGAAGCCGTGCAGTTCCTGCACGGCAAGCAGGCCGAAGCGGCTACTCCCAGTACCACTGTTGACCTGCCGCTCGACTCGTATCTGCCGGACGAGTACATCGGTGACCGCACGCTCAAAATCAATTTCTACCAGCGCCTGGCCAATCTGAGCCGGCCGGAGCAGGTTGAGGCGATGATGGCAGAGCTGAATGACCGCTTTGGCCCGCCTCCCCCACCGGTACAAAATCTCCTGGCCATGGTACGCTTGAAGGTAGAGGCGGCAGCCCTGGGATACGAAGCCATTGCGCTCAAAGATAACGAACTGGTGTTGACGGTGAGACGCACGATTGTCCCTAACCGCATTGCTCTCTACCGGCGCTTTAAGAATGAGGTGCGAGTCCAGCAAGGGGTGATTCGTATTCCACGCAGGCTTTTTGGCTCAAACTGGTTCGAGCAACTGCAGGAATTGCTCCCCACTATTACCAAAGCAGCATGAGACAGCAGGAAATGGGGATGCAGGGGGCAAAGCCCCCTGCCGGGGTTCGGGGAACGCTGTCTGGGGGACAGTGTGCAGGGGACCCGAATAATCACTATTGATCCTTCATACCCCCAATGAATTTGTTAACATTCATTACTACAGCGCGATCAGGCCGCGTTGCTGGAGTTCGCTGAGAAGGCGCTCTATCTCTTGCATGCTCTTGCGTGTGCAGCGAGCGAGATCAGAGACGCTGCGCCGCCCATCAATAAGCATATACAGCGAGCGCTGTGGGCGCGTGAGAGGCATTGAGAGCACATCCTGCTCCCTGGCAAGCCTGCGTGGGATGATCCACTCAAAGCCAGGGGTGATAGTATCTACGCCAGCAGGCTCTTGTAAAGGAGCCGTATTAACATTATTCCTCTCTAAGGGAGCAGCATTGGTACGCACCTGCGGCATTGCAGGGGATGGAACAGGCCGCAACCCAGGCTCATTTACAGGCGGAAAACCTGGAACCTGCTCTACAGGCCGGGCCGCTACAGCCATACTCCTGGGGGGAGCTGCAGGAGTAGAGATATTCCTCTGCGGTTGCGGCTCATTGGGTAAAAATGTAAAAAATACCTGCCGCCAGCGCGACATTGCAGAAAGAGCTTCCTGGCCGGCAAGCTGGCCCGCGCGCGCATAGGTAATCTGCCCCTCACGAAAATACAGTTCGCCTTCCTCCATCCTCCCTTCAACGTACCGCTCTACGCTTAGTAGCCCGCTCTGCCGCCTCCTACGCAGCAATTCGAGCACATCCGCGAGGCTTTCTGCTGCGATATCCCTGCCCTTTGCCATGGCACGCAGCCCCCTTTTTACATTTTAAGTTACGTTTGTATAGTACGAGCGGCCTCTTCCACAGTGCTTAATACTTCCTGAGCAACTCTTGCAGCAATATACGTCTTCCCTCCGCATCGATGTATCTCAATACACTTTTATACCACAGGTAATAACGGATGAGGAAGGGAGAAGTACCCCAGTTTATCCCGCTTCTGGAATTCTTAATGATATTTTTATGCTATCGCTCCCTTTAGGGATGCATTCGGCAAATTCGTAGGGCCCGATTTATCGCGGCCACCGCCGATTGATCGGCCCTGATACTCCTGCACGCATTTACCGAACGCACCATTTAGTGCCGCGTATGCATAAGGTGGAATACCAGGGCCTGCTTGTAATCGAAAGGGGTAGCGCGCCCATTTTGAATGACCTGGTTCGTCAGGTTGAGCAGGGTAGAGACGATCTGCAGGTGAGTCTGATCGAGCGTATCGTGCTGGCGAAGCTGCTCAAGCAATTGAGCAGGTCCCTGGTTGGCAATCTCAATCCCGTTACGGATCGCTTCGATACGCAGCCAGAGTATCAGTTGATAGCGCATTTGCTCAAAAATAGCCACGTCTTCTTCGTTTACCAGCGCGCTCGAATTCGCAGGCTGGCTAGCTGCTACGGCCTGCACGGGTGATACACGCTGGGGGACAGCAGGGGAAGGAACCGGCGCTTGTAGCCTTTCAGGGATTGGGGAAGGAGGAATAGTAGCTTCTGGGGGATTCACAGGGGTAGCTGGTGGCGCTACCGGTACTGTTGGCGTTGGTGGCACTGTGGGTACTGCATGCACAGCCGGAGTTGCCGGTGCTGCTGGCGGCATAGGCACAATGTTCTCGACAGGCTTTGCTACAGCATCCACCGAGGGGACAGGAATAGGAGCAGTTGGGGCAGCGCTCCACGACGGAACGGGCGTTGGAGCAGGTTTCACCGGAACCGGGCTCTTCTGATCGGGCAGCGGAGCAGCGCTGGCACTGTGCCCGTTAGCCGGTGTCGCTATCGCGGAGCCGGAAGCGCTTGCGGCAGGGACAGGCGCTGGAGCAATGCCCTCACGCTTCGTATCGCTTGTTGTGCCTGCTGCCCCTACTCTGGCCGATTGCCTGGAGCGTGAGCTTGAACGAGTTTTGCCATGAGAAGCTGCCGCTATGGCAGGAATAGTTATTTCGCCACGAGCTTCTTGCAACTGCTCTTGCAACAGCATGGTTGCCGCCGCAATCTGTTCCCAACTCGGCTCGACATATCCGTTGACAGTGGTGGCGGCCCAGGAAGAAACAGGACGAGGGCTGCCAAAAGGCGGATTTCCCTGGCGCTGGCCCGTCAGGTGCCCTCGCAGCCCCTGAACGACCGAAGCCGCGCAGGAGCCAATCAGCATACGGATATCAGACATGCGTTTACGCCCCTGTTCGCCAAAAAAGTTCCGGTTCCTCTGTACAAATTGAATGAAGAGGCGCTCGACCTGGTACTGGAAATCAGGCGACATCAGGTCTGTGCGGTTCCACGCGGTAAAGTCAAAGGAACTGAGGTAGAGCCAGACCTCCTGGCGCTTGGAACGATCAACGGGGCGAGAACGCAAGGAATTGGTGCGATAATCAAAGAATCGCGGATAGCAAAAATAGGCTATCAGTGTCTCCGCCAGTTCGGCTTTGAGCCGGGCTAATTCGGCAGGAGGAAGTTGACCGAGAAAAATACTCATTACCGCAATCCTTTCATTCTACGAAACGCTGCTACAGAACTCACTTCTGTTCTCATCCCCAAAAACCTCAAGGAACGACCGTAATTGTCGCCAGTTGTAACGCATGCTTGTTATTCGCGTATGTGATCGAGCCGGGGGCTTGCGCAATATGCACCCGGAACCACGCCTGTTCATCCATTATTGTACTGAACGGATGAGTAGCAGGCAAGAGAGCAAGGGACACATGGGCTACCCCAGGCGGAATCTGAGGCATCAAGAAGCTATCGCTCACCACCGTAAATACTGTTCCAGGTTTCCAGCTTGTGGTCGGGCACCAGGCAAGGGCAGGAAAATCGTTGGAGATAAAATGATTCACGCCATTCTTATCGGTGACAAGCGCCAGGAACTCTGCCGGTATGGTCATTGGCGCATTTACCCTCCAATACGTAACGAATTGCATGCCGGCAGAATGCAGGCTATAGACCCTGGGCAGCGTCATGCTTACTCCCACCAGGCTCACAGCACTCGCAGTCCCTGGATCGTTAAAGGTCACCTGCAAAGGAGGTACCTGCTGCTGGATATCCTGCAAAAATGTGCAAAAACTTGCCGGCAGGTCCGGTACCAGTTGGCCCACATCGCTGTTGCTCTTATAAGGCGAATAGGGTGAGACCCCTGGCGGCGGCAACCCGCGTTTGAGCAGCAAATAGCCATCCTGCGCTGCCACCACGCCATAGTTTCCACTAAACAAGACCTTTTTCACCTCTTGAACATACGCATAGCCGAGCAACGGGTAGGTATTGCCCGTTACGTCCAGGAAGATGTAATCGGCGCTGTTGTCGGCATAGGGGAAAAGATAGATATATGGCCGCTGGCTGATATGAGGCACAAGATGCGATTGAGCCGAAACGCTGGCATCCGGCGGAATCATATCGATAAAACGCTGGGCCAGATCAGTATGAGCCGTGGTTTGCGGCCACTGGAAGGTGGTCACGAGAGGAGTTGCTCCCTGAAAGCCATCGATATTGACGGACGAGAAGGGCATAGCGCCATGCACTGCATCTGCACGCAGCACGTCAAACATGAGCAGGCCGCAGATGCAGGCCAGCAGGACAACGTGAACCGCAGGCGCAAGAAATTTCCCATGCGCTGCTCTCTTCTCGTCCTGCATCGCCTCTGCTGGCTCCTGCTTGCTGGGAACCGCCTGCAACTGGGTCACAAGCCACTGTGCCACCCACAGAATCAGCACAATAGCCTCGATGGTAGCAAAGATCAAGATCGGCACAATTTCGGCATTGTACTGGAAGTAGCCGCTACGCATATTTGGATCGGAACTGAGCAGGTTAATGGCCAGCGAAGGAACGGCCAGTACCAGCACCCAGGGAGCTAAAAGTGGGAGATAGGCGGCAGGGGTGAGCAGGATGCGCAGGTAGAGCATGTGATATGGATCAAGCACATACTCGCGCAGTATCCCGCGAGGATGCAGCAGGATAGAGCGTGCGATTTGCAGCGGAGTATTGCCGAGAGCCGAGTAGCGCGAGATGAGTAATGACTGCCCGGCAGGGCTACTTATGTGCATGATGAACAATGCCAGGATAAACCAGCCAACAGCCAGCAGCGTGAGGGCCAGCCCGCTGCGCCAGCGCTGCTGGAAAACAATCGACCAGAGACCGAAAAGAGCAACGGCCAGGGGGATTTCCTCTTTACACGCCATCGAGAGAATAGCAAAGACAAAGAGCAACACAGTGCGGCGCGTATACATGAAATACAGTGTGAAGAGCAGCAGCGCGGCAGTGAGGGTGACGGCATGAAAATCGTAAACGGTGGCCTGCTGCTGCGCCGGGTAGAGCAAGTACAGGGCGGCGATAACGACACCGGCCAGTTCGCTGCGCAGGCGCAGGCGGACCAGCCAGAAGGCCGGGAAGGCTCCACTTGCTACGACCACGGTTTGCAACACAAGCAGCGTTCGGGGATCGGGCCAGGCTAAGTAGAGCAGTGAGATCGGAAAGAGAATAGGCTCAAAGTGGATAGCAAAGCGAGAAATCCCACTCAGCCCATGACAATTTGTATCACTGATAACGTCACAGATGGTCTGGCGAAGAATATGGCCATGCACGGTATTCCAGATGGCCTGGTCCATAATGCCCAGGTCTTCTGCGCTTGTCATGTAGGCATTATGGCGACCGGTAAGATAAAGGATAAAATAGCCAGCAAAAAGCAAAGCCAGGAGAGCAACAAGGCCCGTCGCCAGCCAGAATAAAGGCGTGCGAGGCATGGGTTCAGGTGGTGGATAGAGATAGAGCCGGTTGCGCCACACGGCTAGACGCTTTCGCCAGGTCGAGTTCATGCTGCTTGTTCCTAAATTGTCTTGCAGATTGACGCCCATTATACCATAGTGCCTTTTCAAAATGTAGCAACCCGGACAGGGGCACTCAGGGTAGGGACACTCCTTGCGGGTGTCCTATCTCCCTAACAAATTAGAACGAACTTGACCGGGAAAAAGGACATAAAGGCCAGAGAGTACTTTTCTTGTACGTTCTATTGACAGGATATTCCCTATATCCATATACTAGAGCAAGCGGGCAACCAGGCGAATACAAGATAGGGTACAAAATGAAGGTATATCCATGTTTAAGCTGAATGATGTAAAAACTGGCGCGAATAATGCGACACAGGAAGCAACTGGTAAGGTAGCGACTCCTCTAAGGGGCGGCTGGGGATATGTGCTGGATGTGTGCGTCATTGTGGTGATGGGAGCGCTGCTCTACTGGGGCGCATCGACGCAGTTCTGGAATCCGTATAATGATGTGACAAGGTATCAATGCTATGCCGTCGCGTTCTGGCATGGCACTCCCGCGCTCTCGGCGCTGCCGGCGAAGCAATGCGCATTCTTGCAGGCAACCTCATCTTCCACACTGGCAC
Source organism: Chloroflexota bacterium (assembly GCA_902812455.1). Next base: position 1,184 of record CADDZH010000015.1, on the reverse strand, counting down.
AGAAGCTGCAAGCGCATCACTTTCCGGGAATACTTGTTCGCCTTGTGGAAAGCCAGTCTACATCGCAGCCGCTGCATACATTACCACCGGAATATCCTTTTCTGACCTTGATACCTTTCTCCCTGCCTTTGATTGCGCCGCTCCAGTGGTACCAGGTAACCTTCGCAGCATGGATGGCGCTCTTCGCAGGAGCAGTCTACCTCTTGCTTAAGCGCTACCGCTCTCTTCCGGCAGCGCTGGTATTCGCTTTCTACCTGGTACTTGGGAACTGGGCGACGGCAGAGGGAAGATTTGACCTGGTGACCGGGGCTTTGACGCTAGGAACGGTCCTGCTAGCAGTGCGTGGAAAATGGAAATGGGCCTTTGCGCTGCTGGCATTTGCCACATTGCTCAAGCTCTACCCCGCTATCCTGCTCCCACCGCTACTGATCGCCCAGCAGAAGCAATACCAGGGTGAGGAGACGAGCTGTAGAGGCTCGATTTATCGAAGCCGTAGGTGGAGCGGCTTAGGCGTTTTCATCGCTATCTGCGTCATAGTCACCGCTGTTTCGCTCGCGCTCAATGTTGCCGATACCGTTAGCCCCTTCCGTTACTTTTTTGATCGCCCCGTACAGATAGAATCATTTCCGGCAACACTGGTCTGGCTGGGAAGCTTTTTTGGTTACCCGGTTCAATATCCTTTCACCTTCGAATCACAGAACATCGTGAGCGCGCTGTCCTCAACGATCGGCCTGCTCAGTACGATATGTCTCGTAGTGGGAGTACTCTACACATTCTGGCTCCAGTGGCGAGATAAAATAGACCTGCCAACCACCTGCCTGCTCACGCTGCTGGTAATGATTGCTTTCGGCAAAGTCTTCAGCCCGCAGTACCTTATCTGGGTAACACCACTGGTGGCATATGTTGGCAAGAGCAACTGGAAATGGCTGGTGAGTTGGGGAGCCGTTGCGCTGCTCACCACGCTGATCTATCCTTTCAGCTATAACGATCTCCAGCAGATCCTCCACAACTACTACCTCGTCATAGCACGCGATTTCCTGCTGGTCGCGATAGTGCTTGCGCTGCTCATATGGGCAAGCCGTGCAAAACCAGCAACCGGATGACGTATATCGTAGGGGCGAGCGGGGAAGCGGGGTGGTTGGGTGGGCCTTTATGGTCGCCCGTCCGTAGCCATTATCCTATTG